>CAZRZU010000061.1:0-10446 GCA_964604615.1 uncultured Oscillospiraceae bacterium
ACGTAACTCTCCGAGTCAAATACTGCGCATCCGTCCTCAAATTCAACATCTACACCATAAAGGTCTGTGTAGGAATATGTATCACGAAGATTGTTTTCAAATTCGTACCTTGAACGTAGGTTTACAACGTAGGGACGAACGTAAGCAGACTGAATAGTCTTTGTATATGTACTATCGTTTGCAGTGTGGTAGCCTGAAAATGCACCACCCGCAATTGTAAGCCCTGCATCTTCAAAGAAGTCACCGTATGTAACTGCTTCACCGCCTGCAGTACCGTTGTAAAGACCTAATGTAGAGCCCTTTATAACAGCATTGCCCTTTGCCGTATAGTCAACATACAAGCATGCATTTTCAATAACTCTTGCGTTGTCAGTTACCTCTGCTCTGTCAAAGAGAACGGCATAGTCACCAACATATGCGTTACCTGATACTGTGGCATTGCCTGCAACGATTGCCCAGCCGTCAATAATTGCATTGCCACTTACTGTTGCACTGCCCATAACAACTGCGTTAGGTCCTACATAAGCTGTAGATGCAACAGAAGCTGTTGTTGCAACCTTACCGCCACCGTTTGAATGTGTTCTGAAAGTGCCACTGGGTGTGGGTCTTGTCATAGGTGTAGCACCACTAAGTGCTACACTGTAAGGATACTGTGTTTTATTTTCATAAGGGAAATTTGCTTCTGTGGAATGAGTTGCCCAGCCTGTAATAGTGTGGCGAGCCATAGAGTCAAGTGTGGGAGTAGCCGCAACTGTGAGGTACAATTCATCACCGCTTGATGCAGTAATACTCATTGTTTCGCCTGCGCTAAAGAGGTCGGAATAAGTCGATGTTCCGCTGCTTGATACCTTAACAAGTCTCGCTCTCCAGTCAGCACCCTCCACATCAGTTTCAGCATTTAATGTAACAGAAACTGTGCCTGGGGTAAAATCAAGGGGAATAATGTTATAACCCATTGCCTGAGGCACTCTTTCGGAGGGAACTATATATGTATTTGCCTCTTCTCCCTTTTCTTCAAGCATTGTGTATCTCTGTTGCCAGAAAAAGCTTCCGTTCATCACATTGTTAACAGCTGTATCATATCGGCTCTTATTATTAAAGTCTAAATCAGCCATATGAGAAGCATACATACCAACAGTATCGGCAACCGTCAAATCACCGTTGTTAGCCTCCAATACTTCCCAGAAAAGTGTACTTGTACTGCCTGAGTCGTAGCTAAGAAGCTTCTGAACAAAGGTTGAACCATACACACCTGTTGAATCGGGGTCTTCTGTAAGGTACTGGAGTATGGGCCATGCTTCGTAGTAGCCACGGCCGTTCATCTTTGTAAGATGACCCTCTCTTAAGTATAAGTGCGACATCTGTGTTGTAGAAGAGTCCATATATTCATAAATATACTGTTCTGCAAACCAGTTTGCAACAGCCTCGAACCAGGGACCAAGATAAATGTTATTTTCCCATGCGTTGTCGCCCTGTGCATAGTGAACCGCATGACCGAATTCATGTGCAACAACAGTAGGTGATGTAATAGCTGTTACCGAGCACATAAAGTAAGGGTAGCCTGCTGTGTCAACAGAGCCGTATGCGCCCCATTCCCCTGCACCAAGGTAGTAGTTATCAACACCTGTACCCATAACAACTACGTTTGTTTTGTACTGGGTTTCCTTATCGCCGCTGTCAAGCACAGATGTACTTGTGGGCTCCATGCCCATTTTGTCAATGAAAAGTGCCCAGCAATTCTCTAAGGTTTCCCCAAGGGTTTTAAGCTGACTATTTGTGATGGTATTTGCACCGTCGGTGTCATAAATAACCACAAAATGGTCAGTTTCGTAAAGTGAATAATCGGCAAGCGCAACCTCGGTTGAACTGCCGGAGTTCAAATCACGTGTTAAATACGTGACATCTGCCGCAAAGCCTACGGCAGGGCAAACCGATAATGCCATTGCCATTACCACAAGCAACGATATTACAGATTTAAGCCTTAATTTCATGTTATCTCCTCCAATTACGGGGTTTCTACCCCACATAGTTACATAAAATTATATACCTAATTTTGTAAACATTCAAGCTTAAATTCCCGTCAAAAAAAGGGCTTGAATCAATCAAGCCCTTTAATAGGGGATAAATTTTTATCCCACACGTAAGTCTTAACATATTCATCGGAGCTTACCCACAACCTGAATGTTTGCACCATTTCACTTTTTGCAGGAACAGTTACATTTGCAGATTTAACACGCATCAATATTCCATCGTTATAAACCCCATTGAATACTATAAAATTTCTGCTCTCCTCTTCATCATTTTTCAAAGAGACTTCAATTTCAGTATTTGTAGCCTCAGGTGCCTCAGTGTTCTTTTCTTCCACAAGTGTAAGCTCCCATTGCTGATTATATGCTGTGCCGTAAGTGTATTGAAGTATTTCTGTTCCGTCATCTTTAAGAGAGTTTAAAACATCTAAACTAAGTCCGCTGTGAACAGGCACAATGCGGTAATATCCCTCATAATAATTTTCTTCAAAGGTTAAGAATGCAAACTGCTGTGAAAACCTGCCGCTGTAATTATCCGTCTTAATCAAAGCCCCGTTGGCATAGCTTCCGTTTTCAACACACATTGTCATTCCGCTGTTAACATTTGTAACGGTGTAAATACCGCCGCCAAGGTCAGCTAATTCCCAAAGCTGACTCTTGTTTGTCTCATCTGGGGCATACTGCAAAACAGACCCGTTTACATCGGTAAGAGCACTGCCTGTTCCACGGCTTGTAATGCGGTAAATTCCTTCTTTAATATTACTTTCAGGGAGCTTTGCTTTCGTAAGCGACTCGTCATATTCACGCGTATACAAAAGTGTACCAAATCCGAAATAGTCAAAGCTCGACGCATGACCTCCCGGGCCTCCCTCAGGTCGGGTTTTTTCGGCTATCGCCGTAACTGCCGGCAAGTCATAGCCCATGCGGTTAACATAGTGATTATAAACCATTTCCCACACATTTCTGGTATTGCCGCGCCCTGCAATTACACTATGCTCACTCCAACTGCCTCCGCCCTGACCCGAACGCCAGTTATATGTAGTAAAGGGAACATCGTTTCCTAACTGATACTGAGCAATATATTCTGCACCGTACATAAATCGGTTGTTTGCCCAACCGTATAAGTCATCGCCCTGATTCCATGCAATTTCACACATTGTAGCCATTATACCTATGCCAAGTTCAGTATGAGGCATGTCTCTGCCCGCTTCCTGCCACTGACCTATTGGTATGTTATATACACTTTCTTCTGCCTCGTAAAGCTTTGGTACAGTATTAAACACAGAACCGTTACCGGGACCGAACTTATAATATTCAAGGGCTCTGTTGTAAATATCACGTCTGTCACAGAACACACCTATGGCAGTTGCCGCCGCCATGTTGCACAAATCCCAGTTAGCCCAATAGTTTGTAATGTTGGCTCCGTTATGGTCGCTGCCGTATTCATTGGAATACAAAAATCTTTCAATAAGAGGCTTATAAAACACCTCCAAAAGCATTTTCTGCATACGGTCACGTTCAAAGCCGGGATAATCGCGCATTATTTCGGCTGCTGCCGCTATTTCATAACCGTAAAGCCCGCTTGCCAGGTATCTGTCCGCATTACCCGTAACTGTTTTGAGGGTGTGAGACCAGGCATTCAGTATATCTCTGGCACAGTCACCGTAGGCGGTGTCTCCTTCAATTTTCCAACGTATGGCGCAAAAGTAAGCCCTTGCCACGTCCTGATAAAAGAGCGCACAGTTGTCGCCGCTTCCGCCTCTGGACACAACCTCTGTAGCCCGAGGCATTCCTATCTGTGCATAGCCGTTTTCCAGCATGGCATTATATGCCGAAAGATACGGCTCTTCGCCGTTTTTAACTTTCTGTGCTATTCGCTCAAGGTCAGCCTGAGTGTTTAACACACCCGGGTGAACAAACAGTTCATCCGCCTTCGCATACTTGTAATCAATAACAAGGCTATCCTCTTTTACATCTATCTCCCGTGGATTGTTATCCGATATGGGCACATATTCTTCACCCTCATAAATAATGCTTGAGGGTATCTGTCGGGAAGTATAGCTTTCACCGTATTGAAGAGAATAACTCTCCTCTCCCCACTCTAACACAACAGGCTCTTCATCATAAGCAGTTGAGTTGTCCACATATCTTTCGGAAACAGTAATCATCTTTTTTTCGGCTCTAACGATTGATATGTTATCAATCCCGATGTTTTCTGCCCAGCCGATTAATATACGTATGTATTTATCACTTTCGGCAGGGGTAAACGCAACACGGTTTATTGTCCAATCGGGAGAGCATTTAACACCGTATTTGTAATTTGCACCGTCAAAGCTGCCGCTTACGGTTGTGGTGACATTGCCGTTTTCATCACAAAGTACAATCTTTGACCATTCAATGCTCGCATAAGAGGGAGCATATGCCGCAAAGGTGATTATAAAGGTTTCCTCCCCTGTATGCTCGGGAAGAGGAATATACGGGTTTATACTACCTATCGCCGTACTTAAACCAATGCTTTCTGCAAAGACTGCTCCGCAATCGTTATAGCCCTCTGAAATGCTAAAGTTGTCATTGAGCGCTTCGCCGCCTGTTGTCCAGCCCGTATAAGTATTACAGGTATAGTCAAACATTTCTTTGTCAATAAGGTTTTTGCTGTCTGTTGCAACATAGCCCATTTTATTTATATCGGTAGCTATGTCCGCGTCAGTGGGCAGACAATCATTTGCATGTACTAAAACATCAAAATCCTTTAAGCAGCTTTCGCCCTCATATGTTATTGTTCCTGTAAGCACAATTTTTCTTGTGATTTCACTCTTTGTAAATATTACATTATTGCCGTAAACCTCTGCGTACTCACTGCTGCTTATCCATGTTACACTGCTTTCTTCATATTCTGTAACTTTGTCTGGCAGTGTTATTTCATCTTCCGAGCAGTCTCCGCCGATTGTAAGGTAATCTGCAATTTTAAGTGCAGCATTTTTTTCCGATGTACTGTCAATTATGTAATCATAGCTACCCTCGGCATTATATTCAACAACCGCAGTGAGGCTGTCACCTGTTGCTGTGTAGTTATAGAAATTCACATCATCTTTTGCAATTTTGGCAAAGCTTACTTCCAGTCCGGGAAAGCTTTTTACCGTTTCGCCCCGATATTCCCGTCCGCTTTCACTGTCTTTGTAAACAGGAGTTAAACTCATTTTACCTGCAACACGGTGAACCTCTTCGTCTGTCAACGCACCGTTATAAATTGTAAATTCATCAACATGCCCTTTGTAGTAAGGGTCATTCCAGGGAGAAACACCAATACCTGCCACCAAAGTTCCCACATGGTTAAAGTCCGAGGTTATATTACCCTCACTTACCCTTTCACCGTCAATATACAGCACACCCTTACCGCCCTCAAAATCAAGAACAGCAGTTAGGGAAACAAACTCCTCATCGGTCACGGTTCTCTGCCCTGTTGTAATATTATCACTTGTTCCGCCCTCGTAACGGTAGTTATATGCGTCTATAATACCAATGCTTGTTCTGTTTGAACTAAGATGCTTTCCCGATGCAGAAAACAAAAACTGATGCTGCAACCCAAGCTTTTTCACAAAAGCTGATATGGTAACAGCTGAAGAGTTCTTCACATTGTCAACAAGCTCCCACGGCAGTTCTATGTAACCGTTACCGTTAAAATTAATGCCCTTACCGTAAACACCGTCTGTTGCAGAGAGATTGCCTGCAGCCACAAGGGCATCATAACAGTTGCCCGAAGAGTCTGAAACTATGCTCCCCTCGAGAAAATCCGAATCTTCAAATTCATATTTAGCCATAACGGTTTTTTCCGTTGCACCTTCCGCCACGGCATTTAGTATACCTTCCGGCAAAAGCGCTGATATAATAGTAAAAGCAATAAAAAACGATAATACTTTTTTCATTTTTCTACTTCCTTGTGTTTTTTTATCTTTACTGTTTTGTACCTGTACTTTTGAACACATCTGCCACTTCGCTGATTGTCATATATGCATTTTGGTCAATGGAATGTACAATGGTTCGCATTTTTGAAATCTGAAAACGGTTTACAACAAAATAGATAACTGTTTTATCCATATCCGAATAACCGCCCTTTGCGGCAATTTTAGTTGCGCCTGTTTCAAACTCTTCCATCAATGCAGCACATATTTCTTCGGGGTTGTCCGTTATAATCATAACAGACTTTGAACGGTCCAAGCCTTCAACAATAAAGTCAACGGTTTTCAGCGCTGCCATATACGTAACTATTGAATAAAGGGGCAAAATCCAGCTTGAGCCTATAATTCCCGCAATTATGTACAAGCACACGTTATATACCATTACAAAGGTGCCTACCGACACCCCAAGCCTTTTTGCAAATATAACTGCCATAACTTCGATACCGTCAATAGCTCCGCCGTAACGAATTGTAAGACCCGAGCCCACACCTGATATCATACCGCCGAAAAGCGCACACAAAAGCAAGTCCTGACCTGCCAACGGTGATGCCATGCTCACATCAACAGGCAGCACGTCGGTTATAAGCCAAGCGCCGATTGAATATACACATACTGCAAACACAGAGTAAACGGTAAATGTCATGCCCTGTTTTTTCAGTCCGTATAAAAACAGCGGCACGTTCAGCACAATAAGAAAGAACGACAAGCTGAGATACTCGGGTGTAAGCTGTCCCAGCAGCATTGATGTACCAGATATACCGCTGTCATAAAGGTTTACGGGCGACAAAAACACAGTAACACCAAATGCGTTTATCAAGCCTGCAACCAGTAAAACAGCAAAGTTCTGCCATTTCAGCTTTTTTAATGCCTCTTTATATTTCATATCCTCACCTCAAGAAAACCTTTTATTTCAAGCATATCCGGGTAAACGCGGCATGTTAAAGCAACAATATTTACCCCCTTGTCTTTTGCGTTTTTCAAGGCTTCTGCAAACTCGGGGTGGGTATCCGAGTTAGGGGTAAAATACTTCCCTGCGTCCGCCTGAATAACAAAAACTGCATATGCTTCATACCCCTCGCCAACACACTCACACAGCTCGTTAAGGTGTTTAACACCTCTTTGGGTAGGTGCATCGGGAAAAAGCATCACGTCATCTTTTTCCAATGTAACACCCTTCACTTCAACAAAAGCTTTTTTATTATCATATTCCACATAAAAATCAAACCTTGAATTTTTATATTTACATTCGGGTTTTACGAGGGTAACGTTGTCAAATAGCTTTGTGATATATTCCCCAAAAACCTTATTGGGAGCCTGCGAATCGATATTGTAAAGCACATCACCTTTGTATACTGCAACAAGGTCATATTTTGTTTTTCTTTCGGGTTTATTACTTTCTTCAAGAAAAACCCTTACCCCCTCACGCAAAAGCTCACGGCATCTGCCGGTGTTTTTCACATGGCAGACAACCTCTCTCCCGTCAATTAAAACATTGGCAATAAAGCGATTGGGACGGTTTAAAAATATACCCTGAACTATTTTACCGTATTTCATATTTTCTCAAACCTTTTTACTATTTTGCCCTCGTGTTCAACCTCTTCTTCCCACATACCGACAGGGCGCACCCATATGCCGCCCTCACCGTAGAGCGCCTTGTAAACAACCATTTCTTCCAATGTTTCGGAATGTTTTGCCATGCCTAAAACCTCATACTTATTACCTTTAAAATGTTTGTAAATGCCTTTTTCTATCATTTTATTATCTCCGATATATTCTTTTGAATAGCCTCTGCCACGTCGGGCTTATTCATACTGTACACATGCACCGCATTTATTCCGTTTGCATAAAGGTCAATAATCTGCTCTGTTGCATATGCAATACCTGCCTGCTTCATTGCATCAAGGTTATCCCCATAGCGGTCAACAAGCCTTAAAAACCTCTGGGGCAGAGTATTTCCCGAAATCGAGCAAATGCGCTTAATCTGCGCCGCATTTGTAACAGGCATAATACCTGCCACAACAGGCACGTCCACTCCCCCGCGGTAAAGTCGGTACATAAAGTTGTAGAGAATGTTATTGTCAAAAAACATCTGGGTTGTCAAAAACTCACAGCCGTTTTCAACTTTAATTTTCAAGCTTTCAATATCCTTGATGCTGTTTTCACTTTCAGGGTGATTTTCCGGATAACATGCACCGCCTATGCAAAAACCGCCGAAATCTTTAATTTCCTTTGCAAGCTCACTTGCATACTTGTATTCAGGGTTATCAATTACCATTCCCCGGGGAATGTCACCACGGAGCGCAAGAATGTTTTCTATACCCTTTTCCTTAAGCTTTTCCAAAAGAGCATGCACCTGGCTTTTTGTAGAAGAAATACAGCTTAAATGTGCAATGCTTGTTACACCCATGTCGGAAACCATCTTAGCAATGTCTGCTGTGTATTCGCTTGTGCCGCCGCCTGCACCGTATGTAACACTCATAAAGCTGGGGTTCAAATGTGCGATTGCTTCTGTTGCACTTTTTACAGACTCAAACTTGTCCGTAGTTTTAGGCGGAAAAACCTCAAATGAAAGACTTGGCTTTTCGCCCTTAATAATGTCAATAACCTTCATAAAATCATCTCCTGACTATTTAATTTATTATATCATAAAACACCCTTCTTTGCAAACAAAAAAGGGTGTTTTATGATTTTTATTCAATTACCTGCAAAACCTCTGTGGATTCGCTGGGTGTTTCATCGTTTAAAATTCCTCCGCAGCCGCACAAGGACGCAATTATCGTCAACGCGGAAATAAGTGCCACTATTTTTTTTAAGCTCAAAACTATCTCCCCTTTCGGGTTTATATCTATTCACCTGCGAAGACCTATATTACAATATAGTTAAATAACGGTTACAATTCTGATATTTTTGCCAAACAATGCACATAATGTGATATTATTTACATGTAATCGGATCGGGCACCGCAAACGGACTAAGGGAGTTGAAGTGCGAATCATCGCACTTTTTTATAACATTATTCCAAACGGTTCCAAACTTCGTTTTAAAATGCCTTTCATATGTGCAATTGCCATACCGTAGTTAACCATAGGTATATTATTATCCTTTGCCGTGGCAAGACGGTATTTCATTTCTCTTTCATTAAGCATACAGCCTCCGCAATGAACAACCAAAGCATATTTCGTTAAATCCTCAGGGAACTCGCCCCCCGATGTAAATTCAAAGGTCACATCTTTCATTGAATGTTTTCTTATCCACGCAGGAAGCTTCTGTGTACCTATATCACCGCATTGGCGGTGGTGGGTACACCCCTCCGATATGAGGATTTTGTCTCCGTCTGAGAGGTTATCCAATTTTTTTGCGCCATCTATATTCTGTTCAAGGTTACCTTTGTAACGAGCAAAAAGGATTGAAAACGAAGTCAAAAGCACACCTTGGGGAGTGTCCTTATCCACTTTTTCAAAAACCTGAGAATCGCATATGACCATCTTAGGCTTGAACTTTTCAACCGATTCTTTAACCTTGTCTTCTTTCACAACAACCACCGTGGCATCTGAGTCAAGTATGTCACGTATGGTCTGCTGCTGAGGGAGTATCAGCCTGCCCTTGGGAGCCGCAGAGTCAATGGGCACAACAAGAAGTATCACGTCATCAGAGCAAATCAAATCCCCTACAAGCTGTTTTTCGGATTTATTGACCGATGCTGCTTTTATAATTTCTTCTTTGAGCTTATCTATGTTAATATTATTCACACTTGAGGTGCATATGCCGTCACCGTGGCATTTTCCGTCATCACACTTATTGTACACAACTATATAAGGGATAGCCTTTTCTTCAATCTTTTCTTTCAGCTTTATGTCACATTCTGTCATGCCTAAGTTTGCATCAATAACCAAAAGTGCAACATCGCATTTATTAAGTGCGCGATAGCTTGCTTTTACCCTTTCCTTGCCAAGCTCACCCTCGTCATCAATGCCTGGGGTGTCGATTATCATGACGGGACCTATGGGAAGCATCTCCATTGCCTTATATACAGGGTCTGTTGTGGTACCCTTTACGTCACTGACTATGGCAATATTCTGGTTTGTTATGGCATTTATCAAACTGGACTTCCCTGCGTTACGTCTGCCGAAAATACCTATATGCAATCTTTCACCCTTTGGAGTATTATTCAAGCTCATATAATCACCTCACCAAGCTATTATACAATACATTCTCCATAAAATCAAGAACGGACGGTCACAGACCGTCCGTTTCCCTTAAATTGTTAATTTCTAATTAGAATTACGCCTTGTTTACAGAGCCAAACAATTCCATTTTTTCTTTAACTATCTGCTTGATACCTTCAAAACCGGGAGCAAGAAGCTTTCTGGGGTCGAAGCCCTTACCCTGAAGGTCCTTACCTTCTTCGATGTACTTTCTTGTAGCTTCCTGGAAGTAGAGCTGGCATTCTGTGTTAACGTTAA
>CAZRZU010000062.1:0-10431 GCA_964604615.1 uncultured Oscillospiraceae bacterium
TCTTTCCCGAACCCTTCGCGACTCTTGAAAATTAAGTTTTTCGACAGTCTGAGGAAACCATCGCATTTTAGCGATGGTTTCCTCTTATTTTATGCCTTTTTGCTATCGACAAACCTCACCGCTCGCAGTACCCTTGTACAGCTTCGGGCAAAGCTCAAACGCGGGGCGGACACCGCGTTTTCATTCGGTTTGTCAATTCTGAACAATTTTCCCTATCCCCTCAAAACGGGGGTGTAAAAAACAATTAGTTTTTTTACACCCCCGTTTTTTAATCGTGTCTTTCGTCTGTATTTGTGTACATTTCACAGAATCTAGCAGCAAATGCAGGCTCTTCTCCTTTGGCATAAAGGTGCGAAATATCGCCGTAGCTGTTCATTCTGAACGACGCAATACCCTCTCGTCTTTCCTCAGTGGTAACAGTTGTAACAGAAGAAGGCGCCGCACAAAATCCGTGCCAAAGCACCATGGGCGATACCCCCAGCAAATGACTTAAAAGCACACAACCCGAACCAAAGTGACAGAATATAGCAATAGTATCGTTATTTGGCTTTTCTGCCCTGTAATAATTGCCTTCACGTACATAACCGTGTTTTTCAATCAGATTGTCAAATTCACCGGTTACACGGTCATATTCCTCTTTTACTTTACCTTCCGTCATCACATCTACGTTTCCCCATTCATCTTTGTGGTAGAACCCGTCAATCTTGGTCCAGTCACCCGGAAGCCAGTCCCATGCAATACTTCTGCCGCAATCGGGTCTATTTATAACAGGCGGAAACTCCTTAAGCCATTCAAAAACTCCGTCAGGCTCTCTCCCAAGCTTTTTCAGTGTACATGAAGCTGTGTCCTTTGCTCTGCCTAATGTGGAAGTGTAAAATGCCTTTATGTCTGTTTTAACAAGCTTTTCCGACAAATATTCTGCCTCTTTCCACCCTTTTTGAGTTAAAGAGTCTATGGAATAATCAGGGTCCGCATGACGTATTATTAAAATTTTCATTTTTTAAACTCCTATAAACTGCAATATAAATGCCGTTACCGCTGCACCAATTGCAACGGTTAAAAGCCCCCTTTTAAAGTATGCCAGAATTATTGCAACCACACATCCCAAGCTGGCACCCACAACACTTCCCGTGGACGAAAACACCGCCGGAAAGGTCATTGCCGAAAGCACTGCGTATGGCACATAATACAAAAATGATTTTATCCACTTGTTATCGATTTTGTTACGAAATATTGCCATAGGCAACATTCTGACAAGGTAAGTTGTCAATGCCATGGCGGCAATTGCCATAAAAATGTAGCTGTTACTCATTTAAGTCACCATCCTCCACAGGGAATAAAGTTGCCGCAATTGCACTTACAAGAACAGTAATGATAATTACAGCCCATTTATTAAGAGCCTCCAATGCAGGGAGATATGTAAAAATTACACTTAAAACAATTGCAAGAACAACAGTAAAAAGTACACTTTTATTTTCCTTGCTGGGCTGTACAATTACCGCAATAAACATGCCATAAAGCGCAATTCCCATAGCATCGGCAAGGGTCTGCGGCATAATGCCGGTAGCAACAGACCCCAGAAGAGTCCCTCCCGTCCATCCTAAAATAGGCGGAATAATAAGCCCTGCCATGTATGAAGCTGTTAAGTCCGTTTTTCTGTTCATACTCACAGCATATATTTCATCTGTAATACCAAAGGCAACCATAAGCCTTTGCCAAAGGGGCATTTTACTTTCAACCTTCTGCGACATTGAAACTCCCATAAGAAAGTAGCGCATGTTAATGATTAGTGTTGTCAATACAATAAGCAATATGCTGCCGCCTACTGCCATCACATCAACACCCGCTTTTTGCCCGGCACTTGTCAGATTAGTAAGGGAAATAAGGGTTGCTCCCCAGTAGGGCACACCCACTCTTACTGCCGATACACCAAAAGCCACCGATACTGCAAAATATCCCAGGGCTATCGGCACACCGTCTTTTATGCCGTCTTTTAATTCTGTCATTTTCATTTAAGTCACCAACCAATGTATTTTATCCATTTAATAAGAAGCTCGCTCCATTGTGCAACGTGAGGATCAAATTTATTTTCAGCTGTTGCAAGACCTAAGCCGTGCCTTCCGTGAGGGAAAATGTGAACCTCCGCACAAACTCCAACCTGACGAAGCTTAGATGCATATTGGAGAGTATTGCGCACATCCACAAGCTCGTCGTCAAATGTATGCCATATGAAAGCTTCGGGGGTATTTTCATCTGCATTAAGATTTGCACTGAGACGCATTCTTTTTACGAAGTCGCCGCCATTATGAAAGCTGTCGCCTATAAGGGCATCTCCTGAACCTATATGTGTTACATTCTCATCGTAAAGGTTAATAACAGGATAACAAAGAATCTGCTTATCCGGAAGATAATTTTCCCTGTCAATTCCGTCAACATTCTCTCCTTCAATTTCTTCACGGTACGTACAGAGCATGCTTACCAGATGCCCTCCTGCTGAGGAACCCATAACAGCAATTTTATCTTTATCGATGCCAAACTTTTCGGCATAATATCTTACATAACGCACAGCGCGTCTTGCATCAAGAAGCTCTGTGGGGAAACGTTCCGGATACACTCTGTAATCAACCACAAAAGCACTTATGCCGTGCTCTGTCAGAAATTCAGCATAGCCCTCTCCCTCATGCTCCGCTCTTCCCCAATAACCTCCGCCGGGAAATATTATTACAGCTCCTCGGCTTTTCTTTTCCGCAGGTGCATAATATGTCATGGTAGTTCCGTTTTCCCAAAGCTCAAAAGCCTGTGTTTTCATAACTTATCTCCTATCCATAACCGTGCTCCAGTCATGGTTTTTCATTCTTTCATACTCTTCTTCTGTAATTGATAATATAGTACCGTGCTTGAACCCGTAAGGGAATGAAAAGCTTTCATCGCTTCTGGTAAATACTCCGCTTGCAATATCTTCACTCAAAAACGGAATATACCCTTGCTCCAACCCCTTAGCACCGTAAAAGTCCAGAAACAATGCCCATCTGCCGTCATCAAGTTTCACAGCCGTGGGTGCTTCATACAAGCCGACCTCAATTGCTTTCATGCTTTCGTCAAAGGCTTCAACCCTTTCCCAGGGACCAACAGGGCTATCTGATTTCAACATCACGATTGTTGTGGGATGACCGTCCTTTACAAACATGTAATAAATACCATTTTCTTCATACATGGCTGAGTCAATTATATCTCTGCCTTCTCTGCGGTGCAAAACCTCAGGATATGTAAAATTCTCAAAATCCTTTGTTCGACTGTAATAAATGCCTTTATCGCCAAAATTATTGCAGTCGTGTGAAGAAGACCAATGCAGAATGTAATCACCCTGTTTCTTATCGTAAATAACATCAGGCGCCCACATACAACCAAAATGTTCGTCCCCTATTTTCACAAGCTTCTGCTCGCTCCAGTTAACCAGATCTTCACTTTCCCATACAGAAAAACACTTTGAACCGTTTTCGCCTATTTCTTTCCAGGAATGTTTGTATTGATTTCGCATACCGTATGATAAGCTTAAATCTGTTGCAATTATATAAAACTTATTTTCGCATCTTGTTATTGTAAAATCTCTTACACCTTTATCGCCGTAGTACGCCCACAAAACAGGTTCCCCGCCGTTTAATGCTTCCCAG
The DNA here is from genome assembly GCA_964604615.1 of uncultured Oscillospiraceae bacterium. Classification (GTDB taxonomy): domain Bacteria; phylum Bacillota; class Clostridia; order UMGS1883; family UMGS1883; genus RGIG1927. Next base: position 3,672 of record CAZRZU010000062.1, read on the forward strand.
TTGAACCCATCCTCCGACAAAGCAAAATATACCTGTTCTCCGTCAGGTGTTGTTTTTTCCTTAAAATGTACAAATAGAAATTTCTGCATGTGAACCACCTCAATTTTATATTATAAAACCGCTTTTCCATAATGTCAAATACTACTTGACAAATCAGCGAAAATATGATAAATATAATACAGCACACAGTGTGCTGAAAGGGTGAAAACGTGGAAATTCTTATTAAAGACAGTATTTCCGAGGAAATAATTGACGTTGTTGAGCAAATGGCATTGAACGACGGAACTAAAGATATAAACGTAAGGCGCGTTATTACCGCTCTTGGTGTTACCAACAGAGTTTTTTATAACCGCTTTCACAACATTGAAGAGGTGTTTGAAGAAGTCTATAAACGTGCGGCGAAAGATATGCACAACAGTTTTGTTTCCGATAAAGACATAAATACTGATTTCTTCGGTTATGTTACAGATGTTATCGTAAATGTGCTTATAAACACATACGACATCAAGAAACGGTTCAGCCAGTACATGTTTGAGTTTGACTCTTACAATCAATCCAATTTTTCCTGGTGGACTGACAAAATTAAAGAAATTGTGTCCTTTGGGAAAAAAGCAGGGTATATTAAAGACGTTGACGACGACATGCTCAGCTATTCTTTATGGTGCTTTCTCCGCGGCTTTAATGCAGACGCAGTCAACCGCGGGCTTACTAAGGAAGACGCAACAGAAAATTTAAAGTTTGCACTTAACTGCCTTTTCGACGGCATTAAAGCAAGCGAAGCTTGAACCAATAATATATAAAGGAGTATTTATTATGGTAAGAATTATAACAGATTCCTGCGCAGATTTTGAAGCTCATGAACTTGAACAAATGGGTGTTACGGCTATTCCCATCAATGTAATTTTTGGCGATGAAGAGTATAAGGAAAACATAAATCTCACAAAAGAACAGTTTTACGAAAAGCTTACTTCAAGCCCCCACCACCCCACAACAAGTCAGCCCACACCCGAGGACTATCTGAATGTTCTGGAGCCTTGCAAGGCTGACGGCGATGAAGTGGTAGGCATATTTATTTCTTCCAAGCTCAGCGGCACATACCAGGGCGCAAACCTTGCAAAACAGCTTGCTGAATATGATGAGTGTTATCTTATAGACTCGCTTTCCGCCACTGTAGGTGAACGTATGTTTATCGAATACGCGGTAAAGCTTCGTGATGAAGGTCATTCCGCAAAGGAAATTTATGAAAAAATTGAAGCTGTAAAGGAAAAGCTCAATATTTACGCAGCAGTTGAAACTCTGGAATATTTAAAAAAAGGAGGTCGTATTTCCCCCACAGCCGCAGCAGTTGGCACTCTCGCAAACCTTAAGCCCATCATTCACGTTGGCAAAGAAGGTGTAGTTGAAACTGCAGCAAAGGCAATTGGTCTGAGGAAAGCTACCTCCATCCTTGTTAAGTTCTTAGAAGATGCTCAGATAGACACAGATTTCCCTGTTTACCTTGTATATTCACATGTAAAAGACAATGCAGTTACACTTGGTGAAGCACTTGCCAAAAATGGATACGATATTCCCGAAGACCGTATATACAACATCGGAGCCGCAATCGGCACTCATGTAGGTCCGGGAGCTTTCGGGCTTGTATATATGGAAAAATAAATTTTATTGATCAATACTCAAACAAAAAAGTCCGCAGAGAGACAACTTCTTTAAGAAGTGTCTCTCTGCGGACTTTTTTGTTTGCTTTTATTTATATTATACCAAGTGCTCTGAGCAACAATACTGTCATTACAACAGGAGCAATATATTTAATTACAACCACAAAGAGTTTCTTCCTGCCAAACTTTTTACAGCTTGATTCAACCTCATCAATAATCCACTGAGGCTTCACAACCCAGCCGATAAGTATACAAGTGAAAATTGTAATTATGGGCATAAGCACACTTGTGCTCATATAATCAGCAATATCAAGAAGCTGACCTGTATCGCCAGAAGGCAATTTGAGTTCAAAATAGAACACGTTGTACCCCAGACAAATAACAACAGAACATATTGCTGAAAGAACTGCTACAACAAGGCTCATTTGCTTTCTTGACTTTTTAAAGTATTCCATACAACTTGCCACTACTGTTTCCATAATGGAAACAGAACTTGTAAGCGCCGCAAAAGCAACCATTACAAAGAACAGAATGCCCACAACATTTCCTATAACGCCCATCTGTTCAAACACCTTGGGAAGCGCCACAAACATCAAACTGGCACCGTTTGACATGTTTTCAACACCCATAAACACATACACCGCAGGAACAATCATAAGACCTGATAAAACTGCAACCAAAGTGTCGAAAAGCTGAATTTGAGTAACAGAACGGCTTATGTCAACATCTTTTTTTACATAGGAACCGTACGTTACCATTATACCCATTGCAACACTTAATGAATAAAACACCTGTGTTGTTGCATCCAATAAAACGTTTATAAACTTACTGAGTGTCAACCCTTCAAAATTGGGAACAAAATACACAGCCGCACCCTGAAGACCTGTTCGTGTAACACCTTCGGGTGTTGTGTATGAAAGTGTAAGCGAGTAAATTGAAATACCTGCAATAAGTACAATAAGGCAAGGCATTACAATTGTCGAAAACTTTTCAATACCCTTTTCTACTCCGGCATACACAATTAAAGCTGTAACAGCAAGATACATAAGCATAAATACAACAGGAGCAACCGGTGATGATATAAAATCACTAAAGTAACCGTCAGATGCCGCACTGCCGCCTTTAAACGTTGCAAAAGTAACCAGATACTTAAATATCCAACCGCCTATAACTGTGTAGTATGTAAGAATAATAGCAGGCACAAAAAATGTTAGGTGACCTACAAACCGCCACTTTTTGTGAATAGCGCCATAAGCATTTCCGGCATTCATTCCTGTTTTTCTGCCTATTGCAATGTCGGTAAGCAAAAGTGCAAAGCCAAACAATAAAACAAGGGCGATATAAACAACAAGGAATAATCCACCACCATGTTCAGCTGCAAGATACGGAAATCTCCATATGTTACCCAAACCTACGGCACTACCAGCCGCCGCCATGACAAAACCGATTGAGCCTGAAAAGCTGCTCTTTTTCTGTTTTTCCATTTTTCTTCTCCTAATCCATCAATTAGTAATTATTACCGAGCTATTATAACATAAATATACATATATTGCAAGTAAATTGACAATTTTACTCAAATGGTTTAATTAATTTCAATGCCGATTGAATTAAGGAGATTTACAACCTCGGGAAAAGAAAATTTTGCTCCTTTAAGTCTGTTTTCCGTAACACTTATGTCATATCCTGTGGCGTTACGAAAATCCGCCTTTGTTAGATTGCATTTGAAAAACTCAGTATTTTCCAGACTGCAGCCGTTAAAATTACACTCGCCAAGTTCGCATTCAGCAAATATTGTATGGGAAATGTTGCAGCTTGAAAAATTCATTTTAGAAAGGCTCTGACCCTTAAAAGTATTATATTTAAGGGTGCAGTTATCAAGCTTTTCAAACAAATTTGCAAACCGTTTTTCCAACAGCATCCAGTTCATACCTATCACATAACAGTTTTCAAAAGAACACAGACTCATGTCGCATTGTTCAATTTTCACATTTGCAATTCTGCACCTTTTAAAAACGCAATCAACAAACGATATTCTTAAAAGCTCACACTCTTCAAAATTGCATTCATTAAATATACAATCCGAAAACGTGGTATCACTCATTTTGCCTTTCGGGAATGTCATTTTTTCAAATGTTCGCTCTTCGTAATATATTCTTTCCATATCTGTGCTCCATGCCGTGTATTATTTTTGCAAATACAAATTCATCAAATCGCAGTCGATATATTCTCCGTTAATTTTGACATAACCTTTAAACTTGCCTATTTTCTCAAACCCGTACTTTTTATAAAGTCCTATCGCTCTTTCGTTATCGCTCCTTACCTGCAAATGAATAATTTCACAGCCGGCAGTATTCTTTGCGAAGTCAATAATACTCTCCATAAGCTTACTACCTACACCTTTTCCCCAGTAATCCTTTATAACCGAAATACCAATCTCACCACGGTGCTTTATTCTTTCTCTCGGCGATGAACTAAAGCTTGCATCTCCTATAATCCTGCCGTCACATTTTGCAAAAAACATCACAGACGATATTGAATTTTGGAGCGACTCAATATACTTCTCTTCGTCCTCCACACTGCAAGGAAGTCCTTCTGCTCCAAAGGTGAGGTTATCTGTCTCGCCACCTATTTGTTTAAGGTATTCCAATACAACTGCTGCATCGGAAACCTTTGCTTTTTCTATTGTAAAACTCATTTTTATCACCTAATCCATATAATGTTTAATAACATCGTTTTTGAATTCATCCAGAAGTTCTTTTTGGGGGATATTAATATAATATAAATCTCCATCCACCAAAACTCTGTTTGCAGCATCTATGAGGTTATCCGCACTTTCTATAACAAAAGCCTTCAATGCTTCTATGTATGTTATCACGCAATAGTTGTTCCCGTAACAAAAATACTCATATTTCTTTTCTCCCACGGTCTCCTTCTTAAACCCCAATTGCATAAGAATTTCTTCCATTTTTGTTTTAAGAGTATGTATATCAACACCTTTTCTGCCACTTCTGCTTGCCAAAAACAACAAAATTGAAAAAATTATATCCACACAGAATATAAACTGTCCTATGCCCAATATAACCGTTACTGTTTTATCCGTATTACATTCCTTGTAAGTTCTCCATGCCGCCACAGCTCCCATTATACCCGTCATAAAAATAACAATAATATCAAAAATCACAAATATAATTCCCAAAATTTGTGTCAGAAGCATCATTGCCATAGAAAAATATATTCCTTCAAAAAATATCAGCACATAGGCAGGTATCTGCAAAATTTTCACAATCATGTTAGCCGTAGCAACCTCCTTGGCACTCCATTGCCTTTTAATTGCAAGGATTGCCGTTGTAACAGTTGCAATTAAAGCCAATAAAAGTACAATTGCAAGCCAAAATACGAAGTTAGGAAAATTTCCAAACACTTTTTCAAATATAACACCGTTAAAAAACAGTGTTCCACCTATTCCCAGCACAAATAAATACGGCAAAATCAGCGGGAATATTAAACCAATATATTTTTTCATACTAAGCACCTCTCATGTATTGTTCAAACCATTTTAATATACCTGCATGGAGCATAACCGAGCAATCGCATAATCTCTAATTCATCTAACGCATCGTACAACGCGTTGTGTGTTTCACAATATGTACTGTTGCCGGAAAGCCTCCTGAGCATTGCCTCTACTCCATAATCACGTTTTAACCGCCCTGTTTTATAGCAATCATCACAAGGTGTTATTTTTCTGTTATATTGCCTGTATGCTGCAAAACTCATAATATCATACCAGTCAAACATGCTTAACTCAGGCATTAATTTGCGGTCAAATGCCGCATTGTAAGCAAACACACTCTGTATACCATACTCTCTCAACAGACAAATTATATCTCTTATTGCCTCTATCCTGCTGCATAAAGTAGGCTTTATTCTGTTATCGGGAAAAAGCACATCCGAAAACATTCCACCAACCTTATACTGAGGCACAAGCACATGATACCTCACTTTTATCGGTTTAAAGGTTTCACAGTCTGCAATAACAGTTCCTATTGACATTAATTCATTATTCCAGTTTGTTTCAGTATCTATAACTGCAAAATATGGCATATATTTCTCCTTTGTAAATTCAACTGTTAAACTATCAAGTTCGTTTTGCAAGTACAATCGGTTGATAAAATCCTGTTTCTTCCGGGAATTTCCATACCACATTACCAAAGCCATTTGAGGCAAGTGTATCTGTGAGCTCTTCTCTGCGAACAGCCCTGTACTCACATTCAAATTTACTTGTTTTCAGAGTTTCATCATCTTCAACAATGTACTGAATAAGTTTATAATTTTCTCCATTCCAATCACCTGTGCAGCAAGGGATATTAGATGCAATAATATAAATTACTAAACCGAATTATATTCAAGAATATAATAATCCTTTCCGGTCCCTGTATCAGTATCAAAACAATAGTACAGTTAATATAATTCCGGACAAAATATATACAACCCTTTTCATCCGCTTTGCTCCTTATCTCTGCCTTAAATTTGCAATATACCAGCCATCGGCAAGCTTTCCCGTATAAAAATCGAGTCCGTCAAAAAAGCTGTAATCAGGCTTTTTTCCGTTATATGTATGAATAACATACTCCTGCCTGCAACCGTAACTGAACATAATTTGCTTATCGCTAACGTCGACCCCGTCGAACCCAAATATACTAAAGCTTTTTATTCTTTCAAGCTCTTTTAATTCCTTATCGATTACAACAATATGCTCAGTATCCTCCCAACGTTCAACATTTCCGTCAGTAACCCAATAGAAGCATTTTTCTTCATTAAGTGTTTCATAATCACGCCTTACAATTTCTGCAAGCGCTTCAAAATCGCTTTGATATTTTTCAAATTCCCGACCGCTAAAATCAGGACGGCAACACTTAAAAACAAAAAATATTCCAATCAGCACCAATGCAATAACCAATAATATCTTCAATTTTTTCATTTTACATACCTCTCAAGTATAAATCTCTCTTTTTTCAATATATCAAACACGACATCTTCTGTCAAGCAAATTCACACCATAACTATTCCATCAATTTGCCGTAAGGCAAACATCGTTTATGGAAGAT
>CAZRZU010000063.1:0-10378 GCA_964604615.1 uncultured Oscillospiraceae bacterium
AGAACCTCAAGCTGATGCTCATTACCGTTTTCGTCTACTGTGTAAATAAAGCTTGTGAGATTAAGACTCAAAGATTCCTGTATGTTCTGGATGGCGGTAAGGTCAGTGTTGCCTATAACCCCTGCCAGTGCACCTATAACAACACCGCCGATTATGGCAATTGTGACCAGCATAAGTACACCCAATACGCACAATGTAATTTTTAAGCCCTTAAGAAAACCCTTTGGTTTTTTTGTGTTTTTACGTGAACTCAAATATATCAGTCCTTTCAAGAACATAAACGATCAATAATACACCTATGATAATTATAACTAAAAAGAATTAAAAAAGTATTACAAATTCCTAAAAAGATGTATATAAAACGGAAAAAAGGAAATGATATTAACAAAAAAGTGAGAAGGACATGTTATTTATGAAAAAATTGCCTTGGGGAGTAGTTTTTTTGATTTTATGTGTTATGGCTTTTTCAATGGGAATTGTTACCGGATTTGTGAAAGCTAAGCTGAATAATGTGAAAAATGAAACTCCTTTGCCGGAAGAGGCGGTTAAAAGTGTGCTCGTTGAGGAGGAGACACTTGTATTTGCCACAGAAAAGGAGACTTTGTACTACGTTGTTGTGAGCCAAGGCGATTTTATATTTATCAGAGAAGCTTTCAGTGATAACAGCGAAAAAGTTATAGAAATGATTGAAATAAACAAAAGTGTTTTACCCGAGGAAGACATTGCTCTTCTGGAAGAGGGAATGCGATTTGAAACAAAAAGCGAAGCATTGATGATGGTCGAAAATTTTGTAAGCTAAAAGAACGGCTCGGGACTAACCGAGCCGTTCTTTTAGCTTATAATATTTTTTTGTATCCACCGCTTCCGCCGGATAAACAGCGGCTCACACGGGAAATGGTAGCTGTTGATGCCCCGGTTTTTTCCGTAATGCTGTTGAAGGATTGCCCTTCGTTAAGCAGTTGTGCAACCTGAAGCCTTTGTGCCATGGCATGAAGCTCTTTTGTTGAACAGATATCTTCAAAAAACGCTCGGCAATCATCAGGTGTGGAAAGACGGGAAATTGCATCGTATAAAACACCCATCTGGGGTGTATATGTCTGTTTTGTATCTGTGTTCATAATAAACCCCCATTAAGAAAGTTTTTGTAAAAATGCTTGGGTTCTGGGGTTTTTAGGATGCTTAAGCACTTCGTCGGGTGTACCTTCTTCGGCAATTACACCTTTGTCCATGAAGATTACTTTATCGCTTACGGAGTAAGCAAAGTCAATTTCGTGTGTAACAATAACCATGGTGATATGCTCTTTTGCCAACTGGCGGATAACCTTTAAAATTTCTCCTGTTAACTCCGGGTCAAGAGCACTGGTCGGCTCATCAAAGAAGAGAATACGAGGCTTTAAAGCTAGAGCACGTGCAATGGATACTCTTTGCTTCTGACCGCCGGATAGCTGACATGGATAGTTTGAAAGTTTTTCAGACAACCCAACACTGTCGAGAATTGCCTTTGCATTTTCTTCAATTTCCGCAATAATTTCTTTCTTATTTACTTTGTAGTTCGGGCGCTCCTTTGCCAAAAGCTTAGGTGCTAAGGTTACGTTGTCTAAAACACTGTACTGAGGAAAAAGGTTAAAGTCCTGAAAAACAAGACCCAAATCCAGTTGCTTTTCCCGAAGCTGTTTAGAAGTATATTTCACATCAGAATCTGCATCAATAAACAAATTGCCGTCAAGATAAATTTTGCCGCCGTCAGCGGTTTCCAAAAGGTTAATGCAGCGAAGAAGTGTTGTTTTACCGCTTCCTGAAGAGCCGATAATAGACAGAACCTGACCTTCTTCCATGGAAAAATCTATACCCTGGAGAACATTGGTTGAACCGAATTTTTTGTGTATACCTTTAACTGTTAAAATACTCATACCTGCCCTCCTTAGTTATAGTAGTCAAGCTTTTTCTCAAGCTTGCTGAAAAGTATCGTCAGTATGCCGTTGAACGCAAGGAAATAGAGCCCTGTTGAGAAAAGAGGACCTATTAAGCCTTGTTTTGTGAAACGTTCGGCACTCATTATAATTTCAGCGATTCCGATAACACGGGCAAGGGACGTGTCTTTTACCAGTGTTATAATTTCGTTGCCCATAGGGGGAACAATGCGTTTTATAACCTGGAACAGCACGACTTTGGATAATACCTGAAATTTTGTCATACCAAGAACCTGACCGGCTTCGTATTGTCCTTTGGGGATAGACTCAATGCCACCACGGTAAATTTCGGAAAAGTATGCCGCGTAATTAACAACAAATGCTATAAGTGCAGCGGTCATTCTGTTACGCATGGGGATATCAAGAAGAAGCCCCGGAGCATATAAAACCACAAAAAGCTGGAGCATAAGAGGTGTGCCGCGTATAATCCAGACAAACAGCCTTGTAACCAATCGGATAGGTTTTAAGTCAGCGAAAAAGCGAAGAACCATACTCAGGGCTTTTTTTGAGTGAAGCTTTGCGTCAATTTTGAGAAGAAACTTGAGCGGAGCCCATTTGGACATTGAACCCAGTGTTATGATGAAGCCTAAAGGAATAGCGAGTATAATTGTTATGAAAAACAGTATTAAATTTTGACCAAATCCTTCAAATAAAGAAGAGATTATCAGTGTTGTTTTATCCATAAAATATTCACCACACAACAAAACGGCAGGGCGGAAAGGTTATTCCCGCTCTGCTGATTGTTTCTTATTTACAATATTATTCTGATTACTGAACAGAAAGAACTTCGTCGAGCTTGTACTTAGCTGCGATTTCTGCAAGTGTGCCGTCAGCAGCAAGTTCAGCAATTGCTTCGTTAACCTTTGCTGTCATATCGCTGCCCTTTCTGAATGCTATGCCGTACTGTTCGGGGCTGAATTCTTCAGTTTCAACAACTACAAGGTTTTCAAAGTCTGTGCCTTCGCCGATGGAGCCAATAGAAGCAACATAGTCAACTACTGCAACGTCAGCTGTACCGGCAGCAACTTCCATAAGAGCCTTAGCCATAGAGTCAACTGCTGTAAAGTTGGCATCTGCAAAGAATTCTTCGGATGTAGCAAGTTCTTCACCTGCGGAACCGGACTCTGCAACTACCAATGCGCCTGCAAGAGAAGTTGCGTACTTTTCAGCATTTTCAGCCTTTGCAACAACAACCTGCTTGTTTGTCATGTAAGGAACAGAAATGCTCATGTTTTCGGATCTTTCGGGTGTGATTGTCATACCATTCCAGATGCAGTCGATGTTCTTTGCACTGAGTTCTGTTTCTTTAGCATCCCAGTTGATTTCGATAAATTCGGGTTCAACACCCAACTTTTCACATACTGCTTTACCAAATTCAACTTCAAAACCTGTAAGGTCGCCGTTTTCGTCTATGTAGTCCATAGGAGCAAAAAGTGTCATACCAATAACAAGAGTGCCCTTATCCGTAATGTATGCTGCGTCAGAATAGGGAGCTTCTGTTGCATCAGTAGGATCAACAGCTACTTCATTGCCGCCACATGCAGCAAGTGCAAAAACAAGAGTTAATGCTAAAATAAGTGATAAAATTTTCTTCATGATGAAGACCTCCAAAAAAATAAAATAATTAGTCTTAAAAAACTATGTTGCCATTGTAGCACTTTAGCCGACTAAAGTCAATACCTTTTTCGTAAAAAAATGAAATATTTTTCAAATGAAAAAAACTCCCGAAAATTCGGGAGTTTTTAGACGAAAAATTAGTTTTCCAATAATTTTTCCTTGTCATTCCAGCTGTAAAGCTTACGGATTTCTTCACCAACAACTTCAGCGGGGTGTTCACTAGCAAGCTTTCTCATAGCCTTGAAGTGAGCCTGACCGCCTGCGGGAGACATGTCAAGTAAGAAGTCTTTTGCGAAAGTACCGTCCTGAATGTCGGAAAGCACCTTCTTCATAGCCTTCTTTGTTTCTTCAGTGATAATCTTGGGACCTGTGATATAGTCGCCGTATTCAGCTGTGTTGGATACGGAGTATCTCATACCTGCAAAACCGCTCTGGTAGATAAGGTCAACGATTAACTTCATTTCGTGAACACATTCAAAGTAAGCATTTCTGGGGTCGTAGCCTGCTTCAACGAGTGTTTCAAAACCTGCCTGCATAAGTGCACATACACCGCCGCAAAGAACTGCCTGTTCGCCGAAAAGGTCAGTTTCTGTTTCTGTTCTGAAGTCAGTTTCGAGAACACCTGCTCTTGCGCCGCCGATACCTGCTGCATAAGCGAGTGCGATGTCAGTAGCATTGCCTGTTGCATCCTGGTGAACTGCGTAAAGACAGGGAACACCCTTGCCTTCAAGATATTCGCCTCTTACTGTGTGACCGGGGCCCTTGGGTGCAATCATAACAACGTTAACGTCTGCGGGGGGAACAATCTGACCAAAGTGAATGTTAAAGCCGTGAGCGAATGCAAGTGTCATACCTTCGCGGAGGTTGGGTTCAACGTCCTTCTTGTACATGCCTGCCTGGAGCTCGTCGTTAATGAGAATCATAACCATATCAGCATTCTTTACTGCATCAGCTGTGTTCATTACCTTGAGACCTGCCTTTTCAGCCTTAGCCTTGCTCTTGGAGCCTTCGTAAAGACCTACGATAACGTCAACACCACTGTCGTGAAGGTTAAGCGCATGAGCATGACCCTGAGAACCGTAGCCGATGATAGCTACTGTTTTGCCCTTTAAAAGGTCAAGATTACAATCCTTTTCATAATACATGTTTGCCATTGGAAAAACATCTCCTTAATATATAAATAAAAATTAAATTTAAAATTACTGTCTGTCCTTAAGACATTCCTTGCCTCTGCCGATTGCGGTTAAGCCTGTACGTGTAAGCTCTAATATTTCGTACTGACCTAAAAAGTCAACAAAGGCATTGATTTTTGAAGGTTCGCCTGTAAGCTGAACCGTGATGGAGTCAACACCCAAATCGATAATTTTACCGCGGAAAATATCAACACTTGTCATGATGTTGGCAATGGAATCCTTAGGCACTGCAATTTTTACCATCATCATTTCGCGGAACACGGAATTGCCCTTTTCCATAACCTGAATTTTCTTAACATCGTGAAGCTTAGAAAACTGCTTTACAATCTGTTCTTTTGTTGCTTCGTCGCATGTTGCGCAAACTGTAACGCGTGAAAATTCGGGGTCTTCTGTGATACCAACTGTTAATGAGTCAATGTTGAAGCCGCGACGTGCAAAGAGGGAGGATACTCGTGTAAGTACACCTGATTGGTTGGAAACAAGTGCGGAAATTACAAATAAATCTGCCATTTTATTAGTCCTCCTTCTTCATAATAATATCTGAAATAGAGCCGTTTGCAGGAATCATGGGAAGAACAAACTCGTCGGAATCTATACGGCAGTCAATAAGAGAGAAGCCTTCACTCTTAAATGCCTTTTCACATGCGTCTGCAAGCTCTTCGGGTGTGTTGGCAACAAAGCCTTCGCCGCCCATAGCTTCAGCCAACATTTTATAGTTGGTGGCTCTGTCCAGAGTTGTCTGGGAATAGTGCTTATCGTAGAAAACAGTCTGCCACTGACGAACCATACCCAAAACGTTATTGTTCATAAGAATAACCTTAACGGGAAGGTTGTAACGGGCACAGGTTGCAAGCTCATTTAAGTTCATGTGGAAGCTGCCGTCGCCTGTAACCATAACCGTAAGCTCTTTGTTATTTGCAATACATGCACCGATTGCCGCACCCAAGCCAAAGCCCATTGTACCCAGACCGCCGGATGTAATAAGCTTCCTTGGCTGCATAAAGTCATAGAACTGTGTAACCCACATCTGATGCTGACCAACGTCTGTTGCAACAGGGGTGGAATCCTTGGCATACTTACGTACTGCCTCGAGAACTACCTTAGGATTCATTTCGTTGCTCTGAACAATGCGGGAAGCTTCGAGCTGTTTATAGCCCTTAACCTCTTGTGCCCATTCAGAATGAGTCTGCTTTTCAATTCTGCTTGTCATTTCAGTAAGAATAGGAGCAAGCGCGCCTACAATGCCAACATTGCAGGGAATGTTTTTATTGATTTCTGCTGCATCGATGTCAATGTGAATAATCTTTGCATTGGGGCAGAACTTAACCTTGTTGCCTGTTGCACGGTCAGAAAAACGTGTGCCGATTGCAACAATAAGGTCTGCGGAATACATGGATTTTGTAGCGGCAAATCTGCCGTGCATACCAACCATGCCTACAAAATGCTCAGAATTACGGGGAACTGCGGAAATACCCATCATACTTGTGCCAATGGGAGCATCGAGTGCATCTGCAAATGCCAGAAGTTCGTTGCTTGTGTCAGAAAGTACAACACCGCCGCCTGCAAAAATGAAAGGCTTCTTTGATTTTTTGATAAGCTCAACAGCCTCGTTGATAGCATTCATATCATACTCGGGGTCGGGGAGAGCTTCAACGGGAGAAGAGGGCTCATATTCACAAACATCGTTCTGGATGTTCTTGGGAATATCTATAAGAACAGGACCGGGTCTGCCGCTTTTTGCAAGCTGAAAAGCTTCGCGGATTGTGTAAGCCAGCTCTTTTACATCTTTAACTATGTAATTATGCTTTGTAATGGGCATTGTAACACCAGTGATGTCCACCTCCTGGAAGCTGTCCTTGCCAAGCAAGCTCATACCAACGTTGCCTGTGATGGCAACCATGGGGGTAGAGTCAAGAAAAGCTGTTGCGATACCTGTTACAAGGTTTGTTGCACCGGGACCGCTTGTTGCAAGAACAACACCAACCTTGCCTGAGGAACGTGCGTAACCGTCTGCTGCATGAGAAGCACCCTGTTCGTGGCTGGTGATGTAGTGTGTAATTTTATCACTGCGCTGATAAAGGGCTTCATAAATATCAAGAACGGCGCCTCCGGGATAACCGAAAATTGTGTCAACACCTTGTTCAATCAACGTTTCAACTAAAATTTGTGAACCTTTGAGTTGCATAAAAATTACCTCCGTGTAGAATAACCATATAACTAAAAAAACCTTGCAGTACATCCTGCAAGGTTACAAATAATCCTAAAAACTGATGGCATTTGAACTACTCGCGTGATGTGCACCAAAAACAGCGCCGATTGCTAGTGTAAGCACGACGATGTTAATCACGACAAGTGTTGTAAACATCATGATAAAGGACTCCTTTTACATATGATTTGCAAATAAGTTTAGCACTAAAAAAAAGTTTTGTCAACAAGAAAATCAATATTTTGTTACATTTTTTAGAAAAATAAGCTAAATATACGACATATCTTCTTGATAAACCGTTATTTTTGTCTTATAATATGCTTATAAAATTTATGTGAGGGAAATTTATGGCTAAAAAAGAAACCAAAAATTATATAGCTTACGCGGACATTGCAAGGCTTTTGTCTGCATTTGCGGTTGTTGTGCTGCACGTATCGGGCGCAAGGCTCATACGTGAGCCCATAGGAAGCATTAATTTTGTCTGGGCTGCTTTTTTTGACTGTGTAACACGGTGGTGTGTGCCGCTTTTTATAATGCTCAGCGGTATGCTGTTTCTTAATAAGAAAAAGAAGCTCAATGTGAAAGCTCTTTACACAAAAAACATACTGCGTATGGTAACAGCTTTTGTGTTCTGGTCTTTGGTGTACAATTTTTATACAGGGCTGTCTGTGACAACCGGTTTAAAGGATGCTTTGCTCTATGCGGTGAAAAATTTCCACAACGGCGCAATGCACTTGTGGTTTATGTTTATAATTGTTGGCTTGTACATTGTTCTTCCTTTTGTTAAGCGCATGTGCGAAAACATGACCAAGAGAGAAGCCGAATGGTTCATTGTTCTCAGCATGCTTATTACATTTGTGCCTAAAACGTTATCTTCCTTTGAGGTTTTTACTCCTTTCACTCAGTACATAAGTAAGTTTGAAATTAACTTTGCAGCAGGTTACGTTGGGCTTTTTGTGGCAGGCTGGTACATTGACAATTTTGACCACAAGAAGGACTTCAGAACATTGGCATATATTTTGGGACTTGCCGGATTTTTATATATGTTTATCTGCACGGTTTATTTTTCCAAGGTGCGCAATGTTGTTGTGGACGAGTTCATGAGCTTTAAGAGCATAAGTGCTTTCCTTATGGCATTTGCGGTTATGATGTTTTGCAAAAGTGCTTTCGGAAGACGGACTTTTAAACGCAGAACAAATTCAAATCTTGCGTTTTATTCTAAATACACATTTGGAATTTATCTTATACATGAGATGTTTTTAAATATATCTACTGCAAAGGGCTGGTTTGTTCTTTGGAATTTACCTTGCATGGGAATTCCCTTGGAGGCGGCAATTGTTTTTGCGTTGAGCGGAATTGTGGTGGGAATTATTTCTGCGTTTCCCTTTGGTAAGTATATTTCATAAAATGGAGGCTATATGCGACCGATTTTTGATGCTTTGACAGATGAAAAACTTAATAGCCAGATACAGTTTCACATGCCGGGACATCTTCGCGGTCGCGGCTTTGAACATTTTAAATTGGACTTTAAAACAGACGTTACCGAATTGCCCGAAACGGACGATTTGCATGCTCCGGAAGGTGTTATTAAAAAATCGTTGGATAATGCGGCTCGCGTTTTTGGCGCGAAAAAGGCTTACTATCTTGTAAACGGCTCCACCTCCGGAGTGTTGGGAATGGTTTTAGGCTTTGTTGGCGAAGGGGAAAAAATAATAGCGGACAGATACTGCCATAAAAGCTTTGTGTCTGCGTTAACTCTTTCGGGCGCTGTGCCTGTGTGGGTGAATCCTCCTCTTCTTGAAAACCACACCATGTGGGGAAGTCTGAGCTGTGAAGATGTGGAACGGGCAATAAAAGCAAACCCTGATGCAAAGGCTGTATACATAACTGCGCCGAATTATTTCGGAATTATGGGTGACGTGGAAAAAATTGCCCATTTAGTGCACAGTCGCGGAATGTATCTTTTGGTGGATGCGGCCCACGGAGCACACTACGGCATGCACGAAAAACTGCCGCCGAGCCTTATAAGCCTTGGCGCAGATGCTGTGTGCATGAGCTTGCACAAGACTTTACCAAGTCTTACTCAAACGGCGATACTTTTAACAAATGGGATTTACGAAAGAGTGGAAACAGCACTTAAAATGGTTCAGACCTCTTCACCAAGCTACATATTTACATCCAGCTGTGAATATGCCACGGAATTTTACGGAAAATGCTCCAAAGAGGCTTGGGATAGGCTTTTTGAGGCTGTGGAAAGGTATTTTCCCGAACAGATAAACTTTAAAAACAATAATGTAAAGTTTAAAGACTTTACAAGGCTTAATTGCCCTGTTTACGGTAATCCGTTCAAGGCAGCGGAAATGTTAAGGGAAAGGTACGGTATTGCTGTTGAATGTGCATATGGCGGTGGTGTAATTGCAATTGTAAACTCATTTCATACAGAGGATGAAATAAAAAAGCTTCGGGATGCACTTGATGAAATTGAATTGCCTCAAGAAGAACCTTTAAGAATTATTCCTTTTGAAAGTGAAAGAGTGAAACTGCCCAGAGAAGCATTTTTTGGAGCAAAAAAGCAGGTTCCCTTGAAAGAAGCCGCGGGTAAAATTTCAGCTTCTGGAATTATGGTATATCCTCCGGGAGTGTATCAGATTTTGCCCGGAGAGATTATAACTGCCGAGGCTGTTGGAATTATTGAGGAACTGTTGAAAAAAGGAGCAGATATTCCGTCTGTTAATCAATCAAACTGCTTGATTTTAGAGGAATAGTATGCTATAATAAATAGATGCATTTATATGGAAAGGAAATTTCATCGTGCCAGATTTTTTTATCCGGGGGCAGAAAGCTCTTGATATACTTAAAAGAGATATACAAATGAATACTGTTCGCCAAGGATATATTTTTGAAGGCAGTGAGGGGATAGGCAAAAAAACTGTGGCGAGAGAATTTGCCCACATGATTCTTTGCACCTCGGTGAATAAGCCATGCGGTGAGTGCCATGGATGCAAAATGTTTAAGGCAGGCTCACATCCGGACTTTTTTGTTCTTGATGAATCTCCCGTGAAAATTGATGCTGTCAGGCGGCTTAACAATGAATTCTTTGTAAAACCGCTTATATCAGACAGAAAGGTTTTCATAATTGAACACGGGGAAGAAATGAACACCGAAGCTCAGAATGCCTTCCTGAAGTCTTTTGAAGAGCCTCCGGGATATGCGGTGATTATTCTTATAACGTCGAGCATGCAAAGGTTGCTGCCCACAATAATTTCACGAGGAACCAAAATATCTTTTTCGCCCTTTTCGCAAGGTCAGATAGAAGAGCTCGTGAGGGAGAAATATTCGCTTACGGGGCAGAGAGGTACTTTTGTTGCACGGTACAGTTCCGGTATTGTGGG
>CAZRZU010000064.1:0-9933 GCA_964604615.1 uncultured Oscillospiraceae bacterium
CGAATGCTTTGCAAAAAATAAGTAATCTCCTTTTCTTAGAGGTCAGGTTATGAAAACAAAACCGAGGGCTTAGCTCTCGGTTTTTTGTTTTGCGGATTGTTCATTATATTATTTGTTCTGCATATACTGATTAAGAAAGGATTTGATTTTATGTGCGGAATTGCAGGTATTGTAGACTACAAAAGCCCCATAGACAAAAACATATGCCGCAAAATGATGGACTCCATGGCAAATCGCGGCCCCGATGACGAGGGTATGTATTTGCAGTCTGACGTTGCCCTTCTTCACAAAAGGCTTAGCATTATTGACCCTGCAAACTCTATCCAGCCCATGACACGGGATGGTTACACAATAGTATATAACGGCGAGCTCTATAATACGTCCGAAATCCGTAACGACCTGAAAAGCAAGGGCTACACCTTCTCAACCCATGGTGACACGGAGGTAATACTTACGGCTTATATCCACTACCAAGAAAAGTGCCTTGATATTTTTAACGGCATTTTTGCTTTTGCAATATGGAACTTAACTTCTCAGAAATTGTTTTTTGCCAGAGATATGATGGGGGTAAAGCCGTTTTTTTATCACAGCGGTAGCAGTTCGTTTATATTTGCCAGCACCGTTCCTGCACTTTTAAACCACCCAAAGGTTTCTCACCGCATTGATGCCGACTCTGTTTGCGAAATATTGCTTTTAGGCCCCGGCAGAACCCCCGGCAATGCAATTTTCCCATCAATAAGCGAACTTCCTCCCGGGCATTGCGGCACATTTGACAAAAACGGTTTAAAAATACAAAAATACTTTCACTTGACCGATGCTCCTCATATGCAAAGTTTTGAGGAAACCGTTCTGCACGTACAGCAGCTTGTTACAGATGCCATTATAAGGCAAACCGTGTCAGATGTTAAGCTGGGCTGTTTTTTATCGGGCGGACTGGACTCTTCATTAATATCTGCCATAGTTGCAGAGGAATACAAAAAGCTGGGTAAAACCCTCGACACCTTCTCCGTGACTTACAAAAACCAGAAAGATTACTTCAAATCGTCTCATTTTCAGCCCGACAGCGACGAAAAATATATTGACATAATGGTTAAACATATCGGAAGCAATCATCACGAGGTGGTTCTTGACACTCCCGATGTTATAGCTTCACTGTACCCCGTTATTGACGAAAAAGGTCTGCCTTCCATGGCGGACGTGGACTCTTCTCTTCTTGCATTTTGCAAGGAAATCAGAAAGCACGTGACAGTTGCGCTCTCAGGTGAATGCGCCGATGAAATCTTCGCAGGGTATCCCTGGTACAGAGACAAAGACATACGTGACGTCGCAGGCTTTCCATGGGCGCAGAACACATCTTACCGAACAGAATTCATCTCACCTGCATTCCGTGACAAAATCCCCTCAGATTTCGTGGACAAAAAATACAAACAGGCACTTGAAGGCATTTCTCTTCAACCTGATTTATCACCCACTGAAAAACGTATGCGAGAAATGTTTGTTCTTAACATTGACCATTTTATGCAAACTCTGCTCATGAGAAAGGACTCTTGCAGTATGCATGCTTCCCTGGAAGTACGTGTTCCCTTCTGTGACAGGCGCATAACAGAATATCTGTATTCCGTTCCATGGGAATTCAAGGACTATAAAAACCGCGAAAAAGGACTTTTGCGCCATGCCTTCAGCCACATTCTCCCCGAAGATGTTTTGTGGCGAAAAAAGAGTCCCTACCCCAAAACTCATAACCCGAGGTACCTTTCTGCTCTGCGTGAAACATTCGCACCAATGACATCCGACA
This sequence comes from uncultured Oscillospiraceae bacterium, assembly GCA_964604615.1. Lineage (GTDB taxonomy): Bacteria > Bacillota > Clostridia > UMGS1883 > UMGS1883 > RGIG1927. The sequence continues at coordinate 1,796 of CAZRZU010000064.1, forward strand.
AGGATAACCCTCTCTGGGATATTGTAAATATAGAAAAAGCAAAAACCCTCCTTTACGAGGAACGCAGTCTCCCCTGGTACGGTCAGCTTATGACAACGCCTCAAACAATAGCCTATTTCATACAGTTGGAATACTGGATAAGAAAATTTTCCGTCACGGTGTGAGGAGGTATAATTCTGAAAAAACTCATAGCCTTGCTTACTGCTTTTATAATATGCTTATCCGTTGCGGCAATGGCATCGACACAAGAAGAAAAATTTGTTTACATCACATTTGATGACGGCCCCACTCAAAATACACCTGCGATTTTAGACACACTTGCAAAATACAATGCAAAGGCAACCTTTTTTGTGCTGGAAAACCGTATAACTCAGTACCCCGACTACACAAAAAGCATTGTTGCTCAAGGGCATGCAATAGGTCTTCACGGAACAAGCCACGATGTTAACCAAATATATTCCACACCGTCGGCTCCCCTGAGCGAAATGAACTCAGCTAACGAAACATTGTACAACACACTTGGCTTTAAATCCCGACTTGTGCGCACACCCTACGGCAGCTACCCCTACATGAGCCTAGACCAATACAAAATATTAAAGGCTGCAAACTACCTTCTGTGGGACTGGACGGTTGACCCCCGTGACGGGGTAGGCACACCTACTATTTCCACTATTTTAAACTGTATAAAACGTGACCTTAAGGGAAATGAGTGTCCCATTGTTATTCTTCACGACCGTCTGGCAACAGCTAACAAGCTGGAGGAAATATTGAAATATTTTGTTTCGCAAGGCTATACCTTCCGTGTAATAGACGAAAAAATGGACCCGGTCAATTTTATGGAACTGTACGGTCCGGCAAAGCAAAAAAGCAGTTGACTTTCGTCAACTGCTTTTTAGTTAGGGCTTACTCTGTTGTAGTAGTCGTTGTGGTTGTAGTATTAGGTGTAAACGTAAATGTAAGTGCGCCTGTTGTTTCGTCAATTGTCCAGTCGTCTGCTATCATAAGCTGCACCTTAGAATTATTGTTATTGATTCTTACGTATTCAATCCACCAAGACTGAATTTCAACAGGTGTTTCATAACTTGCCATAGGTGTGATTGTTACCGTATATGAACCGTCTTCGTTGTCCACATAACTTACGTCAAAGAAAGCAGATTCTTCTTCGCCCTCAAGATGTGCGTATGCACCGCTGCCTGTTTCACGGGCTGTAAACACATTGCCTTCTTCTGCATTGGGGTTATATGTAAGACGGATACCAACGTGGTTTACGTATGCGTAGAGTACCTTGAGAAGGTTGCTGTTATCAAGAGAGTAATCTCCATCGTCGCAATCGTAATCATCGCCGCTTTCATATGTTTCATGTGTTGCAAGAATACCTGTCGCTACTCTGTAAATGCTTCTTACAACAGGTGTCTCACCTTCAAATACTACCTCGCCGTTAACATCGTCGCTTACTTTAATGTAAGGCACTGCTGTAAAGTTACGGTTGTAGTTAGATTCTGCAAGATTTGTAAGTGCAGATGTGTATATATTTTCGTTCTGCATCTGTGTTGCAGAAATGTAAACCTCAGATGAGCTACCGTCAGCTGTTATCTTAGTACCCATAACAAAATCTTCGGAAGTGTAGCAAACATCTGTGCCTTCATTTTCTGCAACAAAGCCTGCAAGTGTATCGTTTCTATCCACAACTGTGATGAAACGGAGACCGTTACCGCTATTAAGCTTGCCCGTTTCCTCATTTACACCGTCACCGTAACGCACCTGTGCACCGTTAACCATGGCAAGACCTAATGCTACGGGTCTTACAGACTCAGATGATTCCACAGGCTTCACAATAGTTCCTTCTTTGTATACTGCAATATTGTCGTCGTCAACAAATGCAACATGTTCTGCTCTGTCAGAATAAAGAGCCATGGTTGATTTATTACGGATGTAAATCGTTGTTTCTGAAGTGTTATCTTCGCTGCTTTCAACAAGCTGAACCTTGCTGCCGTTCTTTGTAACCTTGCTTGCATTCTGAACCTTGATTGTGTAGGTATCGTTTTCAACTTCAAGGAAGCCTGCAAAGTCGCCCTGATGCACACCGCCGTAAACTGTGCTTTCACGATTCATAATGTAAGCGCCGGCAGCAGGAGCATAAACTGCCAATGTAATTCTGTCCTTACCTGCATCCTTCGCCTGGACAAGAAGGTCAGTTACGTCAATTGCTACTCTTCTTGTAGCTTCATCAACCAAACCTCTTCCGTTGCCGTCTTCCACTTCCGTTTTTGTTATCATACCGTCAGACCAAATAAGGTTATTAAGATCAGATACATCGCCGGGAAGATAATCTGTTGCTTCGTTAACCAATGTATCATCAACTGCACTTACGGCAATCTTCATGGATCCATCACCAAGGTTCTGGTTAGCCTGGTAGGCATAAAGGTTAAGCATAACAACTTCGCCTTCGTTGAACTCGGGAATATTAAATGTAAGGAGCGGAATTCTGGGACTGCCCATCGCATAACCGCCTGTAACCACAGCATTACCGTCATCGTCCACATTAGGAGCATCTGAAATGCTTTCATCATTTGCACCTGCAAAGAGGAGATTTGCTGACACTTCTTTTTCATTTGCATTGTTTGTTGCAAATGTATCGTAAAGAACTGCGTGCTCCTTATGCATCTGTACATACACCGGAAGCGGAACGTCAGGAGTCATGTCGGGTGTAATTGTAAAGCCCTGTTCCTCTGTTATTTTAACAATGTGAGCCATGTTGTGATTATCACTTACACTAACAGGGTTGCCGTCTGCATCTGTTCCTTCTGTAACGTAAGCATCTGCGCTTTCATCATAGTAGGATGTGTAGAACTTACCTTCTGCAAAGGGTGCAATTTCTTCGCCATAGAAATAATCGCCCAAAGCTATTGTACCCAGACCCTTGTTGTCTTCTGCATCTTCTGAGCCAAGAACAAACTGTGTATTAAGCACATCGGGGTCATAAACTTTTATGTTTGTTGCTGTAAAGCTACCTGTACCGTTACTGTTTGTAAGCATAGCAACGGAGGTAATCTGGTCAACAACTGTTCTGAAACCAAGGTCTGTAAATGTTTTTGACGTACCTTCTGGAGATGTAATTGTTACAGAATACTGATCTGCTTCTGTATCGCCCTTTACAAACAAACGGTAAGGCTTGTTAACACCTGTTACCATAAGTGTCTTTGTGGGGTCTTCTCTTGTACCGTCACCATAGCCGTTCTGAGCCATGAATTCACCGTCAAAGTAGAAGCCCAAAAGAATCTGGTCACTGTGGAAGTACCAATTGTTTGTAGTTGCATCGTCATTAAGGATTACCCACAAGTCGCCGTTCTCATGAAGTTCAACGTCCATTTCCACAGCAAACTTGCCTGTAAGAGGCTTTTCAAATGCTTTGTTACCGTTATTACTGTTAAGAGCACCCTGACCGTCGTAGGAATCCTGGTCTTCCATTGACGTTGTCATAGGATAAACCTCTACAACAGCTGTAATAACTTTATTACCGTCTGCATCGTAGCCGTCAACAAAATTCTCACCGTATACAAGGCTGTTAAGCTGACCTGCATCCCATGCAACTCTGTGAAGTCCCTCGTTGCCTTCCACTACTACATATTCCGGAAGAACAGGTTCATTACCGTCGATAACTGTTGTTCTTAAGGGATAGCTTTCACCAAAGGGTACCAGCTCCTCAAGCTTGTAAAGACCCATGCTACCAAATTCAAGACCTTCCTTACCCGCTATGTTAAGCTGAACATAGTTCATGCCCTCAGGCACTTCGATTACTACCGTATCATCGTCACCTGCTTTAAGTGCACCCATTTTATGTGTTTCGTCGTCATTGTAATCAACAACACTTTCATCGTATACAAGCTCTTCCCTGAATGTGATTAAACCGCCGTCCCAGTCTTCACTTGCGTAGCATACTGCAAGGTACGTTGCACCGGCTTCAACCTCCCAGATTTCAAAAAGGCTACCGGCAGTATTATATTCACAATCAGTAAGGAATGTAATTGTTCCATCGTCTGCATTTACTTCAAAATATTCATCAGAAGCATCTCCAAGGCTACCGTTGTACCATGTTTCAAGTCCGTGTTCAAAGTTACCGTTGGGAACAAGGTTTCTTGATGAAATTATGTAGCTCTTTCCTGTGTCGGGGTCTGTGTAAATACTTGTAGGTTCGAACTCCTCGTGAGACCAGTTTGCCACACGGGTCAGGACAGCACCTGTTGAGGGGTCCTTCCTGTAAACGTCCAATGTCGTATCTTTTGTCACATACTGACCGGGAACTTTGTACATTACGTGAGAGCTGAGAGGTGAATAGTAATAATCCTCTACCCATGCACCCTGAGAATTAACATAAGTTGTTGTAACAGTGTGAACAACCTCACCTGTGTTGTCCACCTTGTCGTTAGGTGTTAAGTCGTACACATACTCAACCGTTACCATTGTTGCGGAGGATACCTCGTAAAGACCAAAGTTACCTACCTGTACTCTGTTACCGTAATAGAAGTCCATCTGTACGTAGTCATGCTCTGCTGTAAACACAACAATGTTCTCACCTGCTGCACTTCCGATTTTAATGTCCGCGCCACCGTCTGGTGTTGTAGCGGTAGGAGCAGGTGTGTTGGTGCCGAAAATCTTCTGAAAGCTGTGATCAACACTTGATGTGTAAGTAAGAAGATATGTTTTGCCCACTTCAACCTTCCAATATCTGTAAAGAGATTGATAGTTATCAGCTCCGGCATCACTGGGGATTGTTATAGTACCGTTATTGTTTACAGTGAATTCACCTTCACCTGCTGCATAATCTTTACCGTTATACCAGCCTGTAAGCTTGTGCTCGAAGTTACCGTTGGGAATAAGGTTTCCGCTTATAATCTGGTACGGAATTTCACCCTCGGCTTCCTCTTCTGTATTTTCCTCGCTGGAGTCTTCACTGGGTTCTTCAACAGACTCTACTCTTTCATGCATAACGTATTCGCCAATACTCTTGCCTGCCCAGTTTTCTGCAATTTCCAATTCTACTGTTACGTCGTAGTGGGTTGTTACGTCTTCTGCGAAGTACATAACATTTGAACCGTTTTCAGAATAGTGATAGTGTTCAAATGTATAACCGTCGGGATACTCTGCTGTATTGTAAGTTGCTGTAACAGAGTCAACCTCTTCACCGTCTTTCGTATAGGTTACTGTTACAGTCTTTTCAGCAGGAACAATTTCGTAAAGAGCAAAGCTTCCCATGGATGTACCATTGCTGTAACCTGCTCTGAAGTTGGCATACTTATAACCCTCTGTGTTTGTAAACACAACTGTATTTGTTCCCAGAACAACACTCTGCCCTGTTTCCACATCTCCCGTACCTGCACCGGAGAGCATAGCATTGTTATTGTTTGCAAAATCATTACCCAAAGATAATCTCTGCCATTTTGCTATATTATCTGTTGCAGCAGGATCTGCATCCTGATAATATGTGAACACATATGTCTTGCCTTCTTCAATCGCCCAGCTTCTCTGCAATGCTGATGCGGAGCTGCTGTTGCCATTAGTTTTAACAGTCACGGTACTGTCTTCATTTACTTTAAAGCAGACCTCTGTTGCCCCAGCGCCTGTACCGTTATACCAGCCTGTAAGACCATGTTCAAAGTTACCGTTGGGAACAAGGTTTTCACTTACATAGGTATATGTAGTATCAGTTTCTGTTCCTTCTTCGTCGGTGGATGTATATGTAAATGTATCACCAATTGTTTTTTCAGACCAGTTGTCTGTTGTGGTCATTTCCACTGTTGTATCTTCCGTAATTTCTATAACGTCGTCTGCGGTGTACAACACATTGGAACCGTTTGCAGAATAATAGTAAGGTTCAAAATTTGCACCGAAGTCTGTAAGACCAAATTCTTCAGTAACCTTACCAACCTCTGCTCCGTCAACAGTGTAAGTAACTGTTGCAGCTCTGCCTGTCTGTTCAACAGCATAAAGACCAAAGTTACCAACCTTAGTACCTTCTCCCAACCAGCGGAAGTTAATCATTACATAGTCATATCGTGCTGTAAATACAATAAAATTATTGCCTTCAACACTCTTGGCAAGAAGTACTTCACCATCACCAGTTGAGGTGAGGTCAGGTCTTGAAGAAACTCTGATATAGTCACTGGAAACACTGGATGTAAATTCGAGCACGTATGTTGTATGTACGTCAACCTTCCAAGCACGGTAAAGCGAACCTTCACTGCTTACACTTTCGCTTGTAAGGGCAGATACTGTGCCGTCGTTGTTTGCAGTAAACTTTCCTGTTGTTGCGGCAGTACCCGCACCATTGTACCAACCCAAAAGTCCCTGTGCAAAATCGCCGTTGGGAATAAAGTTTTCACCTGTCAGATAAGAATACACTGCATTACCGTCAACGAATGTATCACCTGCTGTTTTTGTGCTTATATTTGCAAGGGGTGTCATTTCAACCGTAACGTCACTTGTTGCCTGACCTTCTGCTTTGTATACGTAATTAAGCCCGTTGGGCGCACAAGTATATTCGTAAGGGTATCCGTCAGGATAATTTGCAGTAATAAAATACTTCGTTTCGGAATGAACCTTTTCGCCGTCAATTGTATATGTAATAGCAGCAGATGTTACTTCATCACTTACTTCCAGAACTTCCATCTCGTAAAGAGCAAAGTTGCCGATAGTGTTGCCGGCAGTGTCTGCTCCGCCGCCAAGCCAACGGAAGTTAACTTGAACATATTCTTCTTCGGCAGTAAATAAGAAGGTGTTAGTGCCTGCTTTACCTGTACCTATTACATTACCGTCAGTTGTTTCAGAAAAGTCGCTCTTCTCCGATACAACCTGGTACATATTTTGAACATCGGATGTATATGTCAAAACATATGTTTTACCTACTTCAACGTCCCATACACGGTAAAGTGAGCCCGCGCCTGTCGCGTTGGTGCTTGCAGTTGCAGTTACCGTACCGTCATTATTCACAGTAAAGTAATCTGTTGTTGCCTCTGTTCCGGCAGAGTTATACCAACCTGTAAGACCGTTGGAAAAATCGCCGTTAGAAATAAGATTCATACCTGTTGTATAAGTGTAAACCACACCGTCACCCTGTACGGGTGTACCAACAAGGCTTTCATCTGTCACATTTGCAAGCTTGTAAGGTGTGATATCAATGCTACCGCTTGCAGAAAGTGTCTGCTCGGGGATGTTCATGTATACACCGTTTACCCCATTGGGCGCATAATTGTGTCCATCAAAGGTTACGGAAGTAACAGATGCATTTGAGGTGTTCAAATATTGTGTTTTTGTGTATTCTACATCATTTACACCGTCGCTGTCAGCATCGGAATAATAAGTAGCGGTTACTTCTGTAAGTGTAGAGGGGTTACTGCCTGCATAAATCTTAAGATCCTGAAGACCGAGGTATGCTGAATTGGCAGTACCGTTACCTACTGACATTTCAATAGTCTTAACACCGTTGAAGCTGCCTTCGTATGTAGCAGTTGTAAAGGCTATTCCGTCACGATAAAACGTTGCGGTATATAAATTGCTGCCAATGTTTCTTATGAGAACATCAATAGCTGTTGTCTCGCTTACGATACCCGTCTGATTAGTTGTATCGCTGAAGGAATATTTTCCCTTTGCAGCCAAGGCATTAAAATAATCAGCATAAAGGCTGCCATAGCCAATGTGACCCCATACAGGAGAAAATGCGGAGTCGTCACCGGAACCAAAACGGAATGCCGTTACAAGCTTGCCGTCAATGTCACGGATGCCGATATCGCCCCATTTTGCAGCATTATTAAATTCCGTTGTAAAGCTGAGGAGAACAAAGTCAGCACCTGCGCCATAGCCTGCTGCAGATGTAATCTTACTTGCCGCACTGTCAGTACCACTATTAAGACCCTTTACGCGTATCCTGGAATTGTAAATATCAATCTGGCTGACATTTGCCACATCTGTTTCGCTCCAGTCAGAGTTTGGCCATGCCGTCGATATTGTATCGGCATACCCTTCATCATTTACTGCGGGAGCCGGATTTGTTGCATCAAATACCGCAGTTGTAGTTTTTGCATAACTATAAACCACATCGTCATAATACTCTGCTGCACTTACTGTAAGACTGAAAGCAGGCA
>CAZRZU010000065.1:0-9875 GCA_964604615.1 uncultured Oscillospiraceae bacterium
GATTTACCAAAGAAGACTTGCGAGCCTTTGTTGGGACAGTCCCCTCCGGTCGATTTCTTGCACGAGAAATCGTCACGTTGTTCTTTATAAAAAAACAGACCTCAAAGTGCTGAAGGACGTTAGTCCGCCTTTGAGGTCGCATGTCGATAATACTTTATCGACATGCTCAGGGCTGTTGCTTAATGCAACAGCTTTTTCTATACCATATATTCGTCAATGTTATCAAACAAAAGTTCTGCTCGTTTTCTTAAAAGAATGTTTTCTTCCTTTGATAAATCGGGGTCGGTTTTTAAAAGCTCCGTTACTGCGTCTGAGGATTTTTTCAGTGTCTCCATGTCAAGCAATGAAGAAATTTTAAGCGGAGGAAGCCCGTGCTGACGTGTGCCGAAAAATTCGCCGGGACCTCGGAGAGACAAATCTGTCTGAGAAATAACAAAACCGTCGTTTGTTTTTGTCATTACAGACATGCGCTTTTTTATGTCGTCGTTAAAGGCGGAGGGCAGAAGGAAGCAACAGCTTTTGTCCTTTCCGCGACCAACTCTGCCTCGAAGCTGGTGAAGCTGGCTAAGCCCGAACCTTTCTGCGTTTTCAATAATCATTAATGTTGCCTCGGGTACATTTACACCAACCTCGATAACCGTGGTGGAAACTAAAATGTCCGTATCTCCAAAGGCAAAGCTGTTCATAATGCTATCCTTTTCGCTATCCTTCATTTTTCCGTGGACAAGCCCCACTTTAAATTCAGGGAACACATTTTCAGACAAATTTTCCGCATAAGTAACAGCACTTTTTAAGTCCAGCTCTTCGTTTTCGTCAACCATTGGGCAGACTATGTAAACCTTGTGAGATGCCCGTACCTCTTTACGGATAAAATCGTAAAGCTTTTCGCGCATGTTTTCCCCAATACAGAAGGTGTCAACCTTTTCACGACCGGGGGGAAGCTCGTTTATAATGCTTATGTCCAAATCGCCGTATATTATAAGCGCCAAAGTACGGGGGATGGGGGTAGCGGTCATAACAAGAATATGTGGATGGTCGCCTTTGGAAACCAAGGCTCCGCGCTGTCTGACACCAAAGCGATGCTGCTCGTCCGTGACAACAAGGCGCAGGTTTTTAAATTTTACCTCATCCTGAAACAGTGCATGAGTTCCTATTACCAGGTCAATTTCACCGTTTTCAAGCTTTCGGTAAACCTCTGTTTTTTCTTTTTTTGTCATACTGCCTATGAGAAGCGCAGTTCTGAAACCTAATTTTTCAAAAAGCGGCATAACAGATTCGTAATGCTGGCGCGCCAGTATACTTGTGGGTGCCATGAAAGCTGCCTGATAACCGTTTTTTACACAAAGGTATATGCTTATTTCCCCAATGGCAGTTTTGCCCGAGCCTACGTCGCCCTGAACAAGACGGTTCATAGGGGAGGAGGATGCCAAATCTGCCTTAATTTCTTCTATTACCCTTTTCTGAGCATTTGTCAGGGCAAAGGGCAACAGGCTGAGTACAGGAGAAATGTCCATGTGGGAAAATGGTGTTACCTGTGCTTTTTTTGCGTTGGTTTTTCGTATGTTGAGGCTTAACTGTAAAAGAAAAAGCTCTTCAAATGCAAGACGGTTGCGCGCAGATTCGTATGCATAATAATCAATTGGAAAATGAATGTTTCTTATGGCATAATCTGCACGGCAAAGGTTATACCTTTCGATTACAGACTTAGGCATAAAATCCTCAATGGAATCCCCCGCAACCTCAAGGCATGCTTTTATGGTGGACACCATAACCTTCTGGGTAATTGCTGAGCCTGTGCGGTAAACGGGAACAATGTTGTTTGTAACATTGTTTGTGCCGTAAGCTTCGTAAATTGGGGTTATTATCTTTTTTTGCCCGTATTTATGCTCAATTTTACCGTAAAAGTTATACGGAGAGCCTACACGGAAATTTTTCATAACATATGGATTGTTATAAAATTGAGCGGTAATAATGCCTGTATCGTCCCTGAGCCGGAGAGAGTACACCGTAAAGCCTTTACGAATAAACTTTACAGAGGGTGAAGAGATTACAATTGCCCTAATGCAGGCAAATTCGCCGTCTGACAGCTGGGTTATTTTTTTTGTAATGCGCCTGTCCTCAACACTGGAGGGAAAGTAATAAAGCATGTCTCGCACGGTTTCAATGCCCAATGCGGCAAGCTTTTCCGCCCTTTGTGCACCAATACCCTTGATTGAGGAAATTTTGTCGTAAAGTGCCATGATGTACCTCCTTTCGATATATGATAGTATCAAAAAAGGGAAACGCACGGTTTCCCTTTTAAATTTAATTATTCTACTGCAAAGAAATAGTAATACACGGGCTGACCGCCGCTGCGTACGTAAACATCACAATCGGGATATTTTTCTTCCAGTGAAGCACAGAGAGCTTCTGCGTCTTCTTCGGAAACATCTTCGCCGTAATAAACTGTAATAATTTCTGCATCTTCGTCAACCATGTCCTCAACCAGTGCATTGAATGTTTCGGAGAGGTCGGGGTTAACAAAAGCAATCTTGCCTTCACGCATGCCAAGGTAATCGCCCTCGTGAATTTCCTTGTCGTCAATGGATGTGTCACGTACTGCATGAGTGATGCTGCCGCTCTTAACCATTGTGATGGCATCGTTCATGGCTTCAACGTTATCTTCCATGCTTGCCTCGGGAAGGAAGCTTGTCATGGCTGTGATACCCTGGGGGATGGTCTTTGTGGGAATAACCGCCACGTTTACTTCTGCAAGCTCAACTGCCTGTTCAGCAGCGAGAATAATGTTCTTATTGTTGGGAAGAACAATTACATTCTTTGCGTTAACTTCTTCGATTGCAGCTAAAATGTCGTCTGTGGAGGGGTTCATGGTCTGACCGCCGCGGATAACATAAGATGTGCCCAGCTCTGTAAACACTTCGGCAATGCCGTCGCCTGCTGAAACAGAAATAACCGCAAGCTCACTCATGGGACCCTTTTCACGGGGAGCAGAAGCAGCCTCGCTTTCAGCGATTATGTTACTGTGCTGATAACGCATGTTATCAATCTTTATGTTAATGAGCTGACCAAGCTTAACTGCCTGTTCAAGAACAAAACCGGGATTGTTTGTATGAATATGAACCTTTACAATTTCGCCCTCTTCAATAACGAGCAAACAGTCGCCTGTGGGAGCAATCTTTTCACGGAAGAGGTTTGCTGTTGCCTTTTCGTCGTACTTTTCAATTATAAACTCTGTGCAGTAGCCAAATTCAATGTCATCGGGGTCAACTGCCTGCTGAGCGGAAGAAGCCTGAGACACTGTTGCGGGAGCATCCTTGAGTGTAACCTCTGCTCCGTCAAGAGCTGCCTGCATACCTTCAAAAATGAAGAGCAAGCCCTTACCGCCGGCATCCACAACACCTGCCTGCTTAAGCTGAGGAAGCATTTCAGGAGTTTTTTCCAATGCAACATTACCTTCAGCCATGAAAGCTGCAAACAAGTCTTCAATGCTGCCTGCTTCTAAATTTTCAACAGCAGACTTAGCCATAAAGCGGATAACAGTAAGGATTGTACCTTCTGTGGGCTTCATAACAGCCTGATAAGCTGTGTCACAGCCCTTCTGGATTGCACAGGCAAAGTCATATACAGAAACTGCTTCCTTGCCGGACATGCCCAAGGAAAGACCGCGGAAAATCTGAGAGAGAATAACACCTGAGTTACCTCTTGCACCGCGAAGAGTTGCCTTTGCCACTGCATTGGCAACGTCAGATGCCGAAGAAAATTCCTTAGTTGAAATATCCTTAGCGGCAGACATAAAGGTGAGTGCCATGTTAGTACCTGTGTCACCGTCGGGAACAGGGAAAACATTTAATGAGTCAACATATGATTTGTTTTCGTTTAACTTATTAGCGGCGGAAATAACCATATTTTTCAAAAGAGCCGCATTAATAGCCTTTGTCATGATTTGAATTTCCCCCTAACTTATTCGGCAACACGCATGCCTTCAACATGAACGTTAACCGCACTAACTTCAAAACCTGTCATGGATGCAACCTGGTAGCTTACGTTGTGCATGATGCTTTCGCAAATTGCAGAAATATTTACACCGTACTGCACCATAATATGCATGTCAATAACAATGGCATCATTTTCGATTTCAACTTTGATACCCTTGGAAAGACTGCCTGTCTTAAGGAGGCTTACAATTCCGTCCTTTGTGTTTCTGACAGCCATACCAACCACACCGTAGCAGTTGTTTGCAACCGCACCGGCAATATTTGCAATTACACTGTTGCTGATAATAATTTCACCAAAATTGTTTTCAATTTTAGCAGCCATAAAGCCACCTCCAATTTTATAGTTACATATATTATACATCATTTGAAGGGGAGATGTCAACCCAATTGCATTTTAATTGATTATAGTAGTCATTTTTTCTGTTTGTAAAAACAATAATCTGGCGCTCCCGGGCAAGTGAGGAAAGCAGGTCGATTATGGATTTTTCCCTGTAATCGTCAGAGCCTAAGAAGGGATCATCAAAAATAAGGGGAAAATCCTTGCCGTAGAGAAAGTCCGACCATGCTATGCGGAAGCAAATATACATTTCTTCTTTAAAGCCGAAGGAATGTGAGGCAAGGGGCTGCCTTACAGGGTCTGAAACAGTTATGCTCATGTCGCTTGAAAGAAAGGCACTGCGCCCCGTTTTGGGAGCAATGCGGTTTAAATATTCCATTGCTTTTTCTGTGACCTTGGGGGTAAAGTCTGTGGAAATTGTGTCTCTTGCGTAATTGAATGCGTCAATGGCAACTGCCACACAACGGAGCTTTTGAGACAGCTCTTCGTGAAGGCTTTTGTTGTAGGCAATCTCTTCTTTTATTAGTTCACTCTCCCTGAGAGAGGTTTTTGTTTTGGCTTCAAGCAATTTAATTTCGTCTTTAAGGGCGATTATCTTCTTATATATTATATTACTGTTTGAGCTGTTTAATTCTTCTGCTCTGCTTGCTAAAATACGGGACTTTTCCTTTAAAAGCTCGTTGTAGCAATCTGCCGCTTTTTCGCGGTTTTGCCGCATTTTTTCGTATTCCGCCTCTGTGCTGCAGCCGGCAGAGGATAAAAAGTTTTTATACTCGTGCCTGTACTTGCCCAGCTTTATGCCGTAGATCAAAAAGTATAACAGCATGGGAACAAGTGCAAAAAGTGACACAGCATAGTGCGTAAAAAAACCTGCAATAAGAAAGAGGCATGTGCATAGTATAGAGAATATAAGGCTTGTTCCTCCCGAGGAAGGCTTCAAAGGGGCAGACTCAAGTAACGGGAGCTGCGATAAAGCTTCCTTCTGCGCAAAAATGCGTTGGTCAAGCTGCTGCAAGTAAAGTGAGGAGGCTTCCTTAGGTGCATTATCAAGCTTTTTTATTTCCTGCTGATATTTTTCCAGAAGATTTCGCTTTTCCGAAATAAGCATAAGTGTTTCATTTACGGTTCTTTCGTGGGAAAGAGCAAGGGCATATTCGTCCTCCAGTGCCGAAATTTTATTTTCCAGCGCCTTCAGCTTGTTCCCGGAATTAAGGCTGCGGCGAAGCTTTTCAAGGTATTTGATTGCACTTAAAGCCCCTGTGTTTTCGCTGCCTGTTGTCATTATGTTTGCAATGCGGGCTTCGATGTCTGCATTGGTGCCAAAGTCTCCGCACTTTCCTTCCTGGGAATAGACAGTTTTACGGTAAGCATCACGGGTGGGAGGTATTATACCTTCCAAAGAAAGATTTTTAGGTTCTGTAACATCGCCCTTGGGAGTCTGAGCAAACTTTCTGTAAAAGGTAAAGCTGCTGCCTTGATGACTTATTGTCATTTCGCCTGCGGCAGGAGAATTGTCCCAGGGGAGATACTTGCTGCGGTCGCTTCGCGGAGGAAAAGAGTAAAGCATTGCTTCAATAAAAGATGCAACCGTTGTTTTACCGCTTTCGTTTTTCCCGTAAATAACGTTTAAATTTTCGCAAAAATCTATTTTTTTGTTTTTTATTTTTCCAAAGGAAATAATGTTAATGTTTCTGATTATCATATTTCATTTCCTCCGTTTAATGCTTCAATTCCGTAACGGAGTGCCAGCTGAGTTGTTTTTTCGTCGCAATGGGAGGTGATATATTGGGAAAACAGCTTGTAGAGGATGCTGTCTTCCCAGCTTTTTTCGGGAGAGGTGGCATCTGTAAGCACTGCGTGAAAGAAGTTTTCGGAAATATAGGCTTCTATTGCGTCGTTATTGGGGCAGAAGCCTTCCTTTGGTGTCCCCGTGAGATTTATTTTATAAATTCCGTCCTCAAATGCTTCTGTCAAGGCATTTGCAATGTCAACAGAGGAAGCATAGTCTGAAATGTCGAAATTTACTGTTTTATAAACCAAACTGGAAGACTTTACGGGAGTAATTGACAGATGCGTCTTGTCAACTTCTCCGTAAATAAAGCATTTTTCACCTGTTTCATCAAAACCTGAGCCGTCATGACAACCGGGGTATACTATATTTTTGTATCTCATATGCTCATGAATGTGCCCTAAAGCAATGTAGTCATATCCCAAAGCGGAGATTACCTCCTTATTTAAGGGGTTATATTCGCTCTGAGTGAGCATGTCGCCGTGTATGCAAAGTATATTGATTGCGTCTTTTTCTTCCGCAGGAGGTATTACATGAGACAAAAATGCCGATGCCGAAGAAAAAGAAATCCCCGTAATGATGCAGTCCTTATAACGTATTCTTTCCCCTTTGGGCGAAAAAACACGTACATTCCCCGGGAAATTATAATTGTTGAGACCGTAGTCGTGATTTCCTGATGCGATAAAAACAGGGATTGTTCCCAGCCTCTCAAATTCTCTTGTGCAAAAATCAAGCATGGATTGGGAAGGGGTAGGGGAGTGGAACAAATCTCCTGAAATAAGAAGCATGTCTCCGTGGGCCAATGTGTAGTCAATAATTCTCGAAAAAGATGCCAGACGCGCCTTTCTTCTCAATATTGCTTTATGGGGAGGAAGGCTGCCCAAAGGTATGTCAAGATGATTGTCGGCAGTGTGTACAAAATGCATAAATACGAAATCCTTTCAAAAAAATGGTGAGAGTTTCTTCCTATTAATATAGAACGTATATGCAACAGTTGTATTTTAATAATAACACATAACATATCCTATGTCAAAGCTTTGGTGAAAACGTTGTAAAAATTTAACTGTAAATTCATAAGTATTTAGTAAATTTGTTTAAAAAAATTTAAAAATATTAGGCAAAAGTTATAAAAAACTCTTGAAGTTTATGAAAAATTTGTGTATAATGAAAGAAGTAATAATATAATAAGAGGAAGTGTGTACAGATGCGAAACAGACTAAAGCCTTTATTAGCGGCTTTGTTGGGTGCTGCAATGGTAATCCCCATGCTTTCGGGTTGCGCCGGCAACGGGGAAAAAGACCAGGGCGAAACTAAAATTATACGAATAGGCACCCATGCCCAAAGTGAAGATGACCCTTATTGGGTTGACTCTATTACAGGTGTTTCAAACATGAATGCCGACAAAAAGAAGGCTGCTGAAATTGCTCTCACAAAAGTAAAGGATGAATTGAACGTTGAAATTCAGTTCTTACAGTATTCCAGTGACTTACAGCAGTTATTGCTTCAGACAGTTCTGGCGGGTGATCCCTACTGTGAGCTTGCTATTCTTTGGGGCGGCTGCCAGGGTAATATTCTTTCGCAGAATATACTTCAGCCTCTTGACCAGTTTGCTTCGATTTTCCATGATGACCCCGACGGTGCATGGATTCTTCCCACTAAGACATTCGGCAGTTACTATCTTATGAACCGTGACTTGCTTTATACAAATACATGGCCTATCGTATATAACATCAATATGATTGAGGCTGTTCCTTCTCTTAAGGATGAAGACGGAACAACAATGTATCCTGCTGAAATGTACTTAAGAGGCGATTGGACATGGTCCAACTTTAAAGATTACATAGGAAAGATTAAAGCTTTCTATTCGGGTAAAAAGGCTTCAACCGGTAATGAAATTTCAGCATTTGATACAAACTATACATTCTTCGGTCAGTTTGCACTTCACAGTGTTGGCGCAGGTGTTTACGACGGTGAAGCAATGAAGTTTGATACAGAAGCCGGCATTAAAGCTTGTGAGTATGTTGATGAACTTATGACTGCTGAGCTTGTTACATGTTCAACAGCATCAAAGACAACACCCAACTCCGGTTGGCTTACAGGCTCAACTGCTTTCCAGAACGGTGAAACAGTATTTACAAACTGCGCAAGATGGAGAATGGGTACAGCATCTTCCATCCTTGCAGCAAGAGGCGAATCAATGGGTGTTATTCCCTTCCCTTATCCCGACGGAACAGATAAGGATGACCCCAACTACCGTCACCTTACTCCCATGGCTGACTCTGTTGGTCTTCTCCGTGGTATAGATAAGGAAACAAGTGAATTGGCGCTTAAGGCATATAAAATGTACAAGGTTTCATTCTACACATCCTTGGCAGGTGTAGATACAATCGAAGAATACATGGTTGAACAGGCGGACGATGAAGCCCTTGCATTCGGTGTTGATATTTTCCATCCCGAAATAGGCGACATGAACCTGGAAATCTGGATTGAGTTCGGTAAAGAACCTGCTAACGAATATTCCGAAGCCTGCGGTGTAATGTGGACATGGAGCGACATATTAGGTAAATCCATTTACGGTATTAACGGTTTCTCCAAGTACAGAACAGCTGTTGCGGCTAACAAACAGGAAATATTCAAAAAGCTTGAAACCATTGGTGAAGCGGTTAGCTCCTCGGGTGCTATCGATGCGGTTAACCCCTCTATCAGCAGAAATGAGGTTATAGCAGTTCCAAATGGAACCAACCCTGAAAAGATTGATTGGTCAAAGTACTTGTCTGCAAGCGATAATGCCGACGGAGATTACGAAATCGACAGAGTAACAATTGACTGGTCGGAAATAGACTTTAACACAGTAGGCACTTATACAGATGCACTTAAAGCATCGGTTACCGACAACGGTGGTAATGAAGGCACAGCAAACTTTACTGTCCTTGTTTACGATAAAGACAACACTGATCCTCCCAGCTTGCAGGCTAAGGAAGGTGTTCCCGAGGTTTCACTCAACACAGACGTTTCCACAATCAGCTGGGGAACTTACGTTGAATGGGCGAAGGATGCTGACGGCATTGATATTTCTACAAATATCAGCGCTGACACAGGTTGGCTTGATGTAACAGAGGCAGGCGAATATGATGTTGACCTTGTTGCAACGGACTATGTAGGTAATACAGTAGAAACTACAATAAGAGTAAAGGTAAAATAATGAAACGGAGGGATAAATAAAAAATGGCAACTCAGGTTAAAAAACAGAAAAAGAAAAACGTTAAGTTGATTGTCCTTGCGGCAATCGTAGCGGTATGTTTAATCCTTGTTGGCCTTGCTCTCGTGCTTCCGGGTAACAGTGATACCACTGCTAATGCCGGTGTGCAGGACGAGTTCGTGGACACTTCCTATGCTGAATATCTTGAATCAGTAGGTTACGGTCCCGAAAGTGTAATTTCATCCGAAGTAGTAACAGTAGACGTTACAAATTTTGTTACTTACTCCGAGGATGAAGGAGTTGCAGCAGAACCTGCAACAGAAGACTCATCAGAAGTGACAGAAGAATCAACATACGTAGTTGAAAACGTTGTTGAAGCCCTTAAAGCAGATTCTAACATCGCAAAGCTTCAGAACGGCGGTGTTCAGATTGCTGACAGAGGCAACGTAACATGGAACTTTACTGTTGAAACAGAAGGTTTCTATAATCTTAAGTTTAACTACACATCTGTTGAGGGTACAACATCCAATCCCCAGAGAACACTTCTTCTTGACG
>CAZRZU010000066.1:0-9838 GCA_964604615.1 uncultured Oscillospiraceae bacterium
AGTTTTTGCAAAGCCTGCATACATATCTGTCCATTCGTAGTTTTCGCCTTCAGCGGCAGATGCGAGGTTGTGAGCTGTGTCGCCCAAGCCTTCAAGCTCCTTGAACCACATTTTTGCGTGTTCTTTTTCGTTTTCTGCTGTCTTTAAGAAAAGGGCTGCAATCTGTTCATAGCCTTCCTTTTTTGCGACAGAAGCAAAGTAGGTGTATTTATTACGTGCCTCAGATTCGCCGGAGAAAGCTGCTCGTAAGTTCTTTTCTGTCTGTGTACCTTGATATTTTGTCATAATATGACCTCCTTATATAATTAAAAATTTTAACCAAGATAAAAATCGGTTATAAGCATAAGGCAAAAGCCTGCCAGAAGCGCATAGGTTACGTGCCTTTCGTCGCCGTGGTGCGTTTCGGGAATCATTTCATCGCTTATAACATAAATCATTGTGCCTCCCGCAAATGCCAGTGCAAAGGGCAAAAGCGATAACGAAACAGATACCGCAAAATAACCAATTAATGTGCCTATGACCTCCACAACACCTGTCAAAGCCGCATATAAAAACGTGCGGCGGGAACTTATGCCTACGGAAAGCATGGGAGATATAATAACCATACCCTCGGGAATGTTCTGCAATGCTATGCCAAGCGCCACAATCACTGCCTGGTGAGTGTTCCCTGCGCCAAAGCCCACACCTGCGGCAATACCTTCGGGAAAGTTATGTATTGCTATGGCAAAAACAAAAAGCAGTATTTTGTTAAGCTTTTCTGTGTTAGCAGGATGATTTTCCTCTCCAGCGCCCGTTAACTTATGAAGATGAGGCACGAAACGGTCAATCATGTTCAAAAATATTGCCCCTGCAAAAATGCCTGCTACGGTTATTAAAATATTGCCGTATTCCATAGAAGGAAGTATAAGCCCGATAACTGCGGCAGAAAGCATTACACCTGCGGCGAAGGATAAAATAAGGTCCGACATCCTATGAGACAGGTTTTTAAACAAAAATCCCACAATTGCACCTATAAGAGTGGCACCGCCAACACCTAATGCGGTAAGTAAAACCGGCTGCATAAAATCACCTCGGTTCAGTATATGGAAATTTTATCATAGTAATATTTTTATTGCAACATCTTTTTAATGAATGAAAAGGTGTTTCTATATGACATATGCAGTTTAAATAAAGTATAACCCTAAAGAGGAATATTATTCCTCTCAATAAAATTGAACTAAAAATTTTTATTAAAATGCAACTTTTTGCCAATTTAAAAAGTATTATATATAGGTTATACAATTTCCTGTTCCAAAGAGTCGAATTCCTCGGAGTCAAAAAATTCCTTGAGGCTTATGTCCAGCCCGTCGCAAAGCTTTTTTATCAGAACAATGGAGATGTTCTGCCTTTTTTCGTCGAGCATACTGTACACGGAAGAGGGTGTTACCCCTGATCTTACTGCAAGTTCATTAGGTCGGATATTCTTTTCATTACATATGTTTTCAAAACGTTTAACAACCGCATTTTTTATCCCCATTTTTCTCCCTCCTTGGTTGTATTGTATATTCATATTCTCACGTGCGTATACGCGCGTGCGTAAAAATATCTTGCCATATGGTTAAAATTGTGTTACAATGACACAGAGGGTATTGAAAACGATAAATAATTGTGGTAATATAAAATTTGTAGTATTGTAACAATTTTCAGGAAGGTGAAAAAATGAAATTAAAGAAAATAGCTGCCCTGACTGTCGCTGCCGTTTCTCTTTTTGCATGCAGCGCAAAGGCAAATACAGGAGCCAATGTGTATGTGAACGGTCAAAAGCTTGACACGGATGCGTACATAATAGATGACAGAGTATACGTACCCTTGAGAGCAGTGAGTGAATCTTTAGGTGCAGAAGTAAGCTGGGACAACAACACAAGAAGTGCTATTGTTGAACAGACAGAAGAGGACTTGGTTATAAACGCAATAGCAACTGCAAGTGAAAGTGTTGTTGCAATTGTAGGTACATATAAGTCGGATTATTTTTCAGCCGATGCGCAGAACTATAATGAGCTTTACGGTCACGGTGCCGGTGTTGTAATAAAATCAAACGGTACTATACTTACAAATGCTCACGTAGTAGACGGGATTCAGCATCTTACTGTTATTTTCGGAAACGGAGACTCTTACAGCGGAACGGTGCTTTTCTCAGATGCAACAAGCGACCTTGCTTTAGTTAAAATAAATAAGCTTGGATTAAAACCCCTCACGTTCGCCGCAGAAAACAGCCTCAGAGTGGGTCAGAGTGTTATTGCAATAGGTACACCTTTGTCTGTAAGTCTTATTAATTCAGCATCAAAGGGTATCGTGTCAGGCATTGGTGTAAACATTGGTCAGCATTATCTTTTCACACAGTCTGACGTTGCCATTAACGGCGGTAACTCCGGTGGTCCGCTTATTAACCTGAGAGGCGAACTTGTTGGTATCAACTCCATCAAATACGTAGGCAGCGACGTTGAAGGCATGAGCTTTTCAATCCCTGTTGATACTGTTAATTATGTGATTTCTTCCTATGAAAAATACGGGAAAGTATTAAGACCCGATACGGGCATTACTTTTACTGAATCATGGGAAAGCAAGATAGGTGTTCCCACAAAGAAGGGGCTTACCGTAACAACTTCTAAGAGCAGTCTCTTGCAGGCTGGCGATATGATTACACATGTAAACGGCTATGAGGTGCACTCCACAGCAGATTATAACGAAGCTTTGAAAAAGAGCTTTAACGGTTACAGCGTAACTCTTACATTTACAAGAAACGGTGTGTCTTCCACCGTTGAAATAGCTACAACAACTAATTAATAAGGAGAGAAGGACATGAAAAGAATTTTAAGCTTAATTTTGGCATTGGCAATGCTCTTGTCAGTAGGCGCAGTTGCATATGCCGAAGAAGCATCAACCGAAGAGTTTGTTATTCCCGAAAAGGTCGAAATCAGCTTTAAGGTTGGGGATTCCACTTTGATGATTAACGGTAACCCCGTTGAAGTTGAAACACCTTATATCGCAGGCGAAGGTACTACATTGGTTCCTTTGCGTGTTATTACAGAAGCCTTTGGTGCACGCGTTACATGGGTTGACGCAACAAAGGAAATTATTCTTGAATACCCCGACGTTAACATTACACTCCAGATTGGCAATGTTAATGCAGTGGTAAACAACCATACAGAAACACTTCCCGTGGCTCCTGCTTTGAGCCCCAACGGTGTTACCATGGTTCCCTTGAGATTTATATCCGAAACATTTGGCGCAACAGTGGGCTATGATAACGAAACTGCTGCAATCACCGTTGTGAAGGAAACAGAGGGTGAAGACGATATGATTTCTTCTTCCACAGATCTTCCCCGTATTGGTGACAGCTACTGGAACTGGTCAATGTTGACACCTCAGGGCATGATGATGACAGAACGTCTTTCTGACGGTAGTGCTACTGTTTTTGAAGACGAAGCTGGCAGTGTTCTTTACCTTGATATTTATGAATTGTCGGAAGAAGACGACTTTGACGAAGACTTTTCTTACGTAAAGACAAATTTCTCTTCCTATACTCTTTCCAAGGCTGAAAAGGGTAAGGACCAGTTCGGTAATTCCACAATGTACTTTATTGCACGTACAAAGACTGAATATGCAGCTTTCCGCAGCATTTATACCGATAAGTACTGTTATGATATTGCTTATTACTGCGAAGCAGGCAGCGAATCTATTCCCACTCTTACAGCGATTGTAGACTCCTTTAAGGTTGAATTTGCCGCAGACGAAGCAGAACGTGCACAGACTCATGACTTGTCTAACGTGGACGAGTTCGGCTACCGTACCATCGAGGATGCGGAATTAAAGCTTAAATTCAAGCTTCCTGCTCAGTGTGTTGATATGGAACTGGATACCATAAACTCAATTGCATATGTATCTTCAAAGAGTGACGAACATACAGGTGTTGTAGTGTCTGTATATTCAAAAACAGAAGAAGTAACTTCAAAAAATCTTGTTGAGGCTGACAGAACATTCCGTGACAAGTATTACAACAAGCAGTTTAGTTCTGTTTCAACAATTCACCCCTATGCTGTAACAGAGGTTGGTGAAAATGCCTACTACTTCTGGCAGATAACAAAGGGCCTTTACGGCGGCGACTATGAAATGTATGCTGTATATTTTGAAAAGGGCGATTATGTATATTGCATTACAGTTGTGGTAGATTCCGGCGACAATCAGGTGTTCAAGGATATTATGGAGTCCTTTACGGCAGAAGTTCTTAACAGCGATGAAGCAGGTATATACCTTTACACAGAAAAAGAATATACTCCTTATGTTTCCTCCACTTCCAAGTGGTCTCTTACACTTAACTCTTCATGGTATGAATATAGTAAGCCTACAACAGAGGGTGCAACATATATTAACTTGTACGTAGGTTCCGTATTTGGTCTTATGATAATGGACGGCGACGGCTATTCGTTCTCTTCACTGAGACGTGTTGCAACATCTCTTGTAAGCGGCTACGTATCAGACGGTGCAGAGGTTACAAAAGAAGTTACAACTGTTGAATTGGGCGGAACAAATTATTATACATTCCAGGTTCTTGAAATTGATGAAAAAACAGGCGAAGGAACATACTTCACAACATATATGACAATGAAGAACAATAAGGTTTACGTGTTCTCACTTCTTGAATCTGCATCTTTTGCAAATGCAGGCGCAAACGAAGAGGCAGAAGAAATTATTGCTTCTTTGAAAATAGTAAAATAATTTTAAAATTTCAAAAAGCAAATCCTCAAGGGTTACCCTTGGGGATTTGTGCATTTAGTATAAATTTGGAAGGAAAATAAATTCGAAATAGGTTTTATTTCTGATTGACAAAATAAAACAATTAAACTATAATATTGTGTGGAATTTTAAGTTGTAAGCTTGAAATTCAATATATCAGCAGAAAGGTGAGAGAATTATGAATTTATTCGGCGGTGTTATTCCCGTAACAGGCATAACATTCTTTATGTTCTGTCTTTTCGCAATTTTGTTTGTAGGCTATGCTCTCGGTCGTATCACAATCAAGGGTGTATCTTTAGGCGATGCAGGTGTGTTTATTATTGCACTTTTATTTGGTGCACTTTTCCCCAATGTACTTAATGATCAGCTGGTTCTTAATGGCACAAGCTACGCAGAAGAAGCTTTGTCCATAATTGAAACCTTTGGTCTTGTTCTTTTTGTAACAAGTGTTGGCTTTATTGCAGGTCCCAAGTTCTTTGGTAATCTTAAGAAAAACTTTAAGAGCTATGTACTTTTGGGTCTTGTTATTATCCTTGCAGGCGGCTTGGGTGCACTTGGCTGCATCATGCTTGGTGAGCATGTTTTAGGCTACGGTTCATCTATTGAAACACTTGACGGTTTTGTAGCTATGATTGTAGGTCTTTTGTCAGGTTCTCTTACATCAACTCCTGCATTTTCAGCAGCTAAAGCTACTGTTGCTCCCGAATACACAGGTCTTGTTAGTGTAGGTCACGGTATAGCATACATTTTCGGTGTGTTGGGTGTTGTGCTTTTTGTTCAGCTTGTGCCCAAGTTTATGAAGGCAGATATGGACAAAGAAAGATCGCTCATTTCCGGCGGTGAACAGCAGGTGGAAAAGAAGAATGAGCTTAAGCTTTTACACCTTGACCACATGGGTGTCGCAGCATTCTCCTTAGCAGCTATTTTGGGTATGGTTATAGGTAAGGTTAAGATTCCTATGAGCAGCGCCGGCATTTCCGGTACTTGCTTCTCCCTTACAACAACAGGCGGATGTCTTCTTGTGGCACTTGTTCTCGGTCACTTCGGAAGAATTGGCAAGATAAGCATTATGCCCCAGCAGAGCACACTTAAGCTTTTCAGAGAGCTTGGTCTTGTTCTTTTCCTTGTTGGTGCAGGTGTCCCCGGTGGTACAGAGTTTGTTGCAAACTTTGACCCCATGTACTTCGTATACGGCATTATTATGACAATTGTTCCCATGGTGCTTGGCTTTATCTTTGCAAAGTTTGTGTTGAAGATGCCTCTTTTAAACAATCTTGGCTCTCTTACAGGCGGTATGACTTCTACTCCTGCGTTGGGTACACTTATCGGTGTTGCAGGCACAGAAGATGTTGCAGCAGCATATGCGGCTACATATCCCATTGCGCTTATTGCGGTAGTATTGGTAAGCCAGTTCCTTATCATTATGTTCTAAAAAGTATAATATTGAAAGGTGTAAGTCCGATTGTTGAACTTACACCTTTTTTTGCGTTGACAGGGGATTTTTTGAGTTATATAATTAAGTGGAGGTGAGGAGAGTGGAAAATCCCTTTAAGTTATATAATGCAAAATGGATTGACCTCTGCAATCCTGGTGGAAAACTGTGCGTTTTATCTTTTGCTGAAAACCAATGGTAAGAAGCAGAAATCATGCAATGATGGGTCATGTTAAAGAATGGCTCATACACGACATTTTGGGCATAAGGTATGAAAATTTGAACAGTATAACCGTAAAGCCCTGCGTGCCCGAAAACACCACATATGCAAGAGGTAGCTTTTACTGTGGATTGGGCAATATTGAAGTTTGTTGGCAAACAAAAGGCGATAATATAAAATCCCGAGGGTGTAAATGTAAAGCTTTGCGCGCCGAAGGGGTATAAGATGGAGGAATGATTATGTTTAAGGTAGCATTTATAGGAGCAGGAAGTCTTGGATTTACACGTCAGCTGTTAGGGGATATTTTAACGGTGCCGGAGTTTAAAAACATTGAAGTGGCTTTTACTGACATCAATGCCGATAATTTAAGAATGGTTACCCAGCTTTGCCAAAGGGATATTGATGAAAACGGACTTGATATTAAAATTCAGTCAACACTTGACAGAAGAGAAGCTTTTAAAGATGCAAAGTATGTTATTAACTGTGTGCGTATAGGCATGCTGGAAGGCTTTGAAACAGATGTGGAAATCCCATTGAAATACGGAGTTGACCAGTGCGTGGGAGACACGTTATGTATCGGCGGTATCATGTACGGACAACGCGGTATTAATGCAATGCTGGGATTTTGTAAGGATATCCGTGAGGTTGCATGCCCTGATTGCATACTTCTCAATTACTCCAACCCCAATGCCATGGTTACATGGGCATGTAATAAGTACGGCAAAGTGCCTACACTGGGGCTTTGCCACGGAGTACAGCACGGTCATGAACAGATTGCTCAGGCACTGGGAAGAGATAAAAAGGATGTTGACATTATCTGCGCAGGGCTTAATCATCAGACCTGGTACATAAGTGTTAAAACAGACGGCATTGAACGTACAGGAGAGCTTTTTGAGTACATGAAGAAAGCTGATTTTGCAAAAAATGAAAACATCCGCCTTGATGTAATGGAAAACTTTGGCTATTATTCTACCGAAAGCAACGGTCATTTGTCGGAATATTTAATGTGGTACCGCAAACGTCCCGAGGATATGGGAAAGTGGATTAATTATTCTGACTGGATTCAGGGAGAAACAGCGGGGTATCTCAGAGTGTGCCGTGAAGGCAGAAACTGGTTTGAAACGGATTTTCCGAACTGGATGAAAGAGCCTGCCAGAAAATATGTGCCCGAAAAGCGCTCCACAGAGCACGGAAGCTACATTATTGAAGGCTTGGAAACAGGAAGATGCTACCGCGGTCATTTTAACATTATGAATAACGGAACAATCACTAACCTTCCCGACGAATGTGTGGTAGAAGTGCCTTGCTATGTTGACTATAACGGAATAAGTGTGCCCAAGGTGGGTGATTTGCCTCTTGGTTGTGCGGCGGTATGTTCGCAAAGTGTGTGGGTACAGAAGCTTTCCGTTGAAGCGGCAGTGGCAGGTGATATAAATCTTTTGCGTCAGGCTGCAATGATGGACCCTCTTACAGGTGCTGTATGTACACCCGATGAAATTAAGCAAATGGTGGATGAAATGCTTGTGGCAGGAGAGGAATGACTCCCCCAGTACAGTGAGGAAATTAAAAAGGCAAAGGTTCGCCTTGAAAATAAAACTGTACCTTACAGAGAGGTGAAGGGCTTCAAGCTTAAGACAAAAACAGCAGAAGAAATGAAAGAAAACGAAGAATATTACCGTGAACTCAGCCAGGCTGCGGCAAAGGAAAACGTTACTATTGACTAAGGCGGAAAATGAGAATATAATGGTATAAGAGTTTTTTGGTAAAGGAGAATTTACATGAATTCAAAAATTGAAACAAAATGTATCCATGAAGGCTATCAGCCCAAGCAGGGTGAACCCAGACAGTTGCCTGTTTATCAGTCAACAACCTTTAAATACGACACAAGCGATTATATGGGCAAGCTCTTTGACTTAGAGGCTGAAGGATATTTTTATACAAGATTGCAGAATCCCACAAACGATGCTGTTGCAGCAAAAATTTGCGCGTTAGAGGGCGGTGTGGCAGCAATGCTCACATCTTCCGGTCAGGCGGCAAACTTTTATGCAATCTTCAACATCTGCGAAGCGGGCGACCACTTTATTGCTTCCAGCTCAATTTATGGCGGAACATTTAATCTCTTTGGTGTAAGCATGGCTAAGATGGGTATAGAATGTACTTTTGTGGACCAGAGCCTTCCCGAGGAAGAACTGGCTAAGTATTTTAAGCCTAACACAAAAGCTGTATTTGCAGAAACCATCACTAACCCCACAGTAACAATTCTTGATATTGAAAAGTTTGCGCGCCTTGCACATTCTCACGGTGTACCGCTTATTATTGACAACACATTTGCAACTCCCGTTAACTGCCGTCCTTTTGAATGGGGTGCTGATATTGTAACTCATTCCACAACAAAGTACATGGACGGTCAGGCTGTTGGTGTAGGCGGTTGCATTGTGGATTCCGGTAATTTTGACTGGATGGCAAACAAGGAAAAATTCCCCGGTTTAACAACACCTGATGAATCCTACCACGGCATCACATATGCCGAAAGGTTTGGTAAGGGTGCCTATATTACAAAGGCTACTGCACAGCTTATGCGTGACTTTGGCTCTATACAGTCTCCGCAGAATGCGTTTTACCTTAACCTTGGATTGGAGACTCTTCCCGTAAGAATGGAACGACATTGTTCAAATGCTCTCAAGGTTGCGCAGTATTTGAAAAATCACGAAAAGGTAGCATGGGTACATTATGCTGACTTAGAGGGAGATGGATATTACGACCTTGCTAAAAAGTATATGCCCAACGGAACATGCGGTGTTCTTGCTTTTGCGGTTAAGGGCGGCAGAGACGAGGCTATAAAGTTTATGGATAGCTTAAAGTTTATCTCCATTGTAACGCATGTTGCAGACGCAAAGAGCTGTCTTTTGCATCCTGCAAGCCATACCCACCGTCAGCTTACGGACGAACAGCTGCGTGAAAGCGGTGTAGCTCCTGACTTAATCCGTCTTTCAATCGGTATTGAAAATGTTGAAGATATAATTGCAGATATAGAACAGGCACTTAATGCTTAAAAGCAAAGACCGGAGGAATAAACCCCCGGTCTTTTTTAGCATGTCGAAGTCGACACACACCAAAAAATATTGCCGAGGGCAATGTTTTTCTTAGGAACAAAGTGCCGCTTTCTCGTGCAGGACTCCCTACGGGAGCCGTAAAATCGGCACTTTCGGAGCCGAAAATGCGATTTTAGGCTCCTATTTTTGTGGGAAAACTTCTTTCCCGCACCCTTCGCGATTGTGCAAAAAATAAGTTTATAGACAGTCTAAGCAAAGACCGGAGGAATAAATCCCGTCTTTGCTTTTTTGTCATATATACAATGTTGACATATTTTATAAAATGTGATAAAATATCCTAAAATAAAGCATGTTTTTTTT
>CAZRZU010000067.1:0-9606 GCA_964604615.1 uncultured Oscillospiraceae bacterium
AATTTACGCAATCATAGTGCTACCACAATAACACTACCATATTATATAGAAAGTCGCAGAGATTGTCAATCCTTTTTTTATATTTTTAATTTTATCACTAAAAACTATTGAAAAATTACACTGTTTTTGATATAATAATGTATATGTTTGCAGTTATTATTTTTCGACATTTTTTTAGTTTTCCACAATCCTGAAAACCGCATATTAAGGCAATTTTAAGAGTTTTCCACAACATTCTTCCACTTGTGGATGTTAAAGTTTTTTTAAAGAAAGGACGTGTAGTATGTATACCGATGTAAATGAGCTTTGGGAAAAGTGTTTACCTATTTTAAAAGCCGAAATTTCGTCAAATGTATCTTTCGATACATGGATTTTACCCTTAAAGCCTCATTCTATGGACATTAATTCGATTTTAATCGCAACTGACATGGATATGGTAAAAAGTATGGTAACCAACAGATATCTGGACCTTATAAAAAATACAGTTAAGCAGGTTGCAGGAAAGGAATATGCCATCAATATTATTTTAGGAAGTGCACCTTCCAAAGAAGTTAAAGAAAAGAAAAACCCCTATTCTAAATATACATTTGACAACTTTATTGTAGGCAATTCAAACCGTTTTGCTCAAGCTGCAAGCCTTGCTGTTGCCGAATCTCCCGCAGCAGCATATAACCCCCTCTTTATTTACGGTGGTGTTGGTTTAGGTAAAACGCATCTCATGCATGCAATCAGAAATTTTATTTTGGATAACGATAAAGATGCAAAAATTGAATTTGTCTCCAGTGAAAGCTTTATGAATCAGTTTATTTCTTCTATCCAGAAGCACACAACGGAGCAGTTTAAAAATAAATACCGTAATGTAGACGTTCTTTTATTGGATGACATTCAATTTATTGCCGGTAACGAAAGAACAGAAGAAGAAATTTTCCACACATTTAATGCTCTTACAGCGGCAAACAGTCAGATTGTTTTAACAAGTGACCGTCCGCCCAGTGAGATAAAAACACTGTCCGACAGGCTCAGGAACAGGTTTGAATCAGGACTTATATGTGACGTGGCTCCGCCCGATTACGAGACAAGAATAGCCATCCTTAAAAAGAAAGCTGAAAACGAAGGAATTGAAATAGATGACTCTATTTTAGCTTACATAGCTGAAAAAATAACAAGTAATATACGTGAGCTCGAAGGCATATTTAACCGTGTAGTGGCTTTTAAAGGTCTTTTACAGGAAGATATAACAAAAGAAACTGTTATGAAGGTTTTAAAGGATTACTCACCTAACGGTAAAAATATTCTCACACCTGAGTATATTGGTGAATACTGTTCAAAGTTTTACAATGTTGCACCTGAAAAAATATATTCAACAGGACAGAAAAAGGATGTTGTAAAAGTAAGACAGGTTTGTTTTTATATATGTAAGGAGCTGTTGGATATATCCCTTCAGCAGATAGGTAAAATTTATAACCGCGACCATACAACGGTTATGCACGGAATAAGAAAAATAGAATCCTTAATGGAAGAGGATGAAATTTTCCGTGAGACTGTGGAAATGCTTATGAAAGATATAAAGAGTGAAACTTCCAATTAATGATTATATAAGATACATATATAATAGGTAGAAAGTAGTTTTATTATAATTCAGTTTTCAACAATTTCCACAACTTTAACAATTTTAAAAATCATTTTTCCTTTTTTATCAAGATTTTATACACAAGGCTGAAAGCCAGTGGTAGAGCATGTTCTGATAACTTTTCCACCACTTCAACAGCTATTATTATAACTATAATAAATTATATATTATTTATATATAATTAACGGAGGTCATCATGAAATTTTATTGTAATACAGAAGAGCTTATGGCAGCCATAAACATTGTTTCAAAGGCTGTAAGCAGTAAATCATCAATACCTTACCTTGAGGGTGTTCTTTTAGAAGCAGAATGTGAAAGACTTTATCTTACAGGAAACGACCTGGAAATATGTATAAAGACAAGTATTCCTTGTAACACAGCTGAAGAAGGTAAGATAGTTCTCAATTGTAAAATGTTATCGGAAATTGTAAGAAAGCTTCCCCGTGATGTTGCCGAAATTAAAACGGAAGGCCCAGCTGTTATAATAAGCTGTCTCAATTCAGATTATCGTATAGTAGGTTTGAATGCTGATGAATATCCTTCTATTCCGGATATTGAAATTATGAATTCTATCAGAATTTCATCTGCTAAACTTAAGGATATGATCAAAAGAACAAGCTTTGCTATAAGTAAAAAACTTGACAGAAAGGTTCTAACGGGTTCACTTTTTGAAATGGACGGAAATACTCTTACTGTTGTAGCTGTTGACGGATTCAGAATGGCGCTTCGTAAAGAGGTTCTTCCTCAAGAATGCAAAGCCGGTAAATTTATTGTTCCGGGCAAGGCAGGCAGTGAAATTGAAAAAATCATATCCGACAGTGAAGAAGATATGATAGATGTTGGTTTTTGTGAAAAGTATGCTGTTTTTGAAAACGATACTTTCACAATGGTAACAAGGCTTATTGATGGCGAATTCTTTGCATACCGTCAGGTTATTCCTTCTGAATTTAAAATTAATACAACAGTAGATACTGAAAAGTTTTCTACAACTGTTTCCCGTGTTGAACCCATTATTGATGATGTGTCAAAGAACCCTGTAAGGCTCGTATTGTCGGAAAATACACTTAAAATTATGTGCCGTACCACATTGGGCAGTGTTAATGACATGTTTGATGTGGAATACACAGGTAATGACTTTGAAATAGGATTTAACTACACATATCTTCATGATGCAATTAAGAATTGCGATGATGAAACAACGGTCCTTCGTATGAATACACCGTTAAATCCCATTATTATATCCGGTGAAAATGACGATTCTTATTTATTCATGGTATTACCGGTTAAATTAAGCTAGAGGATAATTTTATGGAAATACTTGAAATTACAACTGAATTTATAAAGCTTGATCAAGCTATGAAATTTGCAAATATTGTTGAGAACGGAGCTTTTGCCAAGGACGTAATATTGGACGGAGCGGTGAGAGTAAACGGTGATGTTGAAACAAGAAGAGGTAAAAAGCTTTATGACGGAGACAGATTCTCTTTTGACGGAGAAGAATTTGTTATTAAAAAAATATGATTGCCCAAAGTATTAAACTTGAAAATTTCAGGAATTATGAAAAAGAAGAGGTTTTATTCAGCCCGGACGTAAACATTATTTACGGAAACAACGGTATGGGTAAAACAAATCTCATAGAAGCTCTGTACTTTTTTTCTTATGCCAGGTCTTTTCGTTCAAAAACCAAAGAGTTTTTAAAGCACGGCTGCGATATGGCAAAAATTGAGCTTGAATTTATTTCGAAAAACAGGCTACAAAATGCAGATATTGTTTTTACTAAGGATAATAAAAAAAAGATAAGGCTTAATGAAATTAATATTTCGAAAAACAGTGAGCTTTTAGGTAATTTCATATGCGTTCTTTTTACACCGGACGAGCTTAGTCTGGTAAAGGACGGTCCTGACAAAAGACGTAAGTTTTTAGACATATCCATTATTTCTTTAAGATCTTCTTATTTTTCGGCATTGAGTGCTTATTCCAGCTGTCTTAAGCAAAAAAATGCTTTATTAAAAAGCGGTAAGTTTGCAATGCTTGATATATGGGACGAAAAGCTTGCAGAATATGGTGCTTCAATAGCATGTATGAGACAAAGTTATGTTGATATTCTTGCGGAAAAGGCTTTGAAAGCTCAAAGGGATATTTCAGGCGGCAAGGAAGATTTAGAGGTCATATATTCACACAGCTATAAGATTGGTGCAACAAAAGCTGAAACAAAAGATTATATTTTAGAAAAAATAAAAGATGCAAGAAAAAGAGAAATTGATTATAAAATGGCTCTTGCAGGTCCTCACAGGGATGATTTGTTATTTAAAATAAATTCTTACAATGCGAAAAATTATGCATCACAAGGTCAGCAAAGAAGCATTGTTCTTTCTATGAAAATAGCGCAAATGGAAATAATTAAGGAGCAGCAGGGTGAATATCCCCAGCTTTTGCTTGATGATGTAATGAGTGAGCTTGACCCTTTAAGGAGAGATTTTTTAACAGAAAAGATAAAGGGAAAACAGGTTATTATTACCTGTACTGATTTATCTAATCTTAATTTTAAAGAAAGTGCAAATCTTATTAAAATCAAGGATGGTAAGGTATGTATATAAACATCGGCGGCGATAAAATGATTAATTGTAATGATATTATTGGTGTTTTTGATTTGGAAAATACCACAACCAGCCGAATAACGAGAGAATTTTTAAAAATTACGGAAAAAAACAATAAAAGCGAAGATGCTGTTACAGATATACCACATTCCTTTGTTGTAACTGAGGATAAGGTTTATATTTCGCAGGCAACTTCCCAAACGGTAAAAAAAAGAATCGACAGATTAAAGATTGAGAGGTAAGAGTCATGGAAGAAAAAATAACCGCAAAATATGATGAAAACCAAATACAAGTTCTGGAAGGTTTGGAGGCTGTAAGAAAGCGCCCCGGTATGTATATAGGCTCAACAGGAGAAAATGGTCTTCATCATCTTGTTTACGAAATTGTGGATAACTCCATTGACGAAGCCTTAGCAGGCTATTGTACACATATTGAAGTAAATATCGGTAAGGACAATATTATAACTGTATCCGATAACGGTAGAGGTATCCCCACAGGTATACACCCCAAGATGGGTATTGCCACTGTTGAAGTTGTATTTACAGTGCTTCATGCAGGCGGTAAGTTCGGCGGCGAAGGCTATAAGGTATCCGGCGGCTTACACGGTGTAGGTGCCAGTGTTGTTAATGCCCTTTCTGAATGGCTTGAGGTATGGGTGCATGACGGCAAAAACATTCATTACCAAAAATACAATCGCGGTAAGAGTGAAGGAAGCCTGACTATTATAGGAGATACCGATAAAACCGGTACTACAATTAAATTTAAGGCGGACAGTGAAATTTTTGATACATTAAATTATGATTATAATGTTCTCCTCACACGTATGAGAGAGCAGGCTTT
This sequence comes from uncultured Oscillospiraceae bacterium, assembly GCA_964604615.1. Taxonomy (GTDB): domain Bacteria; phylum Bacillota; class Clostridia; order UMGS1883; family UMGS1883; genus RGIG1927. The sequence continues at coordinate 5,068 of CAZRZU010000067.1, forward strand.
CCTTAACAGAGGTATCAGAATTACAATAAGCGATGAACGCGAGGAAGAAGTTAAAGAAAAAAGCCTTTATTATGAAGGTGGCATCATGAGTTATGTTGAGTATATCAACAGAAACAAAGAAGTCGTTCATTCAGATGTTATTTACCTTGAAAGTAAAAAGAATGATATGGAAGTTGAAATCGCTATGCAGTATAATACCGATTACAGCGAAAATATTTTCTCTTTTGCAAATAATATCCGCACAACAGAAGGCGGTTATCACGAAACAGGCTTTAAAACTGCTTTAACAAGAATTATTAATACCTATGCCAGAAAAAATAATATTTTAAAAGAAAATGAAAAGGATCTTGAAGGCGGCGACGTGCGTGAAGGTCTGGCTGCTGTTATTTCTGTTAAGATTACCGAAGCACAGTTTGAAGGTCAGACAAAAACAAAGCTGGGTAACGTTGAAGTCCAGTCCATGGTTACAAAAGCCATGAACGATAAGCTCACAACCTTTTTTGAAGAAAATCCTTCTGTTGCACGAGCTATTATAGAAAAGAGCCTTGCTGCATCCCGTGCCAGAGAGGCTGCTAAAAAAGCACGTGATTTATCAAGAAAAAAGAACAACAGCTTAGAAAACACAACTCTTCCCGGTAAATTGGCTGACTGTATTGAAAACCGCAGTGGCAGAACTGAGATTTATATCGTGGAAGGTGACTCTGCAGGCGGCTCCGCAAAACAGGGTAGAGACCGTAACTTCCAGGCAATTCTGGCTCTTTGGGGCAAGATGCTTAACGTTGAAAAGGCTCGTCTTGATAAAGTTTATGGCAACGATAAGCTTACACCTGTTATAACAGCTCTTGGCGCAGGTATAGGCGAAGATTTTGATTTGTCAAAACTTCGTTACGACAAAGTTATTATTATGGCCGATGCCGATGTTGACGGTAGCCATATCAGAACACTTCTTTTAACATTCTTCTTCAGATTTATGCGTCCTTTGATTGAACAGGGACATGTATATCTGGCTCAGTCACCTCTTTTTAAAGTAAGCCGAGGCAAAACTGTAAAGTATGCTTATAATGACCGTGATATGGAAGTTATAATGACCGAATTAAGAGAAAAGTACGGTTCTGATGTGAAGGTTGATGTACAGCGCTATAAAGGTCTTGGTGAAATGAATCCTGAACAGCTTTGGGAAACAACAATGGACCCCGAAAGAAGAATTATGCTTCGTGTAACATTGGAAGATGCCATAAAGGCTGATGAAATATTTACAATTCTTATGGGCGATAAGGTTGAGCCCAGACGTGAGTTTATCGAAGCTAATGCTCATAATGTTAAGAATCTTGATATTTAAATAAAGGGAGGAAAGACAAATGGCAGATATTGAAAACAACATTCCCGATACAGACAAACCTTCAGAAAATATAATAGATGTTGAGCTTGTCAATGAAATGAAAACATCTTATATTGACTATGCAATGAGTGTTATCATTTCCCGTGCTCTTCCCGATATAAGAGACGGTCTCAAGCCTGTTCACAGACGTATTCTTTATACAATGCATCAGGCAGGCTATACTCCAAGTGTGAAACACAAAAAATGTGCGGCTACTGTTGGTGACGTGTTAGGTAAATATCATCCCCACGGTGACTCTTCTGTTTACGATGCAATGGTTCGTATGGCACAGGATTTCTCTCTTCGTTATCCTTTAATTGACGGTCAGGGTAACTTTGGTAGTGTGGACGGTGACCCTCCGGCTGCTTACCGTTATACAGAATCAAGAATGAGCAAAATAGCTCTTGAACTTCTGGGTGATATTGATAAAGATACTGTTGACTTTATGCCAAACTTTGACGAATCCTTGCAGGAGCCTACGGTACTTCCTTCAAAAATTCCTAACTTTCTTGTTAACGGTTCCTCTGGTATTGCCGTAGGTATGGCAACAAACGTACCCAGCCATAACTTAACAGAAGTTATAGACGGTATTATTGCTCTTATCGACAATCCTGAAATCACAATTGATGAGCTGATGAATTACATCAAGGGCCCCGACTTCCCCACAGCAGGTATCATATTAGGCAGAAGCGGTATCCGCTCGGCTTACCACACCGGTAAGGGCAAGATTTATGTAAGAGCTAAAACTCACATAGAAGGTGAAGAAGGAAGTAAGCAAAAAATTATTGTTACAGAGCTTCCTTATCAGGTTAATAAGGCACGTCTTATTGAAAAAATTGCAGAGTTGGTACGTGAAAAACGTATCGAAGGCATTTCTGCACTCCGTGATGAATCTGACCGCGACGGTATGCGTATTGTAATTGAGCTTAAGAGAGATGCAAATACAAATGTTGTCCTTAATATGCTCTTTAAAAACACCCAGATGCAGGAAACTTTTGGTGCAATTATGCTTGCACTGGTTGACAATCAGCCTAAAATTCTTAATCTTAAGCAGATTTTGTATCATTATCTGGAATTCCAGAAGGATGTTATAAGACGCAGAACAAAGTTTAACCTTGCAAAGGCAGAAGCCAGAGCTCATATTTTAGAAGGCTTGCTTATTGCTCTTGATAATATTGATGCAATTATAAAAACAATCCGTGAAAGCTACGACGATGCTAAGGAACAGTTGATGGAAAAATTCAACCTTTCCGAAAAGCAGGCACAGGCAATTCTTGACATGCGTCTTGCAAGACTGCAGGGTCTGGAAAAAGAAAAAATTCAGTCTGAATTTGATGAATTGCAGAAAAACATTGAATATTACCGTGCTGTTTTAGCTAATGAATACATGGTTTTAGACATCATTAAGGAAGAACTTAATGAAATAAAAGAAAAATACGGCGACGAAAGAAGAACAGAAATTACAAATGTTGTTGACGATATTGACATCGAAGACCTTATAGAGGAAGAAGAAAACGTTGTAACTCTTACAAATGTGGGTTACATAAAACGTATGGCAAGCGATGTTTATAAAATACAGCACCGCGGCGGACGTGGTATTACAGGTTTGCAAACCCGTGAAGAGGATTTTGTAAATACTATTATTTCCACATCTACTCACGATACGCTTCTCTTCTTTACCAACATGGGTAGGATGTATCGCTTAAAGGCATATCAGCTTCCTGAAGCAGGAAGACAGGCTAAGGGAACTCATATTGTTAACCTTCTTCCCATTGAAAACGGTGAAAAGATTACTGCTCTTATTCCCATCCGTGAATTTGAAGAAGGCAAGTTTATTGTTATGGCAACAAGGAACGGTATAATTAAACGTACCGACCTTACAGAATATGATTCCGTAAGAAAGAATTCAGGTCTCTTGGCAATTGTTCTTGACGAAGGTGACGAGCTTATCAGTGTTAAAATTACAGATGGCAGTGATAATATTGTTATCGGTACTCACAACGGTATGGCTATCAGATTTGACGAAAACAATGTAAGAAGCATGGGCAGAGTTACACGTGGTGTTAAGGCTATAACTCTCCGTAAGGGCGATTATGTTATAGGCGCAGCTGTTGCCAGCGAGGGAGAAGACCTCCTTGTTGTTACCGAAAACGGCTTTGGTAAAAAGACAGACTTCGAAGAATATCGTACTCAGACTCGTGGAGGTATAGGTCTTAAGAACTATAATATAAGTGAAAAGACAGGTAAGGTAGTATCTATTCATTCTGTAACAGAAGATGACGACATTATGCTTATCACTTCAGAAGGTATAGTTATCCGTCTTGCAACAGCTGAAATCAGAAGTATAGGCAGAAGCACTGCAGGTGTAAGGCTTATGCGCCTTGGTGAAGGTGTTGAAGTTATGTCTGTTGCAAAATGTGTTCATGAGGGAGAGGAAACAGTAAATGTCGAAGAAACAAGCGAAACAGTCGAAACAAGCCAAGAATAAAAAATCTTTCCCTTGGGATAATCTTGCGGGGATTATTGCTGCTGTGGCGGTATTGTTTGTAATTCTTTATGTGATAAGCACTCATATTAACATGCCAACAATTATTGTACCCGGTGATGCAATGGAAGTTACTTATCCTGCATCTATCTTTGGAGGTGCTGTTGAAGAAATGGCAGACAGTATGAGAGGCTCAGAAGGTGTTTACAGAGTAAAGGTAAATGACGATGGTTCACTTACGGTCAAAATGAGTCCGGAAAGATACTCAAATATTATGGAAGCAGCTGAAAATGCGGTAAATAGTATGACACTTATGTCTATCAGTGAAGAAACAGCCATAAGAGATTATTATGCGGTAGATAACCACACAAAACTTTGCTTTACTGTTAATAAAGAATCAGAAACTCTGGAACAGGAAATTGCTGATGCTGTATATACAGCAAGACTGTATCATGTATGCAATAATAACCTTGATGTAAAAATAGAGGCTTATTATACCGATATGGAAACAGGAGAAACTTATCTTTGTCAGTATTATGATATTAACGGCAATGTTTTAGGTACTTCCGAAGGCAGCATTGTTCGTCCGGACCCGGAACCGGTTAAAGACATGACAGAATAATATAGCAAACCTGCACAAAAACCGCCAAGATTTCTTGGCGGTTTTTCACATAAA
>CAZRZU010000068.1:0-9594 GCA_964604615.1 uncultured Oscillospiraceae bacterium
GATGCTGGAAGAAGCTGCGGGGGAGACGGGAGAGGTGCTTTCGGTGACCTATACCGCTCGGATTGCGGACGGTCTGCTCCGCGTGCAGGCGCAAAGCGAATGCCTGGAAGAGATCGGGCAGGAAGTGCCTGGCGAAACGTAAGCATAAATACCAGGGAAAAGATCCCTTTAGGAGACAAGATAGGAATGACAGAACAAAATATCAGCCTTGACCGCTTGGAAGATACCATCAATCTCTTCGGGTCCTTCGATGAAAATATCCGCCTGATCGAACATGAAATGGGCGTGACGGTGGTCAGCCGGGACTCGGCGCTGAAAGTTTCGGGTGAGGATGCGGAGAGCGTCATGCTGGCCACCCGAGCCATTGAAAATTTGATGACTCTGGCGGCCAGAGGAGAATCGATCAACGAGCAGAACGTGCGTTACGTGCTGCAGTTGGTTCGATCTGGTCACGAGGAGCAGATCCAACAGTTGGCTGGAGATGGGCTGCTTTTGAGATGGGAGGTTACAGTAAACATTGTAAAGGCAATAAGTAAGGTGCTTTATATCGGGCTTGCCTCTCTTTACCTCAATAACCTCAAGTCCCTCGGGCATAACATAGGAAAAGCGCTTTAACAAATCCTCTTCCGTAATTTCTTCTGTTGTGGAGAAAAGCATAATTTCACATTCACTTTCGTAAAAAACCGAAAGGGGTAGTGCAAATGAAATTTTGGGGTGAGGGTTAAAGCCCTCGGAGTATGCAATGGGAATACCGCCGCGGCGGAAAACACGGTTAAAAACTCTTACCATGTCCAGATGTGAGATGTATTTTGCCCTGCCAAACTTTCTGTAACGGGCATAAAAGTTATTGTCTGACACTGCACTTGCCTCCTTCGCAAAGCATATTTGCACCGCAAGCGGAGCATTTTTCACGACAATTAGGTGTTGTGGAAGCTTCTTTTGCCTTTTCGTTTTCTCTCTTTAAAAATTCCTTGGTAACACCAATGTCCACAAAATCCCAGGGGAACAAATCATCATAATCCCGTTGGCGCACATAGAAATCCATGTCAACATTTGCATTTTCAAAAGCCTTATGCCATGCGTCGATGGAGAAGGTTTCGTTCCATGAGTCAAATTTACAGCCCAATTTATGGGCTTCTATAAGAACTTTGTTCAGTCTTCTGTCGCCACGGGCAAAGATGCCCTCAAGCACACTTACGTCGCTTTCGTGATAACTGTATTTTATGTGACGGCTCTTTATGGCGCTCTTTAAAAGCTGCTGCTTGCGCCTGAGCTCTTCACGGCTGTTCTGTCCCGCCCATTCAAAGGGAGTGAAGGGCTTGGGAACAAAGCTGGACACACCAATGTTTATAGAGGGTGGTCTCTTTTTGTTTTTGCTTACTGCATAATATTCTTCAACAACTTTGTGGGCAAGGTCTGCAATGCCCAAAATGTCTTCGTCGGTTTCATAGGGAAGACCTATCATGAAATACAGCTTAATGGTTGTCCATCCGCCCTCAAATGCAAGACGTGCGCTGCGCAAAAGGTCTTCCTCGGTAACATTTTTGTTTATAACGTCACGCATGCGCTGTGTGCCTGCTTCGGGAGCAAAGGTAAGCCCTGATTTTCTCACCTTCTGAACCTTTTCCATTAAGTCCAAAGAAAAGTTGTCCACTCTGAGAGAGGGAAGCGACAAACCGATTTTTTCTTTTTCTGTAACCTTCAAAAGCTCTTCCGCAAGCTGTGGAAACTGGGTGTAGTCGCTTGTGGAAAGCGAGCAAAGGCTCAGCTCCTCGTAGCCGGTGGATTTAATTAACTTTATTGCGTCCTCGGTTAATGTTTTATAGTCTTTTTCACGAACGGGGCGGTATATCATACCTGCCTGACAAAAACGACAGCCACGTATGCAACCGCGGAAAACCTCAATGGATATTCTGTCGTGGACAATGTTTGTGTAAGGAACAATAAACTTGTCCGGAAATGAAACACCATCAAGGTTTTTAATGATGCGCTTTATAACCTTTTTGGGTGCTTCGGGACAGTTGGGAGTAAAGGACTTTATTGTGTTGTCGGCATTATATTCAACATCGTAAAGACAAGGAACATAAATGCCCTCAATTTTCGCAATTTTCTTGAGGTAATCAATCCTCTTTCCGCCTTCGTTCTGCCATTCTATGTAGGCATCCATAAGCTCGTTGATAACCTCTTCGCCTTCACCCATTGTAAAAAAGTCGCAAATTTCAGCCAAGGGCTCGGGATTGTATGCACAGGGACCGCCTGCGTTGACAAAGGGATCGCCCTCGCCACGGTCCTTCGATAAAAGGGGAACACCTGCCAAATCCAGCATGTTTAAAATGTTTGTGTAGCTCATTTCGTACTGAAGAGTAAAGCCTAAAAAGTCAAAATGCCTTACACTTTCACGGCTCTCCAAGGCAAAGAGAGGGGTGTTGGTCCTCCGCATTTCCTCTTCCATGTCAATCCAGGGTGCAAAAACCCTTTCGCACCAAGTGTCTTCTCTTTGGTTCAGAACATGGTAAAGTATTTTCATGCCAAGATGGCTCATACCCACCTCGTAGTTGTCGGGGAAGCAAAAGCCGTAACGGATGCGTACGTCGTCGGCATTTTTTACAATACTGTTAAGCTCTCCGCCTGTGTAAGCAGAGGGTTTCTGTACATTTTTTAAAATATTATCTATGTTAAGCATTTTATCATTCCTTTCGCAGAAATTAACATAATACATTATATAATTTTTCAGGCTTGTTTTCAATAAAAAAGTCAGTTTTTTTCGTTGAAATGGCGGATAATCTTCAGATTAATTGTTTTTTCCAGTCTGTTTTTTTCGCTAAAGAACAGAACAAAAGCTAAAACAATGGGCATGAGAGGCGGCACTTGCATATACAGGCAGGCTAAAGTGAGCAGAACAATAAAAGAAAATGAAATGTAAAAGGCTGCATGGGGAAAAAGAATATTAACAAGAATTCCGCCGTCAAGAGGCATTACGGGCATAAGGTTGAAAATCGCCAGAGATAGGTTTTCCGTTGGAAAAATGTTCAGAAAATACATCAGCAGATTAAACAGCGGACCTGCCGGGAATATGAGCAGGCTGCACTTTTTGTCGGGGACGGTGGAAAGAGTGAGCATACAGCCCCAGGGAAGCAGCCTTACGGAAGATATTTTCTCCCCTGCAAGAACACTGACTAAAGCATGGGAAAGCTCGTGAAGAAAGATGAAAATGTATAAAATAAAGAACCGATTTCTGAAAGGCGTAAAATAAACCAATACAAAAATCGGGATTGTCAAAGGGTGAATATGAAATTTGTTTTTCAAAAAAAACCACTCCAAATACTCTTATAATTTTATTGAAAACTTTATAAAATTATGATATACTATAACAAATTAGTTCATGGGGTGATCAATGTGAAAAAGATTGTTTATATTGAAGGTATGATGTGCGAAGGCTGTGCAAAAACAATGAAAGAGGCTTTTGAAAAAATGATAGGTGTTACAAGGTGTAAAATTGACCTGAAAAATAAATGTGCCATTTTAAAGCTGGAGGGTAACGTTGTTGACAAGGCGCTCAGAGACTGCGTTGAGCTGGCAGGGTTTAAGCCTGTTGATATCAAGGTTAAAAAAGGCTTGTTTTAATTTGAAAATAGTAAGGGAGCGAAGGGTTATGGTTAAAAGAATTTTACTGATGATTTTAATCGTTAATCTTTCCCTCCCTTGTTTTGTTTTTGCACAGGGCTTGCCCTCGTATTATAACAGCGATGAGGTATATGAGGACAGGATATCGCCTGTGAGAAAACAGGCAGGGTATAGCAATTGCTGGGCGATTGCAGCCATAGGTGCGGTGGAATATTCCATGGCTGTAAATGACGGATGGGATTTTTCAAAAAGAGAAAACCTGTTTTCTGAATATCATATAGTGGCAGCCATGGGCAAAACAGACGACAGGTTTTTTGGAGCCTATACCAGAGGGCGGAGAATAGAAGGTAACCGTGAAACTGCTGTGGCATACTTTTCAAGAAGTGTTTTGTCCGGTCCTGTAAAATACAGTCAGTACAAAAAGGAAGAATTCGATTTATATAAAAAAGGTATAATTGACTTTAAAATGCTTGCTGCAGAAAAAAAGCAGGCAACACTTACAAAGGCAAAGTTTTTAACAAGTGGAGATGAAGCAAGCAGCTACTTAAACTATGAAGACGGCACTTTTACCTACGGTAAAAACCTTTCTGTTATAAAATCAATTAAAGAAGCGGTGGTTAGCTGTGGGGCGGTGACGTCATCCTACTATGCATATGAAGCTGACTCAAAGACTTATTTTAATGCTGACAAAGGTGCATATTTTGTGCCTTGGGAGGACTATATCAAAGCTACAACTCCCGACGGCAATTGCATTGAAATTACAGAAAAAGGTCCCACCTTCCTCGACAGGACAAACCACAGTGTGTTGATAGTAGGCTGGGACGATAGCTACTCTCATAAAAACTTCAAAAATACACCATTTTCCTTTGATGGGAATAAATATACCCCCGAGGACGGTGCATGGATTGTAAAGAACAGCTGGGGCGAGGCTTTCGGAAACGGAGGCTATGAGTATATATCATACATGGACCCCACAATAGGTCACTTTACAACGGCTTATGAGTTTGAAAAGGGGTATTCTTACAAGGAACATTCCCATACACCTAAGGGGATTATTGGCAGTGTAAAATTTCGGAATGTACCATACGGCTTGTATGGTGTGAACCGCTTTGAAGGAAAAGATGAGCTTGTCCGTGCAATAGGCTTTTATGTCTGTGATACAGGCTTAAAAATACAGTTTGCCATAGATACAGCCTTGGAAAAAGAGCCGCAAAACTTTACCGGAGAAGAGTTTGAAAACAAAAAGCTGGTCCTTATTGACAGCGAAACAGGTGAAGAATGTGACACTTTAACATTTGAATATCCGGGGTATTATATGTACAGATTAAAAACACCTGTTAAAGTGAAGGACGGGTTCGACCTGTATGTAAGATGCCTTATTGATGAAAGACGTGACATAAATTTGCCTTCGGGAAACCTGCTGGGAAGCGATGATTATACGGAAAATGTAACAAAATGGGCATATGTTGACCGTGAGGGAAATGTCTGCCAATGGAAAGATATATCTGCTAATTGGTGCATGAGCGCTTTTTATACACCGCAGCCTTCAATAAATTTGTTCTTAAAAGCGCAAAATAGGGTAACTGAATAAAATAATAAACTAAAAAAGAGGCTGTTGCTTAATGAGGTGCCCCCAAAAATTCTAACTTTTTGGGGGCACCTCAGCTTAAAACAGCCTCTTTTTTAGTTGGGTGCAATGGCATACACATAGTCCGAGTAAAGTGTAAAGGGTATGGGTTCGCCGTTTAAAAGAACATGTGTTGCCTTCGGAGCATAAATTTTAACAGCTTCATTTTTCTTTGTGCAGGGACGAAGACTGTCGGATATTATTTCAATTACCCCGGAAGATATCTGAATGTAAATATCCTTGATGGGGGTGGGACTGAGGATAAGGTCTGTGGAATTTACAGTAAATTTGCTGCCTCCTGATAGATACATTCTGCCGTTTAACAAAAATGCCATTTGTCCGTCAAAGGTACAATCGTTAAAGGGGCTTGTGTCTGTGTTAATGGCATAAAACACTGCGCGATCCGTACCTATGTCAAAAACAGCAGAGCTGGAGGATAAATCCACCGGAGTTGTACTGTAAGAGGATACATGAACCCCCTCGTCCGTATAGGGCAGAAGCAGAGTTGTCATAGATGCTGACTGACCGTATTTTGTAAAGGTTGCCATACTGCTCTTTTCTGCCATTCCGTATCCCGAAGAGAAAATGTCCTCATTGATTTCGGCGGTATCTGCATCAGGGCAGACTAACATAATATTCCCGCCCGAAGAAAAGTTCGTGCTGATGTGATTGTTGTAGTCACATTCGGGAAGAGCATGGGGCATAAAATGCCAGTTCTGGTTAAATTTCAATGCAGGGGTGTCGCTTGCCATAAAGTCGGAAACTATGGCAAAGCCTTCCTTTTTTACAAACAGCACTCTGCGCTTGTGAACAAATTCAATACCCTTTACGGGGCTCGCCGTGGACTCTGCATAATCAAACATGGGGTTGGTAATAAATTGCGTAATCTGAGCACGGCTTTGCGTGTGAGGCAGATACTCGTATCCTTCCACCTCAATTGTGTTATGTGCATGCGCAGTTTTTAACTGCGACGAAATTTCGCTGCGGGAATATCCGTACCGACCTGTGTCCGTAAGAAGGGGTCTGCCCCCTGCATAAAGCACAATGCTTCCCAGGTCGTTATGTGCGTGCCCGTCAAAGGGGATTGTGTGCATCGCAAGATAAACCGCCTTTGATTTTTCAAGGGTGTTGCGCATGATTACACTGCCTCCGTAAGGATAATATACCGAAAGGGGAACGGAGGGGTCGTCATTTCCCGTATAAAAGGCTTTGAGCTTTTTGGTTGAAAAAAGCTCGCCTGTTTTTTTCAAGTAGTCTGTTTTGTCTATGTAATTGGAATCTCCTATATTTGTGTCATAAAAGTTGGGGTAAAGAAAATCCAGCGACGAATCAAAAGCTTTTTCAATACGGCTGCGCATAAATGCACTGTATGGGTCGTTGTTCATGTGAGCAGACTTAATCGCCGAAGCAAACAGATCCGCGCACCAGAATGAGTAGGCAAGCCCTGCTTCTTTAAATGAAAAATCAGGCGAATACATTCTGTCAAAAAGTTCGTTCATAACTTTTCGGGTATCACTTTTCCAAGCTTCGTGTTCCTTCAGCTCGGGAAGAAAGTCAATAGCTTTGCTGAGACCGCTGGTCCGCACAACAGCCCAGTTGCTCCAACCCAGATCGGGGTTGGTACAAAGATGCTTCATGTCACGGTACATCATCCAGAGTATTGACACAAGGTAGTCCGGGGTCATAGCGGGAGTGTCAATAAGGGCATTTAATACCGCCGTAAAGTTGGAAAGCCTTTCGCCTGTTTCCAGAACTCTGTTAAAGCCTCCGTCCTTCTTTTTAGAGAAGGCATCCATTAAAAACAGCAGCTTTTCGCCGTATATGGAGTTTTTTTCCACATCGGAAAGATACTGGTATGCCATGGGTCTTGCAAACCAGAAGCGGCACGTAACGTTTAAATATTCGCTGTCGCTGCCCTGGGGAGAGGTCCAGGATGGGCCGTCAGAAGATGACTCCCAGGAATATACATTGCCCTTAACACTGTTCCATGTAAGCGAATTTTCCCAAGAAGAGTCACTTACATTAAAAAGAAGAAGCTCTTTTGTTGTAACATTTTCATCCAGGGCAATACGTGCAGAAAAACGGGCAGAAACAATTTCTGTAAGATTAATGTCTGAAAAATCAAATCCCATGTAAACTCTGCCTGTGTTTAAACCGTATGCTTCTTCGGACGAGGAGCTTTCCTCGCATATTTCGTAAATATCCTCTTCAAAAAGGGGGGCATCCGGCGACTTGGTAGATATGTAGGCATATTTGGACGGCAAAACTTTTTCTTCTCTTCCGTCTGCAAAGGTGAGAGCTACAAAGGGCGGAAGAATAGACGAAGGTGAATAAAAAAGCGCACCCTTTGCCTCTTTTTGACGGCTCATAATCATGAAAGATAATTCGCTTTTTAAAAAGGGCAATATGTCCAAAGTGGTGTAGTCTTCTGTTTGTGTTATAAACATGGAAGAAAGATAAATGTCGTTTTCATTTGGACCTGAGAGTATTCCGTGGCGGGAGATGTATGCCAGGGGAAAGTTTTTGTCCTTTTCTGTTATGCTTTCCGCAGTGGACAAAAAATTTGCCTTGCGGTCAACAAAATACTTGAGCAGCTCTTTTTTTGCGCTGTTGTAGTCGTTACACGAAACAAAATAGTTAACCTTACCCATTGTTACATGGGAAAGGTCAAATATGTCGAAAAATTCTGAAATCTGCACGGAAATTCTCCTAACGTTTATTGTAGAAATTTACACCACGGCATATATATGCGGTTCTGTACTTTTTCCATAATACATCCTTTGCCTGCAATGCCTTTTCTTCGTTGTCAAATATGCCGAAAACGGTAGGTCCGCTACCGGACATCTGGGAGCCTATGGCACCTAAATCCAACAAATCACTCTTGACCTCGCTGAGGATGGGGTAGTGAGCTATGCTTACATCTTCCAATACATTGCCCATGTTTGAGCATACCCCTTGAAGGTCAGAGCTGTGTAATGCCTCGATAAGCTTATCCGTAGGCGGATGTACAATGTCGGGACAGGCATCAATATTGTCGTAAACCCATTTTGTAGAAATAGAAAATGAAGGCTTTACAAGGACAATGTAACAAGGCGGCAGCTTGGGGAGTGGGGAAAGCTTTTCGCCTATACCTTCCGCGAGACGTGTTCCGCCTATGATGCAGTAAGGAACGTCGGCGCCGAGCTTTGTTCCGATTTCGCAAAGCTTTCCTGTGGAAAGGTTTGCATTATAGAGTGTGTTGAGCCCTTTGAGAACAGCCGCTGCATTGCTTGAACCGCCTGCCAGCCCTGCGCCCACGGGGATATGCTTTTTAAGAAAAATGTCAACACCGCCCGCTATCCCCGTTTCTTCAAAAAATGCTGCTGCTGCACGGTATGCAAGATTGTCTTCTCCTGTGGGCAAAAACTTTAAGGAACAGCCCAATGTTATGCCGGCGCTTGTTTTTTTTAGTTCAACAAGGTCGTAAAGAGAAACTGTCTGCATTACCATCTTTACCTCATGATAGCCGTTTGGGAGTGTTCCCAGTACGTCTAAGGAAAGATTTATTTTTGCAAAAGCTTTAACCGTAAGATTATCCATCGTAATCCCTCAATTCACATATTATTACATAAATTATATCAAAGTTTGCCATAATATGCAACGGGTAAAAAATTTGTGCAAAAAAACACTTGACATAGGGGGTGAAATCGTGTAAAATAGCAAAGGTGTAAAGTTAAAAAACTTTACATGAGGTGTGAATTATGGAGAAAAATCTCAGATACAGTGCTCTTTTATCTATATACGGAGCACTTTTAACAGACAAACAGCTTGATGCAATGGAATATTACTACGATGAAGACCTTTCCTTGGGTGAAATTGCCGAAAACACAGGCATAAGCCGTCAGGGAGTGAGGGATTTTATCAAACGAGGCGAGGAACTGCTTGACTTATACGAGGAAAAGCTTTGCCTTTATGAAAAGATGAAGCTTATTGCATGCATTGAGGAAGACGCATCTAAGATAAGAGAAATCAACCGTGGTGCATGGAGCAATCAGAGCATTGACAAGCTGGCAGGCAACATAATTGACATAACGCACAAACTCAGGTAAAGATAGGAGATAAGTAAATGGCTTTTGAATCCCTCGGCGAAAAATTACAAAATACGTTCAAAAAGCTTACGGGGAAGGGCAAGGTTTCCGAAAAAGATTTAAAGGAAGCCATGCGAGAAGTCAGACTGGCACTTTTGGAAGCGGACGTCAGCTTCAAGGTTGTTAAAGACTTTGAAAAGAAAGTTTTTGAAAAGGCTGTTGGCAGTCAGGTGCTGGAAAGTCTTACTCCCGGTCAGCAGATTATAAAAATTGTCC
>CAZRZU010000069.1:0-9524 GCA_964604615.1 uncultured Oscillospiraceae bacterium
ACGTCGCCGTAGTATTATGATAAAATGTTCTCCGAAACACAGAAATCTTTGATTTCGTCTTGTTTCGTGAGGTTATTATACCATAAATCCGTAGGATTTTAATGGTATAATTGCACATCGCCGTTTCCGAACTTGTGAGGAAAATCTCGGCGGTGCATAAAATCCTGCGGAGCATATAATAACCGCATTTCATGTGGTTATTATACCACCCATCAAGCATCTTTTCAATAAGTTTCGTCAAGCATCCGTTCCATGCACGGTCTAACAATTCGCACTTACTGCATTTTGTTCGCTCTAGAGAAACACTCCGCCGTGCAACTCCTCATTTTTGCTGGTATATTTATTCTCACAATGTGAAATACTATAAAAAAGCCTTGGAGAATAACAATGTCAAAATTTAACTACTTTAAAGGTTGGTATTTCAAATGCTCTGCAAACAATAAAACAATTGCATTTATTCCCGCCTACCACCGCAGTAATCAAAGAGAAACCGCTTCATTACAAATCATTACGGATGACGCAGTATTCAACCTCCCGTTTGATGCATTGACCTTTTCCCAAAAGCCCTTATGTATAACAGTGGGAAATTGTGTCTTCTCTGAAAAGGGTATAAAACTGAATATCAAAAATGACAAACTTACACTTACAGGTCACCTTTACTTCAGCCGTCTTTCGCCTCTTAAATATGATATTATGGGGCCGTTTTGCTTTGTTCCGTTTATGCAATGCAGGCACAGCATTTACAGCATGAGGCATTTTGTTGACGGAGAAATAACCCTTAACGAACAGCAACTGAATTTCCAAAATGGGGTTGGTTATATGGAGGGGGATTGTGGCTCTTCTTTTCCCGACCGATATATATGGACTCAGTGCTCATTTGAAAACGGGTCCCTAATGCTGTCAGTTGCGGATATACCGTTATTCGGATTTCGTTTCACAGGAATTATCGGTATAGTTTTGTTACATGGAAAAGAACACCGAATCGCAACCTACCTTGGTGCAAAACTGAAGGCTTTTGACAAAAATACAGTCACCGTAAAGCAAGGTGATTATGAACTTACCGCAAAACTTATTGAAAAGAATCCGCAAGCGCTTTATGCTCCGATAGAGGGCGACATGAGCAGAACTATTCACGAAAGTGCTTCCTGCAAAGCATATTACGAATTTGCTTACAAAGATAAACCTCTCTGCAAATTCACAAGCGACAGGGCAAGCTTCGAATTTGAATACAGTTGATATAATTAAAACACAAGCGGTCTGTTCTACCGTGTTTCATGTCGTAATGCTCATAGTCCCATTGCTCACTAAGAGATTTCGCCTTTCGTTAATCATCTCGTCACCGACCTTGGAAACCCCATTAAAACAAACGGCATAACCTTCCGCTAAAAGAAAACGCGACCGAAAAGTCGCGTTTTCTTTTACTTCATCTGTACTTAGCATTTGCCTCAATTTAAATATTACTTACATCTTCCGCAATCCGAGCAGCCGTTACAAATCAGCTTACTTGCACACTTGTCACAATTTTTCCGATAATGGGGTACATATAATTCTTCTTTCGGCATTGGGTTACCATAGCTATCCGTCAAATGCCATTCAATAGATTTCCCTGTAAAGTTCATGCCGGATTTATATGCCATTTCGCTTTGCAGTGTTTTTTTAGGCAAGTGATACCTTTTGCCATCCTTAATAAAAACCGTTCCCGTTTCAATAAAGCAAAAGGTTATATTGTATTTCTCGCACTCTGCACGCAGTTTTTTTACCCAATCAAAATTGCAGCATCTTGCACCGTCATAATTTTCACTTTGTTCATAAGTCAGCCTACTTCTTTACAGATTATCGGCACAGGCATAGCCGTACTGTACGAAGAAACTCCCAAAACGGTTTCTCCGTCAATCTGCAATGAGACAGGACGGTCAAACTCTACACTTATTTCATTACCCGTCAAAATTTCCACTTGCTTTGTATGCTTTACATGCTCGCCTTTAAAAAGCGACGGAAAAATCATAAGCGTTTTAATTTTTCCTGAGTTATGGAAAACCATAACGGAAAGCTTGTCCGAATTTCTTTTTTGTTCCGGTGTAGGCATCATGCCTCCGCCGTAAAATCTTCCGTTCATGGTTGGAGCAATCCAAACTTTTTTGTATGTATGCGTCTTTCCGTCAACCGTAACCTTTGCATTTGTGGGTTTATAATGAAACAGTAACCCCTTTATGGCAATGGCTGTATAATTTACTTTTTTACCGGGGATTTTTTTAAGCTCGTCCCCCACCTCACAGCAGTATCCGTCAATTCCGTAACCCACTCCGTTAAGAAATCGGTAATTTTTGTTTTTAACGGTAACATAGGGCAGATTTTTCAAATACTCGGTTATTCTGAACGGGCCGTTTTCTCCATCGCAGCCAACATCGTTTGCAAAATCATTGCCTGTTCCAACGGGTAAGTACATCACTTCGTTATTAAATTCAATACCGTCCGTGTCGTTTATAAATCGGTTAAGTGTACCATCACCGCCTGCTATAATAATATAATCATCTTTTTCAAGCCCCGTAAGGAACACTTTATAATCCGAAATATTACAAACATCAATAAATTTGAGCTGTTTTATCTGCTGATTCTTTAATTTTTCCACCTTTTTAAAGGACTCTGCGTTACCTGCTTTCTTGTTATAAAGAACATATCCTGTTGCCATAATCCCACTCCTTCAAACTAATTAATTTGCACTTTTTATGTTGTTTTTTATTGCCTTTATGTGCTGAGTTATATACATAACAAACGACATCAGCATAACCCCAACGCAAATTCCCACTAAAATCAGCGAAACCGTGGGCGGAATGTTATACCAAATAAGATGAATTGCTATCATTGAATATATCATCACCGTGGTCAGCTTTCCGTGCCATACGGCACCTTTCACAGTGCTTGTTCGCTTAATGGAAACAAGCGCCGCAATACCTGTACAAACTTCTTTTACCACAAGCAAAGCAAGGGGAATTATCATGTAGTTAAACCGCGAAGCCAGGCAAAACAGCATTGCCACCTGTGTAAGCTTATCTGCAATCGGGTCAAAAGCTTTTCCAAAATCACTTACCATATTCCACTTGCGGGCAATAATCCCGTCCGCAATATCGCTGATACCCGAAATCATTAAAATAATAAGTGCCCAAAAATAATCCTGCTCTCCTATGTATAGCCACATAAAAATCGGTATCAGACAAATTCTGAAAAAGGAAAGTATATTCGGTACTGTCAGAATTTTCTTTCGATATTTATTTACATTTTCATTAGCCATAGCCTCTTACCCCACTTTTTGTTATATGAATAAATTATAAATTACAAATTACAACTCAAGTTCAACTGAATGTCAACTTTTGTTGAAAAAAGGGAGTGTAAAAAACAATCAGCTTTTTACACTCCCGCTTGGGGGTCTTATTTATTTTTCAAAAGTGTTACTGTAAATCGGCAACCGCCGTCCTTGATATTTTCACTTGCAATTTCCCCTTCTTCAATTGTAAGAATTCTTTTAACAAGTGCAAGCCCCAGACCGTTTCCTTCCTCTTTATGAGATGTGTCCGCCTGATAAAATTTATCAAATATATGCTTTTTCTCCTCATTTGACAGCCCGGGGCCTTCATCCTCTACTGTGAATATAATCTCCTTTTCATTATTGCGCAAGCATATTCTCACAGTGCCTCCATAGGGGCTGAACTTAACAGCATTGCCTATAAGGTTGTTCCACACGTGGCGCATCATAGCCTCATTGCCGCTATATTTTACATTTTCCAGTTCAACATCAAGATAAACATTTTTCGCTTCCCATTCTGCCTCCAGCCCAACAATCGACTCCCGAATCTGTTCATCAAGACTGTAGATTTCCGCACGGGTCTGAATTGACTGATTCTCTATCTTTGAAAGCAGCAGTATATTACTCACAAGAGTTGACAAACGTCTCGTATTAAAAAGGATTTTTTCAACATATGATTTTTCAACTTCGTCTATATTTTCTGCCCCTTGCAAAAGGGTTGTATAACCCTCAATGGCATTTATCGGGGTTTTAAATTCATGGGATACATTTGAAACAAAATCAGACTGCAGAATTTCCGTAGAGCCAAGCTCTTTCGCCATCATATTGAACCCTGCAAACATCTCCTGAATTTCCAATGCCGAAGACTTTGTGCTGAGTCTGATGCTAAAGTCTCCGTCAGCAACCTTTTTCATGCCCTCGTTTAAAACCTTGATAGGGTCAAAGAAAATCCTTGAAAGGAAACGCGCCGCAATAAAGGTAACAGCAAGGCTAAGGATACTTAACTGAATCAACTGAGGAACAACGGTAGTGACAGGCAGCAGCCATTCAAGTAATGCAATTATACCATAGGCAATTAAGATACTGCTGAATACTACTGCACCGATAAGAAGAATAAGTCTTGCTCGCAGGCTGAGCTTAACCTTCTGACTGCTTAATTTTCGAAATTTTTCTATTTCTCTCATTGCTTCATCACCTTATATCCCACACCGCGTATAGTTACAATTTTAAAATCCTTGTTATCTTTAAAGCGGTCTCTTAATCTTCCTATATGAACATCAACCGTATGTGTGTCACTGTCGGAATCATATCCCCAAATGTCGTCCATCAGTTGCTGGCGGGTGAAAATCTTTCCCGGATATGAAGCCATTTTATAAAGAAGCATAAACTCCTTCTGAGGAAGAACAACGCTGCTATTATCGGATATAACGGTAAAGGTATCATATTCAAGCACTGTGTTTCCAACAGTTTGCTTGCGTTCGTTAATCATCTGCGCACGGCGGAGAAGAGCTTGCACACGTAAAACCATTTCGTTCACGTTTACAGGCTTTATCATGTAATCATCACTGCCCGAGAGAAAGCCCAGTCGCATATCGTCAAAGGCATCCTTTGCAGTAATCATCATAACAGGTGTGGTATCACCTGCTTCACGCAGCGTGCGGACAAATTCATAACCGTCCATTACAGGCATCATAATATCCGATATAATAAGGTCATAATAATCATTCCCCGTTGCGTCCAATGCTTCTTTTCCGTTTGCAACCTCTTTTACAGTATATCCGTTTTTAATGAGTACATGAGCAAACAGCCTCCTGAGCTCACGGTCATCTTCCGCAATTAAGATTTTAAGCATATCCGTTTTCCTCCGACTTACTTTAAGTGTACTTCTGCAATTAATATTCCTTCAAACATTTTCAAATCCATGTTACATATATTATATTCTTTTAGTCAAACACCGTCAAGATTTCACCGAACAATCTGCAATTATATGGTTATTATAGCTTGTATACATCAACTTAATCTCAATTTAATATCAACAATCGTTGAACTTATATTGGCAGACGGCATAACCCTCCGCTAAAACGAAACACCGAGGGTATCCTCGGTGCAGTAATTTGGGCAAGTTGTTTATTTATAAATATAATAATCCAAAACAAGCTCTGTTTTTGTCTTGCAACAAATTGACGGAACAATCATAAATTGAAAACTTACATCAAATTTTTATCTTATCATATTAAGCTCATCTATTTTATTGAGCAATGGCTTAAAGTATTGTTCACTCAGAATGTTTACTCTTCTCCAGCATTTCAAGCACACTTTTTATAATGTTCTGTTCCCATGGTGAAAGGCGTAATATTGTATTAATAAAACTGTATTCTTCCGCATTGTCTTGTTCATTATGTATTATTACAATATCTAAGTCTAAAGCATTACAAATATCTTTCAATGTAACAAGTCTTGGTGATGTGCTGCCGTTAAGAATTTCGTATAATGTCGAGGCTGAAAAGTTCATTTCTTCTGCAAATTTATTCACTGAAATATTTCTTTTTTCAATTTCTTGTTTTATTATACTAATAATACTATCTTCATGTTTATTATGCATCATAAATTCCCCCTTGCAATATACAAACCGCCAAGGGACATTTTTTTACAAAAAAATCGCAATTTTTCAATTTTAAATTTAATTTGTTTAAAACTTTAAAAAGTCGTCTATCACATCATCAATATGAATCACATCCAGTTTCAATTGATTACATAAACTAACAAGTGAACTTATAGCTTCTTTATCAACGGAAACATCGTCTATAATTCTGATAATATTATAATTTTCATCAGAAATCTCCACACCATAACTACGGTAGTATCCTATGTACTCATTGTACAGGTGTTGCTCCACGAACCGATAAATGTATACCATATCTTTCATACCTCGTTTCAAGAGTAATTGCCTCCAATTCACCAATATCAATTTCTAATGCACGGCAAATCATAACAAGTGTATCGGCTTTAGGTAGGGATATATCTCGTTCGATGTTACTTATACATCTGTCGCTGACATTGCACAACTCCGCCAATTGTTCAATTGTAAGCTTCTTTTTCTCACGGTGTTCACGAACTAACTGACCGCATGTTATACAATGCCCCATTATTTTTCTCCTTTCCGTCAAATTATTACAATAATATTTTACAATTAAATCATCTCTTTTAACATGAACTGCAATTCATATTTTTTAAAATCTTCTGTTTATGTAAAATTTTTCATTAGTTTTATTCTTGCAATGCTCCTTTTTATATAAACAACTATCCATTATTTTTTTACAAAAAAAATAAAAAATCTTGTTTCTTAAACAAGATTTTTTCTGAGGGGGGAGTTATTTTTTTATCTTACAGTAATAGTATCTGTATATGCATAATCATATTCTGTTTTTGAGCCTTCCGTTACCTTATAAGTAAATTCCGCAAAATAATAACCCGGAATCATGCTCACAGTTTTGTCGGGGAATTCGGCATAGTCAGAATTGGTTTCTGTTATGCTGCCACTCCATACAATAATATCGCTTGTGCTCAGTTGACGATATACAACAACTTCAATTGTTAAGCTGTCAACAACTTCATATGCCATTATATCAGCCCACATTACTATAACATTATCTCCGCCACCAAATTCATAGTGTCCCTGCATGAGGTATCTTCCGTAGGTTGATGCTTCCTGCGCTGTTGTCGGAACGGCACACATACACAATATAACAGCCAGAACCAATGCCATAAACTTTTTCATAAAAACACTCCTTTATTACAAAACATTACAAAACTCCCCCTCGTGAATATATAACATCAAGGGGGAGTTTTTTTCTAAAACCACACTATTGCAAATTTTCAATAAACTTCACAAGCTCTTCTTCCGGAATATCAGTGTCAACTTCATATTTCATCACATTATTTGAGTTTTTAATATCCTCAGCCCACGTCATCTTAATCCACGGTTTTCCCGTATCATCCTGTTCATAAGCCACAATTGCAACATCTTTACCGGAAATGGTTCTTTTATCAACTCCCGGTTCAGTTGCATTTACAATGTTTCCATAATCTATTTCCGCCGTCATAATTTGTTGCATAAAACAAATGGTTGTATCGTTCTCTCCGCCTCTGTATGTAATTCTTGCTCTTTTTTCTGTTGCCCTCACACTTTCCAGGTTCATTCCTTCCGGAACATATGCAGGTATCAGCAAATCTACACCCATTTTCGCCTCAGCCTCATCATACGACTGCTTCACACGCTTTTCTTCTTCCGTTTGCTTTGACAACATCATATGTGTTTCAACAGAGCCACCCATAACATACGTTTTCTTATCAAAAATCAATTCTTTCATGGCTGTTGCTCCCAGTGCACCAATTAAAAAGGTTGCAATAAGTGCCACAACAAAAAATTTTTTACTAGTTTTAAATTTATAAATACTTAACTTTTCTGTCTTGGTTTCTTTTTCATCAGGCAATATTATTTCATGTTGCCTCTTTTTGCAATTCTTCTTAATTTTAAGCATAATATCATCAGAAGGCACCTTTTTTCCGGAGGCTATACGTTCCTCGTCGGTTATAATTCTGTCACAATCAGATTCATCAACATTCTTCTGACATGCCATCTTTATAACTTCATCAAAATCCTTTATCTCATGTATTTCATTATTCCCTTTTTTCATTATTGATTTCCCCCTTCTCCTAACACATAATTGTACAGGGCATTATATAATATTGTTTGTCCGCGAACCAAGCGATAGTATGCTGTTGAAAGTGCAACTTGTTGAAATTCAGCTATTTCTTCCACGGTATAATCCATGAAGTATTTTAATTCCAGAGCTTCGCAATAAATAGGATTTATATCATCCAATACAGACCGTAACTTTTCAGCCATTTCTGCCCTAAGAAGCTCGTTCATAGGTTCATTTTCCGAAGTATGGTCTGTAATGTATTCGATGTCATACGTAAGATTTATATGTTTCTTATATGTAGTGTCCTTTTTGCTCATGTTAATTATTGTGTTTCTGGCAATGCGCATAAGCCACTTTCGTGATGCTGTTTCGCCATGAACTTTATGCATGCTGAAGCAGAATTTTGAAAATATTTCCTGAAAGACATCATCCGCTAATGCCTCGTCAAATATTACTTTTTCTATCATATATCTAACTGTACTTTTATATTTCTTATACATATATTCAAAACTCACACCGGGTTCATCTTCGCAAAATAAAAAGCCAAACAATTTACCACTTCCATTCTTTTTCATGTATGTATTTTATCACAATATTTGACATTTCACAACAGTATTTTAAGTTATCAGTCATTATAACATTACCACCTAACCCCCGCTGACTCCTATCCGCAAACCAATATTTTCAACTCATAAAACCAACCCATATCAAATCACCCCAAAATAGCAAAACAGGGCAATGCACCATATGGCGCATTGCCCCTTTTGCTATTCGTTTTCAGAAAAGTTGCCCCGGAAGCTTTAATTTTTCTTTACGGGGGAACTCTTTGTCAAACTCCTCTGCCTCGTCTTCGTTCACAAAATATGCTTCGGGCGGTTCATATTCTCCTTTAATTCCATTAAGATAGCCCGCTTTTAGTTCTTTGCACAAAAAGAACGAAGCATCCTCTCCGTCAGGCAATCCATGATAGCGAATACCAAATTCACTTGCAAAAGTAAAACCGCTTTTAGAATAAAAATCAATATTTCCCTCAATGCATACTGCACCAAAGCCAAATGCCTTTGCTTTTTTCAAAGAATAGTCCAGCAACATTTTGCCGTAACCTTGTCTTTTAAGATTTGGAGCAACACAGATCGGTCCCATTGTTAAAACAGGAACATGTCTGCCGTCATCGGCTTTGATGTGTGCCTTCACAAACACATTCTGAGCAATGATTCTTCCGTCCCTTTCCATAACAAAATCAAGCTCAGGTATAAAGTCAGTATTATCCCTTAACTGATTAAGCACAAAATGTTCAAGACATCCGGGACGGTACACATTCCAGAATGATTCACGAACTAAGTTCTCTACCTCACGGTAATCTTCTTTTCTTTCCAAACGAATTAAATAGTCATTTTTACTCATTGTTTTTCCTCCTGATAATTGTTGACTGCAATGTAGGGAGGCTTGTGCGAAATTGTAGTACACAGCCTCCGGCTATGCCACAATATCCAAGGTGCTCAATTTCTTCAAACAGC
>CAZRZU010000070.1:0-9417 GCA_964604615.1 uncultured Oscillospiraceae bacterium
CACCTTCCCCTCAAGGGGAAGGCTTTTTAATGTTCAAACAATGTAGTGTTTATAGCAATATTGTTCTCAAATTCAATTTGATAACCATACGGATCTATTATGCTTTCGCCCACATAATACTCGTATTTAATATTTAGAGCATCACTAATGTATATCGGTTCACCTAACAAATCAACAATTTCTTTATCTGTCTTTCCAATAATTCCATGGCTTTCCTCTAAATCATTAATCATATATTTTCTTAGTCTCTCATTATTGTTCCATTTTTCTTGACTAAAGTCAGATATATAGTTCTTAGCTCCACCTAATATACAACCAACAACTACAACAGATAAAATTGTAAAAACAATAAATGATATTGGCAAAGAAAGATGTTTTGATATTCGTTTTCTAAATACAATTGGTAAAACAAAAGCGAGTGCGTATATAAAAATAGCAATATAAACCAATATGCCATTGCTTAAAAACCTAAACATATCACTCATCAAATATAGAAGAAAAGATACAAACAATATTCCTGCCCAACCCAGGATAAGCACCATTGTTAAAAACATATTAATAACAAAATTTTGCTTGTTCATACAGTTCCTCCTTTTCAACAATATTCGACATCAAAGGGTTTATAAAGACTGAACGATTTAAATACCATTTATTATGGCGACATGCAATCTTTGATTGCTCGATATTTTTGTTTCACAAATGCCATATAACTCCGCTTTGCTCCATTGCGATATGATATAAATTCCTTTTTTCTCGTGCCGCAGGCACATATCGCATTACGAAGTAATATATCGCACCGAAGGTATATCGCAAATTCCGTCAGGAATTTATATCGCTGAGTTTAATCGTTTTACGATTAAACTCATTTTACCACAACAGCAATATAAATTCAACACAAAAACCGAGAGCATTCTTAAGGCACGGAATGTCCTGATTATTTTAAGGAAGGAGCAGGTACATTCCCTGCAATAATTCTGCATTCTGCACTCTACACTCTGCATTCTGCACTCAGAAGACTAAATAAAAACGAGGCGGAAAATCCGCCTCGTTAATTTGTTTAGTCTTCTGTAATTGCTACTCTTCTTGCGGTCTGGTTCCAGTTAACTTCGCAACCGAAGCTTTCAGCAATTGCTCTTACAGGAATCATAGTTCTGTCATTAATAATCTGAGCAGGAACATCGATTGTAACAGCTTCACCGTTAACATAAAGCTGGTCAGAGCCGATTGCAAGAGAAATTGTAACATCATCACGTGTTGCTGTTACTGTCCTTGTTGCATCGTCCCAATTAACTTCTGCGCCCATTGCTTCAAAAATTGCACGGAGAGGAACAAGAGTTCTGTCGTTTACAATAACAGGTTCCTGACCATAGGGTTCAAAGTCAATATTGTTCTGACCGTAACCAACGAGAATTTCTTCCTGCTTGGAAAGGTCGTAGTATTCTGCCTGCCAGCCTTCGGGCTTACCATAGATAGCAACTTCGAGAGGCTTACCACCCCAAAGAGCAGAGTTGTTACCACCCTGGATATTGAGTACTTCCAATACTTCAACCTTGATGTAGCGGAATGCCTTGTCTGTTTCAACCCAACAGGAACGGAATGCAGGATCATCGTCGTCCTTACTTGTTGCGTCAGCCAAGAATTCCCAGTTCTTTTCATCGTTACTTCCGTATACCTTGAAGTAGCTTGCGCAGTTAGAGCCGTTGTAAATATCGTTTGTAAGGTTAACTTCGCTTACAACTGTGGGAACTTCCAAGTCAACGATAATATCGTAAGGAACATGACTTACTTCTGTAACACCTGTTCTCTCAAGCTGTACATTATCTGTAAGCTGAGGGCATTCCTTGCCGTCAATATATGCCTTCTTACCCAAGGATACTGTTTCGCCGGACTGAACTGCGATAGCACCCCAATAGGGATGATACTCCATCTTATAGCACCAGTTACCTGTTGCAACACCGTCGTTAACTGCCATGTGGAAGAATATCTGATAGTTACTCTTTCTCCAACCACCTGACTGACCCCAGTTGTAACCGTGACCACGCTGTACCCATCTGCCACTTTCACTGCCGTAACCCCATACACCGTTTGCCTGAGAGCCGAATGTACCTGCATTTGCAATGGGTCTGCCGGGTGACCATACACCATCAATAGAAGTTGCAGATGAATATTTTGCCTGAGATGCAAACCAACCGTTTGCTATTGAAGTGTAAATATAGTATCTGTCTCCCATTTTAAATACAGAGGGAGCTTCTCTTCTCTGACCCTTAAGGATAACGTTTGTTACCTCAACAGGCTTTGTCCAGTTTTCGTCAAGCTTAATAACAAGCTTATCCTGGTTCATGTTTGTGGAAGAGAAGGTGTACATTGTGTCGCCTTCTGTGAAACGAACCATGTCACGGGAATCGTAACCGAAGGGACGGCCAATGTAGAAGCTGGAGAACTGGTTGCTGCCTTCCTTACCTTCAAAGTTTTCGTACTGTTCCCAAGGATCGTCCTGAGCCTTAATAACATTACCGGAAACTATGTATGCATAGGGTTCAACCTTTTCTGCACTTCTGCCGGGCTTAAAGGATGCAAAGAAAAGCTTTGCAACATCGTAGCCGCGTGTGCCTTCTGCATGAGCAGACCAAATAATAGATTCACCGTCGTAATGCAGACCAACCTGCTTACCTTCAAAACGAAGGTCGATAAATACAGGGTAAATAGGTGTCCATTCTTCGGGCCAGTTAATACCGTCATCACTTTCCTTATAGTAGAAAGCTACGCAAGTACAGCTGTTGTCCCAGATTGTGGGATCAAGACCTAAAGAAGCAAAGAGCTCACGTGAAACACCCTCGTTCTTAACAGAGTAGTACTTACCGTTAATGTTGTAGCCTGAAGGCTTGGGAGTGGGGTCATCGTCACCGTTTTCATCTGTGGGAACCCATCCGCGTCTTCTGTTGTCATCGTAGCCTGTGAGCTCATCAACATTAATTGCAAAGGTTGTTACTGTATTTGTTGTACCTTCTGCAATCTGAACGTCACCGTTGTATGCCTTTACTGTATACTTATAGTTCTTGTTTACTTCAAGGTTATATTCGTCAACAGCATCACCGATTGTTGTGCCTACAAGCTTATCACCGCGGTAAACTTCGTACTTTGTTGCGTTGGGATATAAGGGCCAAGCAATCTTGATGTTATTTACAGTGTTTTCACCGTCAATACGGAATTCAGCCGCTGTTGCTGCCCAGGGTCTGTTGTAAACCCAAGCTTCAACTATTTCACTCTGTATTTCGTTAGAGGCAATTGCTCTTGCCTTAACGTGCAATACACCATCACCGTAGAAAGGGCCTTCATATTTATTGCTCTCTATTGTCGGGTCTGTTCCATCAAGAGTATAGTAAATGAATTCATCTCCTGCCGGGTGCGAAATGGTCACGGGTTCAAATAAATCTATAAGATAGTCTTCGCTGCCACCCTGTGCATTCATGGTCGGAGGTGTGTTAACAAGGGTATATTCCTCGATCTCCTTGTCTGTAACGTTGTTATTCTTAAGGTAGCTTATTTTAAGATTTAAAAGTGCAGCTGCACCCCATTGGTCGTTATATCTGGGGATTTTAGCTTCAATAGCCTTAAAGCCGTTTACATTGTCAACCTCCTCAGAGGCTATTGTTTTACCATTAAGAGTATATGTAACCGTATACTTTCCGCCTGTGTTCTTTTTGGCTGTTATAACCATTTCCTGACCGCGGATTTCGTATGCTTTGTCCTGACCTGTTACAACATCCTTTTCATTTAAGCCAACACTCACCTTGGCATTTTTGTCAAAATAGAATGTTGCAAAAACATTATTGTCGTTATCTTTAAAGTTCCATCTTTGATAAAGATTTTCCTTTTCCTGACAAGCGAAGTTAAAGGAAATTACAATATTTTCGCTTTTTAAGGTTTTAACGGAGTCGGCAAGATTTGCCTGAGCCGTTCCGTCGGCAGTATCACGTGCCAGTGAGGCAAAGAACATAAGTCCGTAGGTGCCGCCGCCTGCACTATTCCATTTTCCGTCTGCCGTCCAGTTCTGATTCCAGCGGACGCGAGCATCTTCTTCCGTTGCGAGCCAGCCTGTGCCGGTAAGCTCTTTTTCACCGGAAATGGTGAGAGATTTTGTGTCGAATGCCACTGTAAGGGCTTCTTCAGCTGTAACCACGGGAACTATTGAAAGAACCATAACAATTACAACTAAAAGCGACATGAATTTGCGCATTTTCATTAATTTTCCTCCTTTTTTATTGTAACTTAGTAGTTATATATGATTTTAACATTTTTTAAGGACAAAATCAATATTTTTATATTAAAAAGTCATACATAACAAAATCCATCCAACCTGTGTCCTCGTAATACAAATTCATTACACCTCGGTTTGAAAAACCGTTTTTCTCGTACAGATGCTGTGCAGGAATATTTCGCCCCACCGCATCAAGGCGGATTGTCTTCTTTCCCATGCGGCGGCATAAGTCAATCGCTTCCTGAACAAGACGGCTTCCCATGCCTTTTCCCCGAGCGAATTTGGCAATGCCCAAAAGGTGTATCACCGCTATTTCATCAGACTTTGCATCAATACTCCAGCTGACCTTTTCATAGCCCTCTGTACAAGCAGAATTTATGACCATGCTTCCAATAATTTTATTGTCCTCTTCCATTATGTACAGCCACCCGTTTTCTATGGCATTTTTTATGGTTATGTCCTCTGGATAAACATTCTTCTGCCACATGGGACTGTAAGGGTCATTTTCCATACTGTCTATTAAATCATAATAAAACTCTAATACATTTTCATACTCATTTACATTTGCCGGTCTTACCTTCATAATAAACACCTCTTTTGTACTATTCTATCATTTATGAAAAGAACGCACAAGTCTTACTTGTGCGTTCAGTAAATTTATTCAGTTGTGCTTACAACAGGTGTAAATGTGAATGTGAGTGTGCCGTCCTCTGCAATAGAATCGTTTGTAATCATGTTCTTAACGGCAGAATTGTTATTGTTAATTCTCACATATTCCTTCCACCAGGATTTAATTTCTGCATTTTCAGAAGGTGTAACAGTTACTGTGTAGCTTCCGTCACCGTTATCAACACGGCTTACTTCAAAGAACAAGTCGCCTGTATATGCGCCTGTGCCTTCTGTACGGGCTGTGATTGTACCGTCACTTGTTATTGTAAGACGTATACCTACCTGGTTAACATATGCATTAAGCACATCAACAAGTACATCCGTAAGCTCGTATTCTGTACCTGTCTTATCCACATCTGTTGCGTTGTCTTCTTCTGTGTAACCGTTTACAAGGATGCCTGCCGCAACTTTATAAATACTTCTTGTAACAGGAGTGCCTTCAAAGGTCTGTCCATCAACTGTGATATATGGTGTTGCTGTAAATTCACGGTTGTAGTTTGATTCGGCAAGATTTGTAAGTGCCACTGTAAACACATCTGTGCTCTGCCACTTTGTAGCAGGAATGTCAACAGGGTCTGCCGTGCTGTCTTCAGCAGTAATCTTAACACCGTAGGTTGCACCTTCAACTGTCGCTAAGCTATCGGCACGGTTAAGCTGTACAACAAATCTCAAGCCGCTTCCGTCGCCTACTTTTCCGTCTTCTCCAACACCTGAGCCTATTCTTACCTGGGCACCGTCAATTGCATTAACACCAACACTCGCAGGGTAATAACCGCCCTCTTCGGGAGCAATTGCCTCTGTTACACCGTCTGTTACCTTGTAAACCTTTGTGCCGTTTGTAAAGGCAACTGCGCTTTCGCTGTCAGTATACATTTTTACTGTGCTGCCATCTGTAATTGTAACACCGTCTTCGGGAGCACTCATTAAGGAGCCGTCCTTTGTTACCTTTGTTGCGCCGGATACTGTAATATATGTACCGTCTTCAACGGTTAAGTATGCCGCTTTACCTTCGTAGCTGCCGCCTGCAACTGCCGCTTCGCGTTCTGCAATGTAAGCCGCACCCCAAGCCGCATTAAGACGGATTGTGATTGTATCAAGACCCTTTTTCTGAGCCGCCTTCATAGCCTCTGTAATATCAAGAGTGATATAACCTGCTGTGTTTGTGCTTCTTGATGTAAACATGGGGTTTGTCTGACCCTCTAAAAGTGTAAGGTTTGCTGCTGTACATGTGCCTGTAAGCCATGTGTCATCGTTTACCGCATAACCTGCCATACGGATAGATGTGTTGGAGTTGGTAAATGTATTACCATGCCATGCGCGCACATAGAAATGTGCAACAGCCGCCTTACCGTCTTCAAGCTCCAATACGGGGAACTGGAAGAGACCAACTCTTGATGTACCCAAGGTTGAAGGTGTATGTGTGCCGTCTGCCATAGCTACTCCGTCAGCATCGCTAAGGGGTGCACGGTCGTTGCCACTAACCGCCGCAACAAATATGTTGTTTGTATCGGTTGCGTCAATACCGTAAACTGTTGTACCCTGAGCATAAGCATCCTCTAAAACAGAATACATGTCTGTAATTTCTTCTACAACAACTGTAATGTCTTCACTTACAACAGTTTCGGGAATCTGATAATAGTGACCCGCACCATCATCATCAATTACAAAACCAACTGTTTCGCTTACAGTGAATGAACCTGACTGTACGTCACCGGAAATTTCCCTTACCAAAGAACCGTCCTCTGTTACAAATCTCGCTGTTGCATAGCCGGGATAATAAACCTTGATGTTCGTTGCAGTAGCCGCACCTGAACTACCACCGTTACGGAACATTACAATAGAGTCAATAGAAGTGGCATTTCTTCTAAATCCAAAATCTGTAGCTGTGTAGCTTGTACCGTCAGGCTTTGTAAGCGTAACAGTGTACTTATCGGTAGAAGCATCTGCCTTTACCAATATACGGTAGGTTATGCCTGTGCTTACTGTTGTGAGGTTTGCATCACTTGTCGTTCTGCCACCAGAACCGTTACCGTCAACAGGGCGGAAGCCGCCTGATGAGTTGTGACCTAATGCCACCTGTTCTTTACTGAAAAAGGCAACATCACTTGATGTGAATAATGTAATCCAGAAATCGCCAAAGGATGCATAGGTAACATCCATTTCAATATAAAATTCATTTGTCATTGCCAGAGGGAATTTTGTAGCACCACTCTTAGCTGTAGTCTGATTTGTATAAGACGACAAATCATTAACACTAAAGCTTTCTGTCAGCACTGTAACAGATGCTTCTGCCTTAATTACAGTACCTTCAACAGTACCGTATACTATACATTCTTCGCCGGGGGCAAGTGTGGAATAGTCCCATTCAACATCAACTTCCATTGTGCCGCTACTTGTTGTTGCAGTCAATGTTGTGGGCAAAACAGGCAAATTGTCGCCGATAACTGTTGCGGAAACAGATTCAATAGACTGAATGTCACTTTCCGTGTAAGTAATTGTAACTGTGCCTGTAGAATTTGCTGTATAGCTTGTAGCATTTGAAGAATCCTTTGTATAAACACTGTCGTTATACACAACAGTAAGAGGAACGATTGTCTCGTCTGTAAGGTCAATAACATCGCCCTTAAAGCTGTTTACAGTAGTTGAACCAATTGTTGTACTGCCTGCAACATAATTGATTGTAGTAACCACTCTGTCGCTTTCAGCGCTTGCAACCTCATACAAACCAAAGTTACCGATTGTGTTAGAGGAACCAAGCCAACGGAAGTTAATCTGCACATATTCCTTTTCGGCAGTAAATACAAAGTAGTTTTCTCCTTGTTTACTTGTGCCGATTACTGTACCGTCGTTTGTAGCTGAAATGTCATTTTTCTGAGACACTACATGGTACATATTTTCAACATCGGAGGTATATGTAAACACATATGTTTTGCCGATTTCAACGTCCCATGCACGGTAAAGTGAGCCTTCGCCCGTTGCACCGGTAGATGCTTTTGCAGTGATTGTACCGTCAGTGTTTACTGTAAAATAGCTTGATGTTGCTTCACCGCCTGCCGCGTTGTACCAGCCCTTAAGGGTGCTTGTAAAATCGCCGTTTGCAATAAGGTTTTCGCATGTTGTTTTGTATGCCGCACCTGCTTCTGTTTCAAAGCATGTACCAACAGTCAAACCGCCGCCTGCGAGAGAAGTCATTTCAACCTCTGTGTCGGCAGTATATGTATTGCCTTCAGCATAATAAATTTCGTTAACCCCGTTTTCGTATATGTATACTTCGGGGAATGTTGCACCGCTTCTCTTTGTAACGGATTTTACTTCTTCGCCGTCTGCAAGGTATGTTACTTTAATAACAGTGTCTTCCCCTGCGTCTGCATAGATAACAATGTTCTTGTAGCTTACTGTAACTCCGCTGGAACCGCCTGCAGTTTTAAAACCGCCAAAACCTGTGAAAGAGCCTGTATACACACTCACGCTTACAGGTGTGAAAAGATTATATTCGTCCACCGTACCGTAAGTAACTGTGTAGATTTCATCACCCTCTGCAAGAGAAGCAAGGTTATCTGTGTAGTTTTCGCTCTTTGCAAATTCTTCACTAAGTGTTGCATCCCATGTTCTGTTTTCTGCAACAATGCGTACTCTTTCGCCGCCGGAGAAGCTTACAGCACTTCTGTCTGTACGGAGTGTGCCGGAGGCAAGTCTTTCACCTACAAAGTTTGTTAATCTTGCCTGACCTGTTGTATCGGAAACAGAATCTGTTCCGCGGATAGAGGAGTTTGTTTCACCACGACCAATGTGGATAGCTTTAGCATCTGTTGCATAACGGTGCGCAAAGAGCACTGTTGTGCCGTCAGAGTCAAGTATACCATGGTCGGGATAAGCCGAGCCGCCCTCGGGGTCAAATTCAATAACAAATTTGTCTGTTTCAATCTGAGGAGACTTAATCGAGCATGTAACAGCACCTGTAATATTAAGTCCGCCATCAACTGTTACGTTGCTACTTGTACTGCTCCAGCCGTACCATGTGGAGTTAATGTTTTCTGTGTTGGAGTTAAGTGTGCCTTCCGAAGCATCACCTACACTGTCAACCTCGGGAACGAAGTTGCCTTCCATGTTACCGATATCAGTTGAGGAATATTCATAGCCCATATCGTAAATTCTTACATAGTCAATACTGCCTGTAAAGCCCTTACCGATATAGTTACCGCCTGCCATGCCGCAGTCTGTAAGGGTTGTAGAATTACTTGTGCTACTACTTTCTCCGTTTACTGTAAGTGTAACATTTGTGCCGTCAAGTGTTATTTCGATTTCCTTAAATTTATCACTGCAGGAAACAGTTGCACCGCCAAATGTAACACTGCTTGCTGTTACATTAAGATTGAGACTTCCCAATGTTAATGCAGTGCCTGTGCCTGTTACTCCAATTGTAACCTTGCCGTCATCATAATAAAGTGCGGAAGAGTCAAGAATTACGTAACTCTCCGAGTCAAATACTG
>CAZRZU010000071.1:0-5615 GCA_964604615.1 uncultured Oscillospiraceae bacterium
TCGCGCGAGCGAAGCGAGTATATCGCCTCAGAGGTTCTTCAAAAATCTTTCAAAACCCGGAAGGGAAATAAAGCCGGTTTTACACAATAAAAAACGAGAGCATCTGCTCTCGTTTTTGTACGTCTGAATTATTCTATTATAACAACCGGACCTAAACCGAATATCTGTGTCCATCCGTCTCCTCCTGCACCCGGATTGAAGTCCTTTGGAACACAGTAAAGTACACATTGTGTAAGTTTTTGTGTTTCGGTGTCATAGCGGAGATATACATAGTTGTGATATTCTGATGTGTCCTTGAACAGCGAAGCCTCTCCTGTTGCCGATGCTTTGGATGATGAAATAGTTACAATGGGTGTTTCCCCGTCCATTGCAATGCCTACACGATAGCACATTGCTCCTGAAACGAACGGATATGATTGTTTGACTGTTTTGCCTGCTGCATTGACATACGTGGGAATGAATTTGCCATCCTCGTTAAAGTGGTAAAACACCAGATTGTTGCCTGATTTTGAATACATTTCAGTAACAAAGTTTTGGTACTTCTCGCTGCCGTCGGAAGGCGAATAGAAGCCAAAGTTGTTCTCAAAGTTCGCCGGGTCAACAGGCATTCCCATAGATGCCAGAAGCTCAATTGCTGCACAATTGCCTGATGCATCTGTGCCTATAAGAACTACACTACCGGGAACAACGTCATCCAGCTTGTCAGACAAGCCCACAACAGTCACATGTTCGCCAAGTGAATATGTTGTTGCCTCTCCTGCCTTGTAGCCTGTTATTTCGTTGTCTGTGATTGCCGAAACTATCATTACGTAGTCTTCCTGATCAAAAGAATAACCGGTAATAGTATACTCGGGAACCGGCTCCGTGCTGCCTTCGGCATATGCCCTGCCTTCAACCAACTTATAGGTACAAGAAACAGGGGCAAGAGTATTCCTGTCCCACAATAAGATTTTGTATTCTTCGGCATTGCCAATAGAGAGCTCTATATAGCCGTCCTCATCACTATAAGCAAAAAAGACATCACTTAATAAAGCCTCGTCGTACTCGGCTACAAAAACGGCAATGTTACCTTCCGAGACCGAAGCATAAAGTGTGTTATCAACCACACTGAGCTCGTCTAGCTCAGCGGCAGAAGCTACCGCTGAGAAGGAAAGAACCAAAGCCAGAACCGCCAAAGAGGTTATGACAAGTTTTTTTAGTTTTAAGAATACCATAAATTAGTCAGCAATAAGCAGCCCGAAACCTTCAGATTCTTCATCGTAATTGTCATCGTAGATGTCTTCGTATAAGTTATCCTCCTGGCTGAGTACAAGAATATCTTCGAGCATAAATAATTTGGATAATTCAGGTGTCATGTACTTTTTCATTAGAGACACATCCTTTCATATTGATACGTAATCATTTTAACACGTTGTTTTATAAATTGCAATAGTAAATTTTATAAAAGTCCCATATTTTTTTGAAAAATTGGGGGTCGCAAATTGCGCCCCCCAATATATAGATTTTATTCTGTTGTTTCAGTCTTGGGAACTGTAAATGTGAATGTTATGCTACCGTCTTCATTAATTACAGAATCGAAAATGCACTCTACTACAACAGAATGATTATTGTTGATTCTGATAAATTCATCCCAGTAGCTTGTGATGGTTACTTTGTTTGCAAAGTTTTCTGCTACGGGTGTAATGGTAACTTTATAAACACCGTCACCTATTTTTTTAGATTCAACCTCAAAGAAGACTTCTCCTGTGTAAGAGCCGCTGCCCTCTGTGCGTGCTGTAAAGTTGCCCGTTGCATCCATGTCAAGACGGATGCCAACCATGTTCACATAAGCATTAAGCACATCATAAAGTCCGCTCTGACTTTCTACACCGTATTCATCGTCGGAGTTTTCTATGCCGTTGTTGCTTGTTTTAAGAAGTCCTACCGCTACCTGATAAATACTTCTTGTAATACCTTCTGTTGAGTAAATTGTGGCTGTGGAGCCGTCTGCGTACTCAACGGTTACATAAGGCACAGCTGTAAATGCACGGTTGTAGTTGCTTGTTGCAAGGTTTGTAAGAGCAACTGAGAATATTGTCTGGCTGTCGCCGTCCTGCCACTTTGTTGCAGGGATTTCAATGCTACTGCTGCTATCCTCGGCTGTAATCTTCATACCGTAGCCTGTTACTTCGTCGCCAATGCTGCTTCTGTCAACCTGTGCAATGAAACGAAGACCGTTGCCTGTGCTTACCTTGCCGTCCTCGTCCAGACCGCCGCCGTAACGAACCTGTGCGCCTGTCACCATAGAAACGTTTATGTCTGTTGTTGTAATAACGTCTCCGTCATTAACATTAAGCTCTCCTGCGGGAACGAACTTAGTTTCCTCACCGCTTGTAACAGTATAGCCGATTACATCATCGGGAAGTGTGTAGCCGTCTTCTGTTTCGTTTCCGAGAGCAATTGTACCTTCTGTTATAACTTCCTTGCCGTCAAGAGTTACGGTTGCATATTCAAAGTCTTCCACTTCGTAAATCTTGAAATTGCCCACAGACACCTGACCGTATTCATGTGCCCAGCCTAACTGGAACATAAAGTAACCGTCGGAGTTAGCTGTTGCAGTTGTGGAAACTGTTACCCATTCATCGGCGGTTGTGAGATATTTGCTTCTGCCGATGGAGTTGTCAAGCACCCATGTGAGGGTATTAATATCACCGTTTGTGCCGGGGATTTTAGTTGCATAAGTATCGCCGTTTTCTGTTACCGCTGTGAAGCCAACTACGTTGTTCACGCTTGCAATGCTTGTTGCCTTCATGTCAAAGCTCATGTAATATGTTTTGCCTTCTTCGGCCTTTAAGTAGCTGTTAACATCGTTTGCATCACGCATCCAGCTTGTGAGAACAAATGCCATGTAGTTTTCGCTGACGTCACTCTTCCAAGGATATGCACCCCAGTCGGATGAGGTCATTGTGCTTCTTGCGGGGGTTGTTACATATGCATTTTCAGTATCTGTTGCCGCTGTGTAGATAAAGTGAGAATCAGTTGTTGAACCTGCGCCCTTAGAAGAATGAAGATAAATGTCGGGACGGTTGCTTAAAGCCTGGTGCTCGCCGTTTACATAACCACCCTGCCAGCCTGTTACATATGTGTAACCGTCACTTGTTGTGGTTTCGCTCATGTCGCCGTTATAGATGAGGTTTTCACTGAGCACAGCGGTCTTTTTATACACTGCATGAAGCTCCGTTGATTTCTTTAATGTGCATGTAAGAGTGGATAAAGATGTATCAAGAGTATAAATTGCGCCGTCTTTTTCTATTGTTTCGGGTGCAGTATATGTGTATGTTGTGAGATTGGGGTTAACGTTTACTGTCACAGCATCTGCCAATTCGTTGTCTAAAATGTCTTCAAACACTACTGTAACATCTTCTCCGCTGTAGTAGTAAATTTCAAGAACATTGCCTTCCTTCTGAACAACTGTACTGATGTTAGACATTTCAGGGTCGATATAGTATGTTATGCCGTCAACCGTTACAACATCGTCAGCTTCATACAAGTAAACCTCGCCCAAAGTAGCCGTAACTTCTGTTGTAGATGCAAGCTTACCATTGGCATATTTTTCAATTGTAACTGTGGGGTCGGGCTCATTTGATGAAGTGTAGTTATACGTTACTTCAAGGTAGGGGCGGTTAGCTTCTGCGGCAGCAAGTGCATAGAACTTTGCGGAGCCTGTTTCTGAGAGCATTGCCCATGTGAACTTGTAATTGTTATTTGCTGCAAGGTATGCGGGGAAGTTTGTTGTAAACTGAACCCAATTATTAACTGCAACTCCTGATGCACTGCCGCTCCAACGGTATGAGTAGCCTGTAAAACCATAGGAGCTGTTTGTTCCATGGGAGGGCATCTTTGAAGAGTCAAGAACGAAGGACAGGTTGCTTCGTGTCCATGTGCCGTAGTCAAGATAATAGAAGTGCAAGGTTCCGGCAGATGAGTTTTCGTACATCTTCATGTTAAGTGTAACGTTTGTAATTTCCTTATCTTCGAAGTCAGAAAGGTCATAAGCCATGTAAGCATTTCTGTTGTTCCAGCTTGACATTGCCGCCTGGATAATTGTTGTGTTGCTTGTGCCTTCGTTGCCGGAAGAGTAAGCATAGAAGCCGTCCTTATCGGGGTAAACCTTTGCCGTAGCGCCTGTTACACTTTCTGCAACTGCGGAGGCAACTGCGTAAATGTAGTCACCTGACTGTGTAAATGTAACGTTTTCGCCGTTTAATGTAACAAGGTTTACATCGGGTGCGTAAATTGCGATTGCTGTTGAACTGTCGGAATCGGCAATAAGCTTTTCACCGTTGATTGCAACGTTGCCGTTTTCGTCAATTGTTACACCCATGGATATAATTGTGGAGGCGGATTCTATTTTGCCTGTAATGCTCTTGCCGTCGGCAATCATGTATTCTGAGCCTGATACATATGCCATTTTAGCATCTGTGCTGTAGGAACCAAAAGTACCGTCGGAATCAGATGTGTTTCTTACATAGTAGTAAGCATCTTCTTCGTCGTCGATTGTTATTTTGATTGCTGCCTTTGTAGTGTCGTCTTCTGCAAGGTCGGTTACGGAAACCTCTGTGTCAACATTTGCCCTGTCGGGGTAAAGAACAGTGTCGAACTTAACAGTTGAACCTGTCTTTTCAAAGGAGGCATATTCACTTTCTGCAACTAAGCCGTAGTCAGCGCTGTGGTAGCCCGATTCAACAGTGGCGGAATCGGCGCTTGCCGCTGCAACGGTAATGTCGGGTGCATTATAGAATGCTGTGGACACCACATTTCCATTTGCTGCTGCGTTTGAAGAGGGCATAAAGTGCCAGTTCTGGCGCATTGTGTAGCTTGCACTGCCTGTAACATAGTCGGTTACAATGCCAAAGCCGCTCTTTGCAAAGAACACGTTTCTTGTGTGAGCAACGTTTGAATAGCCGTTCTGTGTGCTCGTTGCAAAGTCAAATGTGCCATTTGTGTTTGCATATGTAAGCGCATTTGCACTTGCCGCACTGCTGTGAGCTGCCATATCCAATCCGTCAATTTCAATTGTGTTATGGGACTGAGCTGTACGGAGTGTGTTATAGATAGAATTTGTGGAAGAATAGCTGTAACGACCGCTATCTACCAAAAGAGGGGAGCCGTAAGCATATAAAAGAACCTGGTTACTGTCGGGGTGATAGTGACCGTCGGAGGGGTTGTTTGTAAAGTTGATATAAACAGCCTCGTCACTATTCCAGCTGTTACGCATGTATGCAGAGTTTACGGAAGAATAGTAGCGGGTAAGATATTCCGCACCCTTATCTTCACCTGCAACATAAGATGCAATAACCTTGTCGCTGCCGCCGAAAACATCGTTAAGCATTTCAAAGTAGTACATCTGATCACGGTAGTTGGAGTCGCCTATGTTGGAGTCGTAGCCGTTGGGATAGTAGCTTTCCAAAGCATTTCGTGCGGCATACTTAACCTTTTCAATAAATACTGCGCTCATGGGATTTCCACTCATGTCAGCGGCCTTTATACAGTCGCCGAAGAGCTTAACGCACCATGCCGCATAGGAGGGACCCGCTTCTGTGAAGGAGTAGTCATCGTTGTAGAGAAGGTCAAAT
>CAZRZU010000071.1:5625-9371 GCA_964604615.1 uncultured Oscillospiraceae bacterium
AAATATGGTTACGTCACATTTCTTCAATCTTTTTCAACATTATATTCAACTGTTTCTCGCCATGAATCATGTGTTAAAAATTCGGGAATATATTCCACTCCCTTGAAGAAGCCTGCATTTGCAACTATTCTCCAGTTACTCCACCAGTAACTGCCGTTGGAAATAGAGAGACCGGAAAGATAATTACAGTCACCCCACATAAAGGAGATAATGTTGCAGAATTCGTCGAGACGTGTATCAAACACATCTGTTTCCAGGAATGCATCCACAATGTCAACCCAGCGGTTAAGTCTTTCGCCTGTTTCAAGAGTACGTGTGTAGCCGTAGCTCATCTGTGTTGCAAATGCGTCCATCAATTCAACAAGCTTGGGACCAAAATCCTCACCGGGGTATACATCACTGTAGGGGTGTGTTTCGTTATAAAGGTCGGGGTCAGCAAGGTATGACAAATATTCGTAAGCCATGGGCTTGCCAAACCAGAAACGGCTTGTTACGTTGTGATATTCGCTGTCTGCATTGGGAGCAGAGGCTGCCCATGTGGGTACAGAGGCATCCTCATAGGAATAAATACTTCCTCTTGTGCCTGCCCATGTGAGGGAATCCTCGTCCCACATTGTGTCACCAACGTTAATAACAAGAACATCCTTGTCGCCTGTTGTGCAGTCTGCTGCATATGCGGCATTCAAAACAAGGTTTGCGGAAATAATGGTTGAATTTGCCGCTTCGTCCAAGGGGAAGTTGATATATGTTCTTCTGGTGTTAGAACCTGTGGAGTCGCTTCCGGAGCCGTCCTCTTTAATGTTGAGCTCGGTTGCGCTGCCGTAGGTTGTACTTGTGTTGCCGGAAGAGATATATGTATCGTTGTCGGCTGTGATTGTAACTGTGTTTTCTTCGCCGTCAATGTCGTATGTAACAACAAGCTTGGGAGAAACATCGTCCCCTGCTTCCTTGCTCTTAACGTATACGGGATACTGCTGTTTGTCGCCTGCAAAAAGCATGAAGGAAACAGCACCGTTGTTAAGCTCGGACGCAATGCGGTCTGTTACATCAATTTCATATTCAGCATAGGAAGAGCTTGTAACTGTGAACTCTGCCTGCCACATGTCAAATTCATAAGGACCTGTGAGAATATTACGCATGGGAAGTACAGCCATGCCGTAAAATTCATCTGCCTCTGTTATGCCGAAGCCTTGTATACTGCTTTCGGCTTTGCGGTCTTTAAAATACTGCAAAAGTGCAGCCTTTGCGTTGTCGTAGTCACCTGCATCCACATATTCCTTAACTTGGGAAAGTCCGGGATTTGCAGAGTAGTTAAATTTTGCAAAGAATGTGGCATCAGTCATGCTTGCGGCGCTTGAAATAAGGCTGAAAGCAGGAATGAAAGACATTATCATTGCAAGAGTTATTGCCAGTGCAATAAAACGTTTCATAAAATTCCCTCCAAAAGATATTTATAGATGGTATTATTTTATCACGTATGGAGAAAATAATCAACAAAAACATTTCGCCTCAACCACTGGAGACAGACCCCATTGGTTGGAAGGAAAAATAAGTGCAAGAAAAAAACACGCACTGTTCACAGCACGTGTTTTGAATAAAAGGTTTTTTTATTTAAATATGATAGCAAAGAGTCGGTAATGGCAAAACTTAATTTGTATGATATAAGCTTCTGCCCGCCCTTGGTTTTTGCACCGTATTTGCTGTCTCCTTTTAACGGACAGCCTAAGTGCGCCATAACTGCTCTTATCTGGTGGCTTTTGCCTGTTCTTAAATCAATTTCCACCTTGGCGCCGTCTTTTGTTTGTTCCAGCACCCTATAGTAGGTGAGAGTTGCCTCTCCCTCCTTTGCTACATACATCTTATTCTCGCTCTTATCTTTAGAAAGAAAAAGAGAAACTTCACCTTCGGGATAGGAGGGCATTCCCTCTGTTTCGCAAAGATAATATTTCTTTACTTCTCTTTTTCTGATTGCCTCATTCATTGTGCGAAGCGCCGCAGCATTTTTTGCTCCGATAACAAGCCCTACGGTGTTTGTATCAATGCGGTTGCACAGCGCCGGAGAAAAGCTTTTTTCGTTTTCAGGTACGAATTCCTTCCTATTATATAGGTAACTTTTCAACATGTCGCAAAGAGGTGTTTTGCCCTCCTGACCTGCCTGACAGGGAACACCTTTTTCCTTGTCGATAATAATAATGTTCTCGTCCTCATAAATAACCGATATATTCTCGTCCGCAGGAGTAAAGCTCTTTGTGCCGAAACAGTCATCGGGAAGGTAGATGGATAATTCATCGCCCTCTGTGAGAAAAACATTCTCTTTTATCCATTTGCCGTTGATCTTTATATCTTTTTTGCGAAAAGCCTTGTACATTAACGTTTTAGGTAAGCCGGGAAAAGCCTTTTGTATAAATTTATCAGCTCTTTGACCTGCATCGTTCGGTCCTATAGTGATTTTTTTCATAATTTTGCCTCATTCTTATGGTTTTAACGTATTTATTATACGTTTTCATACTGTTTTAGTCAAGTTGTTTGTGCAATTTGTGGTCAAAAATGCTAAAAAGATGCGCCCGGTATGGTTAAAATGCTGAAAATGCAAAAAAAGAAAACTTTTTTATAATCCTGCTTGACAATTTTTAGTTTGCAGTATATAATAATGAGGCTGTGACAAGCAGACGATGAAGCGGGAGGTTGCTACCAAAGGGTAGGTTTTTCCGTGGAGAATGTCCGACTCAGAGAAGTTGGGCGTAAGTCACTGTACAACATGATAACATGCGTAGGAAAAGGCTCTTTGAGGCCCTTTTTGTGCGCGACCATGTGTACCCGGACTTAGCTCTGGGTTTTATTATCGCCGGATTTTGGAACGCCCGGCACGGTGTACAGTTGTCCTTAGTCACAAATAATCATTATTTTCAGGAGGCTATGACTATGGCAGCAAATCAGAAAATCAGAATCAGGGTAAAGGGTTATGACCATGTTCTTCTTGACCAGTCCGCAGAAAAAATTGTGGATACTGCTAAGAGAACAGGATCCAAGGTGTCCGGTCCTATTCCGCTTCCCACAGAAAAGGAAATCGTAACAATCTTAAGAGCGGTTCATAAGTACAAGGACAGCCGTGAGCAGTTCGAACAGAGAACACACAAGAGATTGATCGATATTTCAAACCCCACATCTAAAACTATGGAAGCTCTCGGTAGACTTGAAGTTCCTGCCGGTGTTAGCATCGAAATCAAGATCATCGACAAAGCATCCAAGTAAGATGAAGGTCAATGTTGGCAGTGCCAACCAATAACCAATAAGGAGGAAACACATTATGCAAAAGGCAATTATCGGCAAAAAGCTCGGTATGACTCAGGTATTCAGCCCTGAGGGCAAGTTAATCCCCGTTACTGTAATTGAAGCGGGTCCTTGCACAGTAGTTCAGAAGAAGACTATTGAAAAAGACGGCTACGAAGCGATTCAGGTTGGCTACGGTGAAGTAAGCCCTAAGAGAGTTACAAAACCTCTCGCAGGTCACTTCAACAAGGCAGGCGTTCCCTTTAAGAAGGTTCTTAAGGAATTCCGTCTTGAAGATGTATCCGCTTACGAAGTAGCAAGCGAAATCAAGTGCGACATCTTCGCTGAAGGCGAAAAGGTTGACGTAACAGGTACAAGCAAGGGTAAAGGTTACGCAGGCGTAATCAAGAGACACAACGCATCAAGACTTAAGGAAACACACGGTACAGGTCCTGTTCACCGTCATCCCGGTTCCA
>CAZRZU010000072.1:0-9273 GCA_964604615.1 uncultured Oscillospiraceae bacterium
ATGGCTGGTACAACCGTGCCTGGGCACCTCAGGCTATCTGGGACCCTGAATTCTATGACGAAGAAACAGGGGAATACGGTGCATATATGATTTACCTTGCACTTTGCAGCGGCGGTAATACCCAAATGTATAAGGTTTACTCTAAGGATATGAAAACACTTATTACACAGCCTGAACTTTTGTATCGCCATGATGAATTCAAAGACGATATTGACTCAGATATTATTTATAAAGACGGCTTGTACTACATGTACGTTAAGGATGAAAGCGCAGGCGGTATTTATGTGGTAACAAGTGAACATGCAGGCGGACCCTATTCTGAGAGAATAAATGCTCTGCCCAGAAAAAATACAAACGGCAGCGATGTGGCAATTGAAGGCAGCGGCATTTTCAAAATGATGAATGAAGATAAATATCATCTCGTGTATGATGCTTATAACAACGGGTTCTTCATTATGACAGAAACTGAGGACCTTGTTAACTTCACACAGCTTGACCGCAGCGATTATTCCTTTGACTTTACACCTCGCCATGGTTATGTTATAACAATTTCAAAGTCTGAGGTGGACACTCTTGAAGCAGCTTACGGAAAAAGTGTGGCAGAAAGAGTGGAAGCAAAGAAAAAACCCATTGTTTATTATGACTTTGAAGACGAAGCAGATAAGTCGGGAAATTTTAACGATGCGCAGTTGGCTCAATCCGCCTCAATTGCGCAGGGCATTTCAGGCGGACAGGGTTTGAGGCTTGACGGTACAAGCGAAAGCTATGTGACTATTCCGTCAGAGGCTCTCGCCGGTTTGGAGGATTACACAATCTCCGCTTGGATAAAACCTAATGTCAAGGATGCCACTCAAAGAGTTTTTGACTTTGGCACCGGAACAGGCAGATATATGTTCTTAACACCTTATTACGGCAATAATCACTTAAGAGGTGCGATTACCGCAGGTAGCTATGACTATGAAAAGGGTGTAAGCATTGATGTGGATATTGAAGTTGGCAGATGGACTCATCTTGTGATGATGCAAGAGGGAGATACTATGCGTATATACATCGACGGAGAATTGGCAGGGGAAACAGAAAACATAAAGCTTGATCCTTACGAAATTGCATACAGTATTCCTTATTGCTACATCGGTAAGTCCATGTGGTCAGGGGATAAATACTTTAACGGCACTATTGACGAGTTTATGATTTATGACAGGGCAATAAGTGAAGACGAGGTTACAGAGCTTTTTGAAAAGGAAATTGTAATTGCATGTAACATTGGCGACGAAAGTATCAGCTTTGTACAGGACGGTGCAGATGTTGACGTATTTACTGCTGTGGTAGTGCAGTATAATGATGAGGGGATTGTAATCTGTGCAGAAAAGAAGATTATAGATTTTACGAAAAATGAAGAGGTTACGGTAGAGTATACTAAAAACGGTGAAGCTGTAAAGGTGAGATGCTTTTATCTTGAAAGCATG
This sequence comes from uncultured Oscillospiraceae bacterium, assembly GCA_964604615.1. Lineage (GTDB taxonomy): Bacteria > Bacillota > Clostridia > UMGS1883 > UMGS1883 > RGIG1927. The sequence continues at coordinate 1,467 of CAZRZU010000072.1, forward strand.
GAAAGCTTAAGACCGATTAATTAACAGGAAGGCGACGCAAATGAAAAACAGAATTTTTTCAATAGTTTTGGTGTTGATGATGCTCTTGTCGTGTCAGTGTATAGTACATGCCGAAAGCGAATTTATTGTTATTGCTCCGGAAAATGTTGAGCTTTACGTAAACGGGGTAAAGGCAGATGACGAAGTCACAGTTGCAAAGACTGACAAACTTGAATTTGCATCCGACGGTGCATTGGTGGTAAAAACGGATTACGGTTACTATTCGCCCGGAAGTGAGTTTTGTGTTTCCGACAATATGGATTTTTCTTCTGCATATGCCATTTTTGACATTGGGCTTGAAATGGTAAACGGTGCACAGGTCAGAGTGGGAACAGGTGAGCTTGAACAAGGTGCGCAGATTGATGCTCAGGCAGGCAGCGGCTTGAGGTTTATTGCCACAGCAGACTACAACGATACACTTATTGCAGATGGAGCGGTTGTGTTTGGTATTAAGGTAAAGGCTGAAAGCAGTGACGAAGAAGTTTATATTGAGGCTGAAAAGTTTCAGAATGTAGATAAAACGGTGTTTTCCGCTGCGATTACAAATCTGAACCCGAGTAATTATAACCGCAAGTATACCGCCACAGCTTATGCCGTTGTAACACTGGCAAATGGCGAGGAGGTTGAGTTTAACTCAGGTGAGGTTACAAGAAGTATATATCAGGTTTCGGTGGGAATACTGAAAAACAGCAGCGCAGAGACAGAAGAAGAGCTTCCCTATACAATTGACGATGCAGTTAAAAATGTGCTTAGTGCCTACGTTAACCAGACAGGTATCCGACTGATTTATAAGAGCGACGGTTCTATGAGTGCAAGCAGTGTTTATACAGGAGATGTGTTCTTTAATGTATCATATTCTTTGAACGATGACGGAAGTACATTTGTTACAATCGCTCCCTTAGGTGCAGAGGAGAACTTTGCAAATCGTGTTGACATTGCATCCTGGTGGAAGGAGTATGTGAGAGTTAACAATTCCAATGCGGCAATCCAGTGGTATATAAGAGATGCTGAAATCAATGACGGTGTTCTTACCTTTACTTTCAAAATACCGGACTATACATTTGACCAGGAAGATACCGTGATGGTTGTTGCATCTATTGATGAAACCTCAATAACAGGCTATAAAGCAGGGGTTCTGACAGAATATGCTCTCACAGATACCGTTGACGTTTGGGGATTAGCTTCCGACATGGATGACGTGGTTCCCGGCTGTGTTGTCCTTGTGGGTAAAACAGATGACGGCAAATGTGGCGGCATAGAGCTTCTTGCGACATTGGGATTGCCCATAGATACAGATTTGTTTAAAAGCAATTTTGGTGTGTATACCCCTGTTGACGGAAGCAGCAGATATAAAAACATCGTAACCGAAATGTATTCAAAGAGCGGAACAAAGCTTACATGCCAAAATCTTCCCGATACAACAAAGACGGTGTATTTGTTTAAGTCCTCAAGCATTATATGTTACAGGGTTGGTATTGCAATGGACGGCGATACTCCGGTTATATCTGTCAGCGGAGGAAAGGTTACTAAAACTCCTTCAATTTTTGAGAGCACATCGGAATATCACAATTACCTTTATTTCAGATATGATTCCTCCGTGGGAAAGGTTAAAGAATGCGTGTTCTATTGCGTCCCCAAGAATTTGGACTTTTCCGGTGACGGCGAATATTCGGATATATTCAGCCTTAATGATGGATACAGAGTCATAATTGAATAAGGGAAACCCCAAAAATTATTTCTCGCACAATCGCGGGAGGCTGGAGGAAGAAGGTTCCTCGAAATAAAATCCACACACTGAAAAGAGGGCTATGCCCTCTTTTGTTTTGTCTTGACACTATTTGGGGAATGATGTAAAATATAAGTAAATTTACCGAAAGGATCTGACGGTATGCTTAAAACGGATGTTGCTATAATTGGCAGCGGTGCAGCAGGGCTTTACTGTGCACTTAATTTGCCCAAAAGTTTGAATATAACGGTTTTCGCTAAGGATACTGCCGAAAGGAGCGATTCGTTCCTGGCGCAGGGCGGTATTTGTGTGCTGAAAAACGATGGCGATTACGACAGCTTTTATGAAGATACAATGCGCGCAGGCCATTACAAAAACAGACCTGAAAGTGTTGACATTATGATTAAGTCATCCCGCTCTGTTATAAATGACCTGGTGGGGTATGGGGTTGATTTTGAACGTGATGAAGAGGGGCAGTTCAAATACACACGTGAAGGTGGTCACTCAACGGAAAGAATTCTTTTTCACGAAGATGTGACAGGTAAAGAAATAACATCAACCCTTCTTGCAAGAGTAAAAGAGCTTGACAATGTAAAAATCATTGAAAAGTTTACTATGATTGATATTATCGAAGAGGATAACACCTGCTATGGAATTGTGGGTGTTGATGAAAACGGAAGTATTGTTCCTGTATCGGCATCGTTTGTTGTATGGGCAACGGGCGGTATCGGAGGGCTTTATAAGGATAGCACAAACTACCGCCACTTAACAGGCGACAGTCTGGCAATCAGCCTCAGGCATAATATAAAGCTGGAAGATGTGGACTATGTACAGATTCATCCTACTGCTTTTTATTCCGAAAAATACGGAAGAAGGTTTTTAATAAGTGAATCCTGTCGTGGGGAAGGTGCTTTGCTTCGTGATAAAAACATGGAGCGCTTTACAGATGAATTAAAGCCACGGGACGTGGTGGCAAAGGCCATTTATGAACAAATGGCAAAGGACGGCATGCCACATGTGTGGCTTGATATGACTCCTATAGGCGAAACTGTTATAAAAGAGCATTTCCCAAACATTTATAAAAAATGTCTGGACCATGGCTACGACGTGACAAAGGAATGCATTCCCATTACCCCTGCACAGCACTATTTTATGGGCGGTGTATGGATAGATAAAGACGGCAGAACAAGTATGAACAATCTATATGCGGCAGGTGAGACCGCATGTAACGGAGTTCACGGAGCTAACCGTCTTGCGTCAAACTCACTTTTAGAGGCTCTTGTTTTTGCACAGAGAGCCGCGAAGCATATTGCAGAAAATGTTGATTTTTCACCTGTTGAATTTGATTATGATGCAGTGCTTGAAAATGACAGCTATAAGGATATTGATAAGTTGATGGAAGAATATAAAAAGTCTGTATTGGACGAAATAGAAAAGGAGAGAAAGAACCGTGAATGAAATTACTATGAGATTGGTTTGCGATGATTTAATAAAGGCTGCACTTAAGGAAGACATCACAAGCGAAGACATTTCAACCCAGGCGGTTATGCCCGAATACAGGTTGGGTACGGTACAGCTTATCTGTAAAGAAGACGGTGTTATTGCAGGTTTGGAAATCTTTAAGAGAGTTTTCCTTATCCTTGACGAAAAAACAGAGGTTGAGCTCTATGTAAAAGACGGTGACGAAGTAAAGAACAAACAGCTTCTTGCAACGGTAACAGGCGATATACGTGTTCTTTTGTCAGGTGAGAGAACAGCGCTTAATTATCTCCAGAGAATGAGCGGTATTGCTACATATACAAAGAAAGTTGCGGCGCTCCTTGAGGGTACAAAGACAAAGCTTCTTGACACGAGAAAGACAACACCCAACATGCGTATTTTTGAAAAATATGCAGTTAAGGCAGGCGGCGGCAACAACCACCGTTATAACCTTTCTGACTGTGTAATGCTCAAAGACAACCACATTGGTGCCGCAGGCAGTGTAGCAAAAGCCGTCAAGATGGCACGCGACTATATTTCTTTTGTTACAAAAATTGAGGTTGAATGTGAAAACCTTGATATGGTCAAAGAGGCTGTTGAAGCAGGGGCAGATATTATCATGCTTGACAATATGACAGATGACGATATGAGAGAAGCTGTTAAGATTATTAACGGCAGAGCACTGACAGAATGTTCCGGCAATGTAACGGCAGAAAATATTAAGAGAATTACCGATATCGGAGTTGATTTTGTCTCCTCCGGTGCACTTACACATTCCGCACCCATATTGGACGTTTCACTTAAAAATTTACACGCTATATAAGATAAAGGGGCTGTTGCAAAACGATTTTTTCAATCGGGTTGCTGCAGCCCTTTGTGATATATTTTACAATGCAAAACGTGAAGGTGGAAATCCTTGCGTGTATTTTTAATTAATTGTTGACAAAAAGAAAAAGAGGAGGTATATTATAACCGTAGTGTATTAATGTGTATTAGTACAGTTGAGAGGTGAGGAAATGTTTGGTATATCCTTAAACAATAAAAGTCCCATACATGAGCAGGTGTCTGAGCGGATAACCGAGCTTGTCCTGTCGGGAATATTAGAGCCTGACAGTCCGCTCCCTTCCGTCAGAGAGCTGGCAGGTGAGCTGGGTGTTAATCCTAATACGGTGCAAAGAGCATACGGTGAGCTTGAGAGAAGGGGAATAACATATTCTGTTGCAGGCAAGGGCAGATTTGTAACAAGTGATATAGAAAAGGCTAAAAATGCTAAAAAAAGAGAAAATCTTGAAAAGCTGAAAATTGAAATCAAAAAAGCCATAGATGCAGGAATAACAAAGGAAGATATTATAAAAGTATTGGAGGGAGAACTGTGATAGAGGTTGTTAATCTTAAAAAATGCTATGATAAAAATATTGTGCTGGAAAGCCTTGACATGCATGTGAAGCATGGCAGCATTTACGGGCTTATCGGCATTAACGGAGCGGGCAAGTCAACGCTTTTGAATGTTCTTTCCGGAGTGTTTAAGCCCGACGGCGGTGAGGCGAAAATTAACGGTGAGGAAATATATGAAAATATTTCTGTCAAGAACATTACTGCCTATATTACCGATGACCCCTATTTCTTTAACAGAGCAACGGTTGTTGAAATGGCAGAATTTTTAAGTAAGATGTACAAAAGCTTTTCTATGGAAAAGTTCTATGAAATTGCAAAGAGCTTTGAAATTGACATAAACGCAAAAATGTCATCCTTTTCAAAGGGCATGAGAAGGCAAGCGGAAATTATCCTTGCACTTGCACAAAATCCCGAAATTTTATTGTGCGATGAATGCTTTGACGGACTTGACCCGTCTGTGAGAAAGGTTGTTAAAAGGCTTTTTATAACCGAAGCTTGCGAAAAAAATACGACTATTGTAATATCCTCGCACAATCTTACGGAAATGGAAAACCTGTGCGACACAATCGGAATAATGAGCGGAAAGAAAATCGTAACGGAAAAATCCGTTGAAGGCATGAAAAATCACATTCACCGCTACAGCGTGGCGTATAAGCCCATGATTAACCCTGATTTACTTAAAGCGGAGCTTGATGTTGTTACTCTTTTGAAGAAAGGAAGTCTCCTTGATATTGTTGTAAGAGGCGATGAAGAGAGCATTGAGAAGGTGCTTGGCAAGTATAATCCTGTTCTGTTGGATAAATCCCAATTAACCCTGGAGGATATATTTATTTCCCAAACGGAAGGAAAGGGGGCTGTGACTGATGAAAGCCTTGTTTGATAAAAACGTGTTTTTTGAAGGAATAAAGCAAAGTAAGTATGTAATCATACTTCATACGTTTGCAATTTTTGTAATGACCACTTTATCCGCGTATATGACAAGGTGGCAGTACAAAGAGGAGCTGTTGACCGAAAATGATTATCCCCGAACTTTGGAGGCAATAAAAAACAGCCTTATGGGCTATAACGGCGCAATGTTCTGGCTGATTGTTTTTGCGGCAGCAGTCATTATTGTTGTGAATTTTTCCTATTTGTTCAAAACGAATTCCATGCAGTTTTATAATTCCATGCCCTATAAGAGAAGCTGTATGTACATATCAAAGGCTGCAAGCTGTTTTGTGGGGTTACTTGCCCCTGTTATTACGGTTTTGGGGATAAATTTGTTTATATACTACGGCAATATGGGGCTTTCCGATAAAGCACCCGTTACAGAGCTTTTGACTGTAGCAGCAAACGTAATAATCTGTTATTCGGTAGTTTTAAGTATAATGCTTTTCGCCGTGAGTGTTTCAGGCAACGTTTTTGCAACAGCTTTTGCCTCGGGCTTTGCAGCCCTCTGGCACATTGTTACCGTAATAGCCGTTGTAATGTGCTGTTATGTGTGGTTTGAAAGCTTTGAAATAACACCTGATGATAATCTGATGTTTATGTTTCCGCCGACACTGTTCTTAGAAAATGTTAAAAGAGAAGCGGGCTGGCAGAATGTGTTTTGGGCATTTTCGGCAGTAAATATTATAGCCTTCCCCCTTTTGGGGCTTTGGTGCTATACAAAAAGGAAAAGCGAAAACACCACCAAGTTTTTTGTGTTCGATAAATTAGCCTCGTTTTTTAAGTATTACGTAAGCTTCATAGGTGCGTTGGGCTTTGGGTGTATATTTGCCGATTTTGATATTCCCGTATTGTTGGTGCTCGTGAGCTATGGCATAGTGTTTGTGGTGTTGTACTGTGTTTTACAGGCACTGTTTGAAAAAAATATGCAGAGCCTTTTAAAAAACATTAAAAAGCCCTTGATTGTGTCAGTTGGCTTTATGATTGCTCTTGCTCCTTTGGTATGCGGTTTGTGGGAAGTGGAAATGATACACCCCGGGCTTGTACAAAGTGTGGAAATTGGGAATAATGATTTCCGCATTACAATTTCAGACAGGGAGAATGTTGAAAAAACCTTGGATTACCTTGAAACTAACGGAGAAGGGGACATGTGTATTGAGTATGAAGCCGATTTGAAAATACCCTTTTTCAACGCAGTCGGGCACAAATGCGGTCTGTCCCGTGAAAAATATGAGGAATATATGGACAGTATTCTTTCAAGCGAGGAGTACATTGAAGGTATCGTAAAGAAAATTGAAGAAAGCCCCAATTACGAAATATACACCCCCACGGGCAGTCTTAGTTATTATGAAGCCGAGGACGTGGAAAGCATAAGAAAAGATATTGAAATCCTTGTTGAAGAAATGGGAAAGTATGACTACCAAACAAAAAAAGACAGCGGTGTGTGGGGCATGCTTGATAATAAGGAGGGGGACTTAAAGGTAAGAATATATAACTGCTATAATGCTTTTACAGAAAAAACAGAGAACAGGCAAAAAGAAGCAGCACAGCAGGAGCAAGCCGTGGCGAAGAGGCCGGCAGCAAGGATTGAGGTAATGGTAAAATGCTGTGCCGATGCACTTGCAAATATTTCTCAGGTGTACACAACCGATGATGAAGAAATTGTTGAAAAGCTTGAAAAGGCGGCAAATAATTATTGGTTTGAACGCAATCAGCCTGTGTATATAACATTATACAGAAAATATACATGGGAAGAAATGGAGCAATTTTCCGTACATTCAAGCTGGACACCTGTAGAGGAGTATACAGTTAATTATTACGACCTGCCGAAAGAAATACGGGAAATTATAAATCTCGATATTCACAGCTATCAAGCATGGTTAACAAACGGAGTGGTGCACCTGCATTGAGAAAATAAAATGAAAAAAATTGCAAAAAACTATTGCAATTTAATTTATACTGTGGTATACTACCAAAGCATGAAAATTCACACATTCTCTGAGTGGCGTCCGGTGCCTTAAAAAATTAAGGTTGGCGCACACATTGAGGAGAGTGGAGGCTGCCTTTTCATTTTGACATGGTGAGAAGGTAAAAAAACTAAATAAAAAGAGAGGTGTTTAAACATGTCAGTTATTTCTATGAAACAGCTTCTTGAAGCAGGTGTTCATTTCGGTCACCAGACAAGAAGATGGAACCCGAAAATGGCAGAGTACATTTTCACAGAAAGAAACGGTATCTACA
>CAZRZU010000073.1:0-8983 GCA_964604615.1 uncultured Oscillospiraceae bacterium
CCGACTCGAGCCAACTGCAGGTGTGCCGCATATGATTAGGTATCGATTTTGGGGTGTACGGCTTTTTAAATTTTCAAAGAAAATTTAAAAGCGATATAAATCCTTGGCAGAATTTGCGATATGTGTAATTCACGCGATATGCCTGCGGCGCGATATGTCCTGCGGGACGTGAGGATTTATATCATATCGCATTTTTGCAATGCAAAAATATATCGTATGTGAACGAATGTGAACATATATCGAATTTGCCGAAGGCAAATATATCGCCATAATAGTATACTGTTAGAATTATTTGTTTGCAGAGGAGTGACATTATGTCCTATCAGGCATTGTACAGAAGATGGAGACCTTTGACTTTTGACGATATTGTGGGTCAGAAGCATGTGGCACAGACAATTAAAAATGAAGTGGCTTCGGGCAATGTGGGACATGCGTTTCTTTTCTGCGGAACACGCGGCACGGGTAAAACCTCTACTGCAAGGATTTTGTCAAGAGCCATTAACTGCACAAATAACAAGGACGGAAACCCTTGCAACGAATGTGAAAGCTGTAAAGGCATTCTTGACGGAAGCATTATGGACGTTGTGGAAATTGACGCAGCCAGCAATTCAGGTGTTGACAACATACGTTCACTTCGCGAGGAAGCTAATTATGCAGCGGCAATGAGTAAATTCAAGGTGTACATCATAGACGAGGTGCACGCATTGTCCACCAATGCATTTAATGCACTTTTAAAACTGTTGGAAGAACCGCCCGCACATGTTAAGTTTGTGCTGGCAACAACTGAGGCAAACAAAGTTCTGGGAACTATTGCGTCACGTTGCCAAAGGTTTGACTTTAATAAAATTACAAAAGACGATATTTTTACCCGTCTTGATGAAATATGCACGGCGGAAATGATAGAGATTGCCCCTGAGGCGCTTAAAATGGTTGCGGAGGCTGCCGACGGCTCCCTTCGTGATGCACTTTCCATTCTTGAACCTTGCATTTCATCGGGTAAGGTTGTTGACACTGAATATGTGAAAAGCCTTCTTGGCTTTGGTGAAAAACAGAGTGTTGCCGCTCTTTGCGAGGCTGTTGCAAACAATGACGGCAGTAAGGTGCTGGAGATTGTGGAGCGGGTATGCACTTCGGGCAGAAATCTGAATCCTTTTGTGGAAAACGTTATTAAAGGGTTCAGAAATATAATGGTTTACGCAATTACAAGAAATAAGCCCGTAAATGAAAACGACGAGGATTGGGCGGCACTTTTACCTGCGGCAGAAAAAATGAGCGCAGACAAGGCAATTTTTGCCGTAAACGTATTGTCGGATGCATTTTCCAAGGCAAAATACATGAGCATGCCGAGATTTGTGATTGAAGCGAATCTTTTAAGGCTTTGTAACATGCGTGAAGAAACAGGCATTGATGCTTTGGAGGCGCGTGTTGGGGAAATAGAAATGAAAATAGCAAAGGGGATTTCTGTGGCGCCTGCCGCATCCGGAGATGCGAAGCCGGCTCCCCAAAAGGAAAAGGCTCCCGTGCAGAGGGAGAAAAAGCCTGCGGTGCAAAAAGAAGCAAAGGTGCAGGACAGTGTTGCTATTCAGAAAATAAAGGAAAAATGGCCTGAAATTATGAGCAAAATTGCCATGGGAGGAAGCCTTAATCTGTATATGGCATTAGAAAACAGCGCATTGAGACCCTTTGGCGAAAAGGTTGCAATTGTATTTGCTGACAATGTGGGCGGTGTTTTAAGAGACATGATTGAGGGCGGCTTAAGTGAGATTGGTGAAATTATTCTTTCCGAAACAGGGCTTAACGTAGCGCTGACAGTTAAAATGGAAAGCGATTTTGAAAGTGAAAAAAGTGCGGCAGGTGAGGTTGACCCCTTTGATGAGGTTGCATCCCTTCCGTTTGTAGAAAATAAACATTAAAAGGAGATTTGGTATTATGGCAAGAGGTGGATTCCCCAGAGGTATGAATATGGGCGGAGGAAATATGAACAACATGATCCGTCAGGCACAGAAAATGCAGGAAGAAATGCTCAAGGCACAGGAAGAGCTTGGCGAAAAGACAGTTGAAGCAAGTGTGGGCGGCGGAGCAGTGGCAGTTGTGGTAAACGGTAAAAAGGAGCTTGTTTCCATTAACATCAAGCCCGAAGCGGTTGACCCCGAAGATGTAGAAATGCTCCAGGATTTAATCGTTTCTGCCGTTAACGAGGCAATGCGTAAGGCTGACGATTTGGCAGCAAGCTCAATGAGCAAGATTACAGGCGGTATGAACATTCCCGGCTTGTTTTAACGGTTAAAATCGTCCATCTCAGCACTTTGAGCCGCAAGGCGGCGCAGATAGCACAGCTCTTGCAACGCAAAGCACTAATCTGAACGATTTTTCCACGTTAAAACTTCTAATCTTTGATTAGAGGACATATTAATTGAAAGAATTCCGTTTGCGGAATTCTACCTGACTTATTCCCTATTCACTATTACCTATTCCTTCAAGACACCGGAGGTGTTTTCGTGTATCCCGAAGCACTGAAATTATTAATAGAAGAATTTGAACGTCTGCCCGGCATTGGTAAAAAGAGTGCCGTCAGGCTTGCTTTTCATGTGATGAACATGGAAAAAAGCAAGGCGGAGAGGTTTTCACGAGCTATTTTAGAGGCTCATGAAAAGGTGCATCTTTGCAGTGTTTGCCAGAACCTTACGGAAGATGAGCTTTGTCCTGTATGCATGTCGCAAAAGCGCAACAGAAAGGTTATCTGTGTTGTGGAAGGCCCTAAAGACATTATTGCCATGGAAAAAACCCATGAGTACAACGGGCTTTATCACTGCTTGCACGGTGTTATTTCTCCCATGGACAACATCGGCCCTGAGGATATTAAGCTCAAAGAGCTTTTAAGCCGACTTACAGGAGAGGCAGAAGAATTGATACTGGCAACAAACCTTACCGTGGAAGGTGAAGCAACTGCCATGTATATAGCTCGCCTTGTAAAACCCATGGGTATTAAGGTAACACGTATTGCTCACGGTATCCCCGTTGGCGGAGACATTGAATTTGCTGATGAAGTAACTCTGGCAAAAGCCATTGAAGGCAGAAGAGAGTTGTAGGAATAAATTGAAAAGAGCCTGAATATGATGTCATATACTTATAAATGGGATGTGATATTTTATGATGGGCTCTGTTAAGAAAATTTTTGAAATGATTACCGATATGTTCGGAAGTGTGCAGGAGGAGGGCGGGAACGTTTCCAAGCTGCTGGAGGACGCAAAAAATGAAATACGGGAGATAAGAGCAAATATTGACCGTGTTAATGACGACGATGTGCTGGATATGTACATATACCGATTAAAAGCAGCGGAAGCGCAGTACAGGCATTTGTTGAAAATGGCAAAGGAATCCTCCGATAAACAAAAGAAGATAGGTTGATTTAGATGGCATTTGAGCTTACGGTTGAGCAGAAGGCTGCGGTTGAGGCACCCCTGGGGGAAAATCTGGTTTCGGCTGCGGCAGGAAGCGGTAAAACAAAGGTTTTAAGTGAAAGAATAGTGAGACGGATTAAAAGCGGCGATACTGATATCGACCGCTTACTTATTGTGACCTTTACACGTGCCGCTGCAGCGCAGATGCGTGAGCGAATTTCAAAAGCAATAGAGGAAGAGTATAAAAAAACGGGCTTACACAGTCTGAGACGTCAGCTTTCCATGATTGCAGGCGCTGACATTTGCACTATCGACTCCTTTTGTATAAATCTTGTTAAAAAGAACTTTTTCAGAGTTGATGTTCCTCCGGATTTTGTAATTGCGGATAACAATGAAATGAAAATTCTCCGTGAAGAAGTCCTTGTTGAAGTGCTGGAAGAGATGTATGAAAGCGGTGACGAGGGATTTTTCCTTTTGTCGGAGGGGCTGGGCAACGGAAAGAATGACAATGATCTGAAAGATGCCATATTGAAGGCATACAACTTTACCCGTGCTTTTGAAGAACCTGACCGATGGCTGGACGAAAGCTTGAGGTTTCACCGTGAAGGAACTAAAGAAAATAACCGTCTTTATGATTTTATTGCAAAAGAACTTGCTGACAGAATAAAAGAACTTGGTCAGTTGGTTGACAGAAATCTTACGGAGACAGTAAATTCAGGAGTGGAGTCGTACGTTAAGATAGTTGAAGGCGAAAAAGAACGTTTTGATAAATACCTGAGGAATATTTCCGTTGAAAACTTGGGCGAAGGACTTGAGAATTTTAAGTTTTCAAGCTTCCCCGGAGGAAAGAGAAAAAACGAAGAGGATTTAGTTGAAGAGAAAAAATATATACGTTCACTCCACGAAGAAGCGAAGGATTTGTTAAAAAATATAAACAAGCTTTACGATACATACTGCGAAGAACGGGGTGTTTCTTACCTTAAGATTGAGGCTTTGACAAAGTGCGTGAAGGCATTTGACAGGCTTTACACCGAAGAAAAGCTGTCAAGAAAAATGCTGGAGTTTTCCGATTGTGAATATCTGGCATATAAAATTCTGGATACGTGCGAAGATGTGTGTGATGAACTCAGGGATAAATACGATGAAATATATATTGACGAGTATCAGGACACAAATCCCTTGCAAGATGCGCTGTTTATGAAAATGAGCAGGAAAAGCCGAGGCGAGCCCAATATATTTATAGTGGGAGATGTAAAGCAGAGCATTTACCGTTTCCGCCACTCCGACCCGCGTGTTTTTGCAGAAAAGGCAAAAACCTTTGGTACGGATGAGGGCGGCTGCAAGATGATTTTGTCTAAAAACTTCCGCTCAAGAGAAGCGGTTGTAAACAGTGTTAACTGCGTGTTTGAAAAAATAATGCGTGAGGGCACAGCGCAGGTTGAATACGATGACGAACACCGTCTTGTATGCGGAGCCGAATATATTGAATACAATCAAAACAAAAGCGAGATTTATATACTTAAAAATAAATATGACGAAAACGACGAAGACGAGCTGCTTGAGAGCGAGCACCGTGAAACCATTATTGCGGCACAGCGCATAAAAAAGCTGGTGGACGAAGGCTTTATGGTAACTGACGGAAAGAAAATGCGGCCTGTAAGGTATTCCGACATAGCGGTGCTGTCGCCTAAAATAAATAACAAGGCAGAGGCTATTATGAAGGTTTTCTCCTTGATGGGAATACCCGCTTATTGCGAAAGCAAGCAGAACTTTTTTGACGTTTTAGAGGTACAGACAATAATTTCTGTTTTAAGATGTGTAGACAACCCTTTGTGCGACATACCCCTGGCAGCAGTAATGCGCTCGCCCATATTTGCCTTTACGGAAAATGACCTTGTCAGCATAAGGGAAAAGGGCCGTGATGTGCCTTTTTACGAAAATGTTGTTGAAAAAGCAAAGGAAAAAACACCTTTGGGCAGAAAGTGTGGACGGTTTATAAAAAGCCTTGGTCAATGGCGGCAGACTGCACAGGTTGTTAGCCTGGAGAGGTTTGTGACAAGAGTTATTGACGAAAGCGGATACTACTCCTTTGTGGGCGCATTGCCCGGCGGAGAGGTCAGGCAGGCAAATCTGCGCCGTTTTATGCTCCTTGCATCAAACTACGAAAGCGGAAGATTCAAGGGTTTGTACAATTTTGTAAGGTATATTGACAAAACAATAGAAAACGAAGGGGAAATTGAAGCTGACGTATGTCACAGCGACGATTCTGTACTGGTGGCAAGTATTCACAAGTCAAAGGGACTGGAATTCCCCGTTGTTATTGTTTTGGGCTGCGGTTGGGGCTTTAACGATAAGGATTCTAAGGATACTTTGATTATGAACCCGGAATGTGGCATGGCAATTGCCGAGCGCGAGGCAGGCAGACGGGTAAAGTTCAAGAGTGCGGAATACAGCGCTGTTTCGTTGATGATAATGCGAGACAATCACGCGGAACAGATGAGGCTTTTGTATGTTGCAATGACCCGTGCAAAGGAAAAGCTTATTATGATAGGCTCTGCATCAAAGTATGAAGAGCAGGTGGCAAGCTGGGAAGTGTATGCTTCGGGTAAGAGGATGAGCGATTATAAAATACGCAGCATGACCAATTATCTGGACTACATATGCAACAGTATTGATGAAAAATACTGGGACGTACATTTTGTGGACGAGTTGCCGCACCTTGCCGAGGAGGACAGGGCAGAGGCTGACCCCGAAAGAGACTTTAGCAGAGTTGAAGAGGTTATTTACAGGCTTAGCTATAAGTATCCATATGACGGTATAAGAAACATACCCTCTAAAATGAGTGTAAGCGAAATAAAGAAAATGAGCATGGATACAGATGAAAGTGCACATTTTTATAAAAACACAAGTCTAAAACGGATACCTTCCTTTTTAAGAGAAGAGGAAAAGCTGTCCGGAGCAAGCAGAGGTACGGCTTATCACAGAGTTATGGAGCTTATTGACTTGAATGAAACAGACGTAGAGGGTGCCATTGCATACTTTGTGAAAAAAGGCTTTATGACACCTTCTCAGGCAAATTGCATTGATTGTGAAAAGATTGAAGCTTTTCTGGCATCTCCCATTGCGGAAAAAATGAGGCGGGCAAGGTTTGTGAGAAGAGAAGAATCTTTCACAATTGCAATTGATGCAAAGGATGTGTTTGAAGAAGGGGAAAACGAAAAGATATGCGTTCAAGGAACTATTGACTGTCTGTTTGAAGATGAGAGTGGCAGGATAATACTTCTTGACTATAAGACAGACACTTATACCGACCCGGAAGAAATTGTTAAGCGGTATAAGAAACAGCTGGAGCTGTACGAAATTGCAATTTTTTCACGATATGGACAAAAATGTGATGAAAAATGTCTTTACATGTTCCAAAATGGTGATATAATAGACGTATAGTTTTAGTTTATCCCCGGAGGTTATTATGAAAAAATTTACTTGGGTATTAATATTTTTATTAGCATTTTTAATTGTGTTTTTTGTTTCTGTGGCGGTTACCTTTACGATGGTGCTTGACAAAAAGGACACAGGTAAGCAAGAGAGCACAGAGGCTGTTTACACAGGCGGAGAGGTTCTGCCCCAGGGCGACTATCTGGAAGACGATTCGTCCGTTACAAGGGTTACACCTTCTATTAAGGTTGAAGATGCTGAAATTGTCCGCGGTTCTTATGCTGATGTTTCCTTGAAGAAGGAAAAGGTTTTTGAAGAGGAAACATGGGATTTTTCCGAAACTGACGATGTTTCACTTTCTTTTGACAACAGCGCTGACGTTGAAGTGAAGATCGATGTGAAGACTGAAACGAAAACAGAAGAAAAGACAGATGCTAAAGCAGAAACTAAGACTGAAACGAAAACAGAAACTAAAACGGAGACAAAAGCTGAAACTAAAACCGAAACCAAGGCAGAAACAAAAGAAGAAACAAAGAATTCAGAGCCTGAAAAGAAAGACGCTGAGGTTGAAGAAAAGGCAGAGGAAAAGCCTGTTGTTGAAACTCCAAAAGCAGAGGAAAAGGCTCCCGAAGCACCCAGGACAGAGGAAGAACCCAAGGTTCAGCTTAACCCTAATATTCAAACAAGTGATACAGGACTCTAATAAAAAATGCTATTGCATTATTGCAATAGCATTTTTTGTGATATAAATCCTTTGGATTTGAGATATATCTTCGATGCGATATGTCGCTTTGCGACGCGATATGTCCTGCGGACGTGGGAGTTAATCGGTTGTGTCGGATTTCTTTTTAAGTTTGAAGGTTTTAATTTTGGTGTAAATTTTGGCAAGGAATTCTTTTATCGGATGGCGGTATTGGTATGTTAAAAGTGCAACGCCCAGGATGAACAACAGGATGAAAAACCAAAATAAGAGCCATAAATCTTGTTGAGAAATAAATCGGAAAAAGTTGTGCCTTAAACCCATGACAGTGCGCCATTCACCATCGGGACCATTGCGAACTCGGCCAATCGGCACAGGAACTTTTATAAAGCGAGAGAATATGTAGATTGTAAAGTTGCCGATAAAGCCTGTTGTCAAGGAAACAGTACCGCATATAAGGAAAATGAATTTCTTTGATACACTTTTTCCGCTCACGACAGAGGAGGGCTCTTTGTCAAGCAATAGATAGTCGGTTGTTACATTGAAAATTTTACTGATTGCAATTATATTTGCCGTATCGGGAAGCGATTGGTCCAACTCCCATTTTGAAATTGCCTGACGGGAAATATTAAGAAGATTTGCCAGATCCTCCTGACTCATATTTCTTTCTTTTCTGAGGTTTTGAAGCTTATTGCCAAGTGTCATAATAATTCTCCTTTGATTTGATGAGAAAATTATATCAAATGTGTCAGTTGCGTTCAAGAAATTGCAAGTGGAATTTGTGCAACGCATGGTTGCAGAAGGGGTAATTAAGGCTTTTTGTTAGTGTATAGTAAATAAGTAAAAAAGCACTTGCATAAGCAAGTGCTTTCCTTGGAGCGGAAGACGAGATTCGAACTCGCGACGTTCACCTTGGCAAGGTGACGCTCTACCACTGAGCCACTCCCGCATCAACAGAACTCATTATAACAGGAGTTTTTTCGAATGTCAATACTTTTTTGAAAAAATTTTAATAAAAAACACGGCGGATTTTCCGCCGTGTTTTGCTTTGGGTAATTATTCTGCTATTTCTACTGAGAAATTATCAATGTAAATTTCGCCGTTTTCATCCTTATCGTCATCATCATTTTCACCTCTTGACAAGGAGAAGGTAATTGTATCAATGGGAGAGGAATCCCAATCAAAGCTGTCGGCATCTACATATGCACGATCTACATAGAAGGTTCTGTGACCATCATTGATGGAGAAGTCGATTGTCTTGTCAGCAGGATGGACATTAATTTCAACTGTGTAAAGAGCACCTACCATTAATGCGTCATTCTTAAAGCCTACACCGTCGGGGCCGTCTGTTTCAACAAAAATCTGGGTCATACTGCCGCCGTCAAACCAACGAGTGTTACGTACATGACCTGATGTGCCTCGTCCGTTTTCTTCCTGCCATACTACC
>CAZRZU010000074.1:0-8952 GCA_964604615.1 uncultured Oscillospiraceae bacterium
TAGGCACTCATTCGGGTACAAGAGGCCATGGGTTCAAATCCCGTCACTCCGACCATAAAAAACGACAGTATTCATAAGAATACTGTCGTTTTTTACATGTTCACGCTTCACTATCCTCTGAAACCGAACCAATCCGTTTGAAGAAACAAGTAATACTTAACAGCAAAAAAGAGAGATTCAAAATTGCTTTTCTATTTTTATGTAAAACAAAAGGAACTGAACCTTAAAAAGAAAAAGATATGGCATAGATTTTATGTGTGTACTATTATCTGCCACTGTGACATTTTATAAAGAAAATCATATTATGTAATACAAGCTTATACCAAAGTATAGCTTGTATTTATATAGGAGGTTATGATGAATAGAATAAATTTTTTCAAAAACAAAAACGATTGTTGTGATAAAAAAGATGATTGCTCTTGTTGTCCCAAATGTCCTCCGGGGCCTCCCGGGCCAATAGGGCCACGAGGACCTATTGGCCCTATGGGTCCCGCAGGTGAAACCGGTCCTGTTGGTCCACAAGGTCCCATTGGTGAGACCGGTCCTGTCGGTCCACAAGGTCCCATTGGTGAGACCGGTCCTGTAGGTCCACAAGGCCCCATTGGTGAGACCGGTCCTGTTGGTCCGCAGGGTCCCGCTGGTGAAACCGGTCCTGTGGGTCCACAAGGTCCCATTGGTGAGACCGGTCCTGTCGGTCCACAAGGTCCCATTGGTGAGACCGGTCCTGTCGGTCCACAAGGTCCCATTGGTGAGACCGGTCCTGTAGGTCCACAAGGCCCCATTGGTGAAACCGGTCCTGTTGGTCCACAAGGTCCCGCAGGCGAAACCGGTCCTGTTGGTCCGCAGGGTCCCACTGGTGAAACCGGTCCTATCGGCCCGCAAGGTCCTGTGGGTGAAACCGGTCCTATCGGCCCGCAAGGTCCTGTGGGTGAAACCGGTCCTGTTGGTCCGATGGGTCCCGTTGGCGCGACTGGTCCTGTGGGTCCACAAGGTCCCGCTGGTGAAACCGGTCCTGTGGGTCCACAAGGTCCCATTGGTGAGACCGGTCCTGTCGGTCCGCAGGGTCCTGCAGGCGAAACCGGTCCTGTCGGTCCACAAGGTCCCGCAGGCGAAACCGGTCCTATCGGCCCGCAAGGTCCTGTGGGTCCACAAGGTCCCATTGGTGAGACCGGTCCTGTGGGTCCGATGGGTCCCGTTGGCGCGACCGGTCCTATTGGTCCGCAGGGTCCTGTTGGTGAAACCGGTGCAACTGGTCCGATGGGTCCTGTTGGCGCGACCGGTCCTGTTGGTCCGCAGGGTCCTGTTGGCGAAACCGGTGCAACTGGTCCGATGGGTCCCGCAGGCGAAACCGGTCCTATCGGTCCTCAAGGTCCTGTAGGTGAAACCGGTCCTGCTGGTCCGCAAGGCGAAGCAGGCGGTGTCTTAAGCTTTGCTGATTTCTATGCGCTAATGCCACCGGATAACTCAGCCACAGTAGCACCCGGCACAGATGTAAGCTTTCCGCAAGATGGTCCCAACAGTGGTTCAGACATTGTCAGAACGGGTCCCAGCTCGTTCAATCTGACACAAATCGGCACTTATCAGATACTGTTTCAGGTAAGTGTAACTGAAGCAGGGCAATTAATACTGACTTTGAACGGTGCGGATTTGGCATATACAGTAGCAGGTCGTGCAACAGGCACTTCTCAAATTATTGGGATGGCTATTGTAACAACAACTACCATTAATTCAATTTTAACAGTAAGAAATCCTGCAGGCAATGCGGCAGCTCTTACAATTACGCCTCTTGCCGGAGGAACCAGACCTGTTTCCGCTCATCTTGTTATAACACAAATTGGTTAATTTCTTCATGAAAAAAACTCAAAGTTATAATCATTAAATGAACAACCAATCCGAACCCATGCCGATTGACGTGGGTTCGGATTTTAGTAGTCTGAACATTTTCTTTCATAGCCCAACACCCTTTGTTTTTAATGTCCATATTTTATTAGAATGTTTTTAATTTGACCTTTTATCAAAGACGGAGTTCGCGCGTTATTGACAAAATTTTCCACAGGTGTTAAAATATTTATACAACACATGAAAGGATGATTTTATGTTACAGATTTTAGCCGTAGTTTTTACAATTATAGGTATTGTAGGTTTTCTGTTTTATGCATCTTCGGCACTTGTTGCAGGAATATCCGTACTCCTGTCCATGCTTGCAATTGCAGGGATTTTGTATGCATTAGGTGAAATTGCAAGTGACATTAGAGACATAAACAATACTCTTCGCATAGTGTACGCAGAAAAGCTTGTTCAAGGCGAAGAAAAGACGGAAGATGATTTCAGCTTTACAGCTCAGGATTCAATTGTACAATGTCCCCAGTGCGATGCTGTTCATGATAAGGATTTTAAAATTTGTCCCCGTTGCGGACATACATATACAGACTAAAAAATGCACTGCGGAAATTCCGCAGTGCATTTTTATTATTGAGTGCTTAATGCTTTCTGATAATTTTTACTTGCTGCTTTTGTTTTTTTCTTTTCTTCGCGCTTTAACCTGCGTGTTTCAAAAGCAGAATAAATAACAGGTATGAAGAAAAGTGTAAGAAGAGTACCTACTGCCAAACCTCCCAGAAGCACCGTTGCCAGAGGACGCATCATTTCACTGCCGTCTGCCTGAGAAAGAGCCATGGGCATGAAGCCTAAAATAGAGGTAAGACTTGTCATAAGAATGGGACGCAATCTGGTCTTACAGGATTCAACAATAATTTCTGTAAGAGTTGCATCGGGCTTTTCAATTCTGAGTGTTTTGATAAAGTCTATAAGCACGATTGCGTTATTAACAATAATACCTGTAAGCATCAGAATACCGATACAGCCAACAACACTAAGCGGCTGCCAGCCGATTACAAGACTCAAAACAACACCTATCATTGCAAGAGGTACTGTAAAGAGAATGATGAAAGGTTCACGGAAGCTTTCAAACTGAGCAGCCATTACCATGTACATGAGAATAATACCCAAAATGATTGCAAATACAAGCGATTTCATTGCATCCATCATGATTTCGTATGTACCTGTTTCTGCAATGCTGATACCTTCGGGCATTTCCACTGTTTCAAGAAGCTTGTTAAATTCCTTTGTAACGTTCTGCATATTGTCGTCATAGAACTTACCTGTGAGAGTTATTGTTCGTTTCTGGTCAACACGAGTAAGGGTTGTGGAGCCCTGAGCAATTTCGATGTTTGCTATTTCTCCCAAAGTAACTATGGAGCCTATAGGCGTCTTGATACGAAGAGAAGAAAGGTTATTATAATCAGAAACATAGCTATCGGGGTACTTTACAACAATGTTATACTCACTGCCGTTTTCTGTAAGACGTGATGCAGTTGTTTCTGCAAGCGCCTGATAAACAAGAGAATTCAATGTTGCTGCTGTAAGACCATATCTGGAAGCCACTTCTGTTTTAGGTGTAATGCGCACTTCTGATTTTGTGTCCGATATAGAGGTGGATGTTTCCGTAATTGAAGGAATTGACTGCAAAAGCTTTTCCGCTTCAAGAACAAAGGCTTCAAGCTCGTCGTCGTTATTGCCCGAAAATGAGAAGTCTACACTTTCACTTGTCATGGAGCTCATAGCTGTACTGGAGGCTTCCAATGTAATTGTCGCACCTGCAACACCGGCAAGAGACTGACGGATTTCTTCCATTACATCCTCTGTAGATTTCTTTCTGTCTTCCTTAAGGTTAACTATAATGGAAGCAGTATTTCCTGAGGAACCTAACAGAGCGCTCATAGCATTTGAACCTACCGTTGTTGAGATAGTTTCAACCAGCTGGTTCTGTCCTATAATTGATTCAACCTGTGCTGTAAGGCGGTTCGTTTCTTCAAGCTTGGAGCCCTGGGGAAGTTCAACCTCAATGTTGATTGTGCCTTCATCACTTGCGGGCATAAGTGTCATGCCCAGGCTTCCGAGAACAATCATGGAAGCAACAAACAATGCCATCACTGCGCATATAAAGCGTTTTTTATGAGAGAGAACATATCTTAATGCCTTTTCGTAAACCTTGTAAACCCATTTCATGAATTTGTCAAAGGGCTTGAAAATAAATGCAAGCTTGCTCTTTGTTCCCGTTGTATTGTCAATACGTGCACTGAGCATGGGGATAAGAAGGAACGTTACAAGAAGCGATGCAACCTGTGAGAAAATAATCGTGAATGCCAGCTGCTTGAACATTGTTGCAACAAGGTTGTCAATAAAGAGAATGGGTACATATACAATACATGTTGTGATAACCGACGCAATAACCGCACCCATAACCTCTGCCGCGCCTTTTATTGCGGCGGTGTGTCTGTCTTCGCCCAGTTCGTTACGTCTTCTGAATATGTTTTCAATAACAACAACCGCATTGTCAACCAGCATACCTACACCAAGGGACAAACCGCCCAAGGATACGATATTAAGGCTCATGCCGCTAAAATACATACCAATGAATGTTGTAATAACGGAAACGGGCATTGTAATGCCGATAACAAGGCTTGTTTTAAGACTGCCCAAAAACAGAAGAAGTATGATAATCGCAAGAACTGCACCAACAACTGCATTTTCTGCAACGCTGCCAACAGCATTTTCAATATAGCTTCCCTGTTCGTAAATAACCTGATAATCGAACTTAGGATTATCGGCTTTAATTTCCTCAAGCTCTGCAAGGAGTGCGTTTACAACGTCAACTGTATTGGCATCGGATTCCTGCGTAATGGAAATGGAGATAGCATCTTCGTTATTTATTCTCGCATAGCTTGTTGTGTCGGAATATGTGTCCGTAACAGTTGCTATGTCACGAAGATAAACAATCTGTCCCGTGCTTGTTGTAATGGGCACACGTTCAATATCGTAAAGGTCGTTGAACTTATTAATGGTTCTTACACTCATGTTCTTACCCATGCCGTCAATGGTACCTGCGGGAAGATTCTGGTTCTGCGCAGCAATCATGCCTGCAATGCCCGAGAGGGTAAGGTCATAACCAAATACTTTTTCCGGTGAAAGAACAACTTCAATCTGTCTGTCCTCCGCACCTGCAACAGACACACTTGCAACACCCGAAATTCCTTCAAGTTTATCCGTTACATTATCGTCCACAAATTTCTTTGTCTGGATAGGGTTGTAGCCCTCGTATGTAATGCTTAACTGAGCGGCAGCCATCATGCTGGTGTCAAGCTTCATAACTATGGGTTCGTCTGCTTCTTCGGGAAGATAAGCCTCTATGAGCGAGAGGTTATCTTTAATGTCGGTCATGGCATTGTCTATGTCAATCTTTGAATCAATTTCAACCATTATAAGGCTCAGGCCCTGACTGGACTGGCTGGTGATTGACGAAACACCGCTTACGGAAGCAAGGGAGCTTTCTATTGTCTTTGTAACAAGCTCTTCTACTTCTTCCGCACCAACATTTTCATACTGGGTAATAACTGCCGCCATGGAAAGTGTCATATCGGGCATCATTTCCATGGGAAGCATTGTAAGCGAGTACAAACCTATTACGAAAAAGACCATAACCGCCATTACAACGGCAACAGGCCTTTTAACTGATAAGGCACTGAGTTTCATTATAAAGGACCCCTTTCACAATCAGTCTACAATATTTACATAGTTGTTTGACTCGGAAAGGTATTCCTTACCCTGTGTAACAACGTCTTCGCCCTCTTCAATACCTTCTGTAATCTGTGTATATTCTCCGTCAGACACACCTATTGTAACAAATCTCTTTTCGGCAATGTTTTCTACTACAACGTATACATAATATTCGTCGCCTTCACGCAAGAGGGATTCAGTGGGTACGCATATTGTATTTTTAGCACTTTCTTCTGTTATAATGGTAACGTCAGCAAACATGCCAATCTTAAGAGTTTTGTCCTTATTGGGAACAGCAACACGAACAATATACATACCGGTAGCTGCATCCTTAACAGGGTTAACCATGCTTATTTTGCATTCGGAGTCATAAATTCCGGCAGAAGAAACTGTGACTTTAGCTTTTCCGCCAACCTTTACGTGAGGTATTACAGCTTCTGTAACCTTTATTTCAACATAAACCTCTGATGTGTTTGAAATTGTGAAAAGTGCTACACCTGCGGATGCAAACTGACCTAGTGCAACGTTCTTTGCAGAAATGTAGCCCGAAATAGGTGCTGTAATAACAGTATTCGCAATGTTTCTGTCGGCATTTTCAATGCCGATTGCAGCTGCATCAACAGCTGTCTTTGCCGAATCAACAGCACTCTTTGCACTTTCTACGTTACCGGGAGCAAGTACGGTTACTGCAATTTCGTAATTTTTCTGTGCACCTTCATATGCAATAGATGCGTTTTCATATGCGCTCTTTGCACTTTCGTATGTAGCAAGGCTTATTGTACCTTTTTCGTAAAGCTCACTTTGTCTTTCAAAGTTTACTTTTGCATCGTTGTATGCAACCTGTGCAACGTTTACTGCCTGAAGAAGCTGCGCTGCTGTCTGCCGGTTTACACCATCTACGTTATTGTAAGCTACCAAAGCGCTGTTATATCCTGCTTCTGCCTGGTCATATGCTGACTGTGCCTGCTTTTTTTGAAACTGGAAATCCGAATCATCAAGGACTACCAATGTTTGCCCTGCATTAACCCAGTCACCAAGTTCTACCTTTATGCTTTTAACCTTTGCCGACACCTTACTTGTTACATACGCAACATCTTCTGTAACAATGTCGCCGGTGTATATGGCAGTTGTTTCTACATTACGAACCTCTGCCCGGCTTACATTTACATTAACCCCCGACTCGGTTGCATCGGTAGCATCTGTTACATTTCCAGATTCTGAGCATCCTGCCAGTGCACCTACACTAAGCGCACAAGCCATAATAATTGCCGCAATTTTTTTATTTGTATTCATATAAAGTCCTCCTTACAGACCGATTGTTGTATTATATCCGAATTTTTCTACAGCTAACAGATACGTAACCTTTGCGTTTTCAAGTTCTACCTGTCTTTGTTCCAGCTGAACCATATAGTTTGTCAGTTCAAGGTTTGTCATAAGTCCCATGTCAAACTTTGCTTTTGCGGCATCATACGCATCACTTGCCACACTAAGGTTATTTTCCGCAACAGTGATGTTGTCTTTCAAAGTAAGTATGCCGGAGTACTCATTGTTCAGCGCAAGAACAAGAGCTTTCGTTGTGTTTTCGTATGTAGCTTTAGAATTTATGTAATCACTTTGCGCAGAATGATACAAAGCCGTTTTCTCATTTACATAAAGCTTTGTAATGTCAAAAATTCTGGTTTTCAAATCATAATCTGTCTTAAGAGCATTTACATCGTAACGAGTTATCAATGCCCCTGCAATCATTTCGTCAACATTTTCGGGCAGTACCGGCAGAACAATTTCATCCGTAAGCACCAGATTGCAGTTTGTGTTTTCTATCTGCAAAGACAACTTTAAGCTTTTTATTGCCGTTTTAAGATTTCTTTCATAGCTTTGAACAGAGTATTCTGCCTGAGTTACCGCATTTTCCGCATTACGAACCTCTAATGCAGAAACATAACCAACGGCAAAATTGTCCTTCATTATTTTTTCGTTATCCTTCGCCATCTGTAAACTGGAGTTTGCAATCCCAAGCAAAGACTCCAGAAGCTTAACATTATAATATTTTTCCGTTACCTCGTAGGATATTGCCGCAATAACCTGCTCCTTTGATATCACTGCAAGGTCAAGTCCCTTTTGGGCGGCAAAAGGATAATACCCATGCTTCAGATAAGCCATTTCAATTCCGTCGGGAACCGAAACAATAATATATTTAGAGTTTTTGTCGTATGTTTTTTGTTTTTCTGTTGTAACCTCCAGAGAAAGTGTGGCACTGTTTATAGCCGAATCGGCAGCCTGTATTCTCGGATTGTTTTCCAATGCCATGCCAATAGCACCTTCAAGAGATAATTCAATTGTTTCAACTTCTGTCTTCTCCATTTGCTGTATGGAAACAGAGGTTTCATCTGTTGCCTCTGCCGCCAAAGCAGCAACCGAGGAAGTTAAAATCGCCATTGCAGTCAACACTGCGGTAACTTTTTTAATCATACACTACTCTCCTTATACAAAACTGCGTTTTACAGTATAAACCCCAAAAGTTATAAAGTCAATTAATAATTTGTAAACAACTTTAACACAAAATGAAAACTAAAGAGCTGTCTGTAAAAAAAAACTTTTTATGGACAAAAGCCAAAACTTAATGTATAATATTGTCAAGTTAGTCACATCTAACTTAGTGATGTATCCTTTGGAGGTGTCAACATGAGGGATTTTGAAAGCATGAGCAAAAAACATTTTGACAAGCAGGCGGAAATTTACGACCAAAAGGAAACAATGTATTACTCAAAATTTCCGAAAATCAGCTGCAGGGATATTGCAGACAGGCTTAAAAACACAGATTATGAAAGTCTCCTTGACGTGGGCTGCGGAACAGGGTATCTGATTGAGCTGTTACTTAAGCAGCATCCTGCGACTTATCACGGATTGGATTTGTCTCCAAAGATGCTTGAAATCGCAAAAGCAAAATTTGACAGGGCTGTCACCTTAAAAGAAGGCTCAGCCGATAAATTGACCTATCCCGACGATTATTTTGACATTGTAACCTGTGTACAAAGTTTTCACCATTATCCGTATCCCGATAAAGCCATGCAGGAAGCTTTCCGTGTTCTGAAAAAGGGAGGCTTGTACATTCTTTCCGATACAGGCTGTGACGGAATTGCGAAAGCTTTTGACAATTTTGTTTTCAGGCATTTCATGAACTCGGGAGATTATGCCGCATACAGTATAAAAGATATTGCAAAGCTTATGGAAGATAACGGCTTTAAAATTGAAAAGTACGAGAAACTTTCAAAATTCATATTTACCGTAGTGGGAAGAAAATAAATTTATTCATAAAAAAGCACCTCATACGAAGTG
>CAZRZU010000075.1:0-8689 GCA_964604615.1 uncultured Oscillospiraceae bacterium
AGTTATTTCCATCTGTAATAAAACTGTAAAATTTCTATAACATACTGTAACAAAACCCACAGGTTCTATCCTCAGTTCATATTTTAGCTATTCCGTAAAGAAAAGTCAATGACTGAAATCGATTTGTAACATTACATTAAAATTTGTAATATTAATTGGGCTTGCGGAGTGCAGAGTGCGGAGTGCAGAATGTAATAGTGGGGACATTGCCTACCCACAGCCAACCCACATTCTCGTTTTGTCACAAGCTTAACTGAAAATGAATGAATGGCTGTGTCCCCTTATCAAGAGTGCAGAATGCAGAGTGCTTAACAATAGAAGAAACTCAGCAGAGCTGAGTTTCTACATCAATTATTACTTATTACCTATTCACTATTAATTTTGCGCAGTGGGGTCTGTCCCCAGTGCGCAAATGTTAAGTTATAAGTTGTCGGAATCAGCCTCCGAGGGTTGATTGTTCATGTTTTGGACATACAAACGGTTCGCCTCGTAGAGAGCTGCAGAAGCAAGGATCAAATAGGGCAAAACATAAATAAGTGCAATGCCTCCGGTCATAGCAGAAAGAATAAACCAACCGAAGAAGGACAGTGCCAGAAGGATGGAGTTCATGACGGTGTTAATGCCCACCATGTTCCAGGATGCTTTAACCGCACCAATAAAATCCTCTGCGTCATTATCTGCAAGGGCATACTCTACAAACATAAACTTGAATGTGAAAATAAGATACATGAATTCCCCTACGAGAGAAATTACGGACACAACCTCAAAGGAGAGCCCCGAGTCTGAGAGAAGAGTTGTCATTTCCGAAAGGGTAAAAGAAACGAGAAGACTGAGCGCAGGATAAAGAATGGCAATGTACCACTTATTATAATAAGAAAAAACCCCTCTTATTTTCACTTCCTTGCCTCTGAGCAGATCAAGACAGAGCTTGGACGCACCAAGAGACAAAAATGAAAAGAGAACCGATATAAGGTTAAGCGCCCAGGTGTAATTATTCATAACAAGGTTCATGTATTCCATCCTTGCTTCCAGACTTTCAAAGTTGCCGCTGAAAATCAGGTTAACGGAGTCTACGGCTCCGGGCATAAGCAAAAACACCAGAGCGGTGACAGCAAGAATAATTACCGAGGGTACGACACAGATGGCAAAAGCTTTAAAAAACTTGCCTTTCATTGCCGCCTTTGCGTGATTTTTTATTATACGTGCAGGAAAAAAAGGTTTCATTTGAGACTCCACTCCTTGAAGTTGATTTTATTCCTTATTGATTATATGAATTGCCGTTTAATGCACGAAGTGCAATTCATGCCAAAGGCAATTCATTAATTATGCTTTGCAAACTTATTATATAATATAGGAACAAAAATTGCAACTTGTTTTATTCCCGTCCTTATTACGACAGCATTTTCTATTAATAATTGGTATAATTTGGATATAACGCAAGAAAGGGCAGTGATAATAATGAATAATTCCGATTTAAGGCCTGGGGTTATTTTAAAAAAAATAAAAACAGGGCTTTCAAACAAAGGGGTTCCTCTGCCGGGTGCCGCCGACATAATTTTCTTTATTATGAGCATACTGTGCGGACGTGCAACACTGTTTGGTTTGTTGAGACCATTTGGCGGAGCATTTTTTGGCGCAATATTTGCCGGGAAATATACATACATATACATGCCGGGGGCAATTTTGGGACAAGTATGGGCAGGCGCGCCGTTATATGAAACAGGAAAATACATTTTCGCAATGACGTTTTATGCTTTAATTGTTGAAAAGCTGCCTTATGCGTCCAAGCGGAGATGTGTTGTACGTGGCGGTATTTTTGCATTTTCGCTGGCATTGTCGGGTTTGTGCTTTATGTTTGCTTCAACAAAGGGGTTTTCGTACACCACACTTTATGACCTTATGCTTTTGTTTTTGGAATGTACGGTTGCTTTTTGTGCAACGGCAGGCTTTTTTAAGGCTATACCCATAATAGAGAGCATGAGACTTTCATACACGTTCTCCACAGTGGAGGAAATAAGCCTTGTATCTTTGTTGGGTTGCGCCCTTTGGGGAGGCAAAGATATTGCACAGCTGGGGATTATAAACATTGCGGACATCATCTGCATATTAACTGTTATAATATTTGCAGTAAGGCTGGGCAGCGGCAGAGGTGTGATAGCAGGGCTGACAATGGGGCTTGTGTCTGCATTGGGCAGCGGCAGAGTTGACATAAGCTGTGTGTCGTATGCTTTTTCTGCGCTGGCGGCATCTTTAGCCGGAAGCCTTGGCGCCATCCCGGGATGCTCCGCATTTATACTGGCGAATGCACTTGTTACCGCCCTTGCAAACGGTTCAACAGAAGTGCTGATTAATTTGTACGACATTTTTGCGGCATGTATTATTTACAGTATTATTCCCGAGAAGATTTTGCTCAGAATAACAAGCTTTGGTTCGCGGGATGAAAAAGACCGACTTGCCAAGGACGAGAGAAGTTACAGCGAATATGTACTTATGAATGCCCACGGGATCATAAACACTTTAGGCATAAGAATGGCAAAGCTCCAGGACGGCAGACATTCAAAAAACGAAGCAAACAAAAGATTTTTTGAACGCATTGCACGGAAGTCCTGCACGGGTTGCGGCATGCGGAAGGTTTGTTGGGTTCGAGATGTGCAAAAAACCTCTATGCACATCACAAAAGCGCTGGATGATTTTGCCGACACAGGCAAATTGAAAAGCGAGCTGTTACCCCAGAACTGTTTAAGGCCAAAGGAACTGAGAGACGCATTTTTAACATCGGCTGAAATTTACAGGATAGAGAAAATATGGCACGGAAAGCTGGAAGAAATGCAAACCGTTGCCCAAAAGCAGATTGAAGCATTTTCGGCAATACTTACAGGCGCAATGGGATTACTTTCGTGTTCAAAAAGCTTTGACCGTGCCCTTGCAGACGACATTGAACGAAGGATGGAGCAGAACAATATTAAGTGCAGCGGTATTGTAGTTATGCGAGACGAGGATTTTTCGCCAACGGTAATGCTTAAGCTGGAAAACTGCGGAGGTTTTGCTCTTTGCGAAAAAGGTGTTGCCGAAATTGTGAGCAGCGCTTGCGGGAAGGAAATGATTCGCGCAGGCAAAAAAAATTGCCGTACATGTAATATAAAATATGTAGCCGCACCTCCCACAGGGGCAATATTTGCAGTTTCGGGAAAAAGCCGCGACAAAAAGAAAGGCTCAGGGGACAGTGTTAAGTTCAGGATTATAGACAAGTCTTTGTATGCAGCAGTGCTATGTGACGGGATGGGTTACGGCGAAAAAGCTGCAAGAGAGGCAAAAAGCGCGGCGGATACACTTCTGGACCTTATTGAAGCCGGAGTTGAGGGAGAAGTTGCTATGCAGATAGTAAATTCCCTCTTTATTCCCTACGGAGAGGCAACGTTTTCGGCAGCGGATTTGTGCTTGTACGATGCATTAAGCGGAATAACAAAAATTATAAAGTGCGGCGGTGCAGCATCGTTTACTAAATCAGGCGAAAGAGTGGATGCATTGTACTCAAAAAGCATGCCTCTGGGTTCAGTTGTGAAAAACCGTGTGGAAACGTTTACTCTGTCGGCGAAGTCGGGAGATATAATAGTGATGATTTCTGACGGGGTTTTAGAAGGCACGAAGGAAAGCGCAATGAAGGACACATGGCTTATAGACGAGCTGGAGAGCTTTACGGGAAATAATCCGCAGCTTTTGGCAGAAAACATTGCCGCAAAGGCAATGGAACGATGCGGCAACACTCCACGGGACGACATTACAGTGCTGGCGGCTTATATAGAATAGAGAACAGAATGTATAAAAACTCTTTTTACGGAAACAATTATAGCAAAGGGAACTTATGACAGTAGGGGCTGACCTTATTTGTTCTACCCAATGCAACAGGAGGGGTTTTTGTATGAACTTATCTAAGAGGGTTATAATATTGGACAAGCTTGATTCACCGGATATTGCTCAGGCAATTTTTATATTGAAGGACGATGCCGACTGCCGTTTTTCCGCAGTTGTGGAGGCAGAAAAAATTGTGCAGGACTATATGAACAATAAGTACAGCATTTCACGGCGAAAAGGCTTACTACCCGTTATACTTTCTGCTTTGGGAGTGTTGGGTGTTGTGCTGGCAATAATTTTTTCTTTGTAAATTTTTTAAATTAACTCTTCTCATTTTCATATTATTGTTGTATAATAATTGACTAAGGTAGGTTATAAATATGAAAATTGAGAAAATACACGTTAACAAAATAAAAGTTACTTTTACTCCCGAAGATTTAATCGAGCACAACATTACCCCCGAAGCGGTGAGGGACAATGCCCCTCCGGTGCAGAGGGTACTGATGAATATTGTACGGCAGGCAGAAGAAAAGGTTGGTTTCACCGCCGAAAACGCAAAGCTTATGGTTGAAGCCATGCCCGGAGAGGGCGACTCTATGGTCATGTACATAACCAAGCTGACCGCGGAGGAGGATTTAACCGAAACTTTGAATGCGGTAAAAAGAAAATTAAAGCTCAGGGTTCGCACGGCGGATGCACCGCTTTCCCACAAGCTGTGCGTCACTTTTGAAGACATTGAAGACGCAGTAAGTCTTGCGCACTTTTCTCCCGATACGGATGAAGGTACCCTGTATTTTTACAAGGGCAAGTACCACCTTATTATTGACTCATGCCACGCAAACAGATTTTCGGAATTTGGCAGGATATTTACAGAAGAAGGAGTATGCAACCTGATTTGCGAGCATGGCAAAAGGGTTTGCGACAGGGCACTGGAGACGTTAAGAAACAACTTTTAAAAATTATATTTTTGAAAAAATGTTATGGGAAACCATAACATTTTTTTGTTTGAGTCATATAATTTACTGAGGTGTTAAGTATGACCGACAGGTTTTTGATTATCGGCGGAGGTGTACGGCTTGAAAAAGCCCGTGAAGCATTTGTTCTGAACGGCTACACTGCGGAGGTTTACAAGGGTAACACACCTTTAAAGACTGCTATTGAGAATGCAGACGTTATCCTTTTGGGACTTCCTGCCTCCACAGACGACGTTTACGTGAACACCGATGATGAAATGAAAATTCCCCTTCGTGACATTGCCACGTTGTGCTCCGGCAAAAAGCTTCTTTTGGGCGGACGGTTTTCCGAAAAAGCAAAGGCGCTGTTTGACATTTACTCTGTCAGATGGGCAGATTATGCCCGCTCGGAAGAGTTTGAAATTCTGAATGCCGTTCCCACGGCAGAGGGCGCAATACAGCTTGCCATGGAAGAATTCCCCTTTACCATTCACTCTTCATCCACCATTGTAACCGGATTCGGCAGAGTTGCCAAAGCTCTGGCACTAAGGCTAAAGGCATTGGGGTCCCACTGCACAATAGTTGCCAGAAGTCCCTCTGCAAGAGCTGAGGCTGAAAGTCTGGGCTTTAAGGCGGTTGACTTTTCGCATCTGCCCTCTTTGGCAAAAGACTGCCGCATTATATTTAACACTGTGCCTGCATTGGTTTGCGACAGAACAGTTTTAGGGCAACTCACACCTGCTCAGGGTATAATTGACCTTGCGTCAAAACCCGGAGGTGTTGACCTTGATGCGGCAAAAACCTTTGGGGTTAACGTAATCTGGGCATTGTCACTTCCGGGGAATGTAACAAGTTGAAAAATATATTTTTATAAATTTGAGAATCAATTTATCCCTCTAAACTCCACTTATTATAGGTTGACTTCTCGCAACCATTGTTTTATAATGTAATATTGAGGAGGTGTAGTCAATGTCAGTTTCAATCATAGACTTATTTTGTGGAATCGGCGGTTTAACTAAAGGTTTAGAATTAGCTGGATTAAATGTTGTGGCAGGCGTAGACCTTGACGAAACATGTAAATTTGCCTATGAAACAAATAACAATGCTGAATTTATTGCAGGCGACGTTAACACAATTAACGCTGATGATTTGATTGCCAAATATCCAAATGAAAGCTACCGTGTTTTAGTTGGATGTGCCCCTTGCCAACCGTTTTCTAAATATACCCAACGTTATCGTAAAGATGGACATAAAGACGATAAGTGGAAATTATTGTATGCATTTTCCAATTTAGTTGACAAAATTCACCCTGTTATTGTATCAATGGAAAATGTCCCTGAACTTTCTAACGAGACCGTTTTTAATGATTTTGTAAATCATCTTACTGAGGCAGGTTATCATTGTTCTTGGAGTATTGTATATTGCCCCGATTATGGTGTTCCCCAACGTAGAAAAAGACTCGTTTTATTAGCTTCGTCTTTGGGAGATATTTCGCTTATTTCTCCGTTATATAATAAGACAAATTATAAAACAGTTAGAGAGGCCATCGGTCATTTACCTCCATTATGTGATGGGGCGATGGACCCAAATGATACAATGCATTGTTCTACAAAGATGAAAAATATTAATTTAAAAAGAATTCGCAAATCTGTGCCTGGTGGCACTTGGAAAGATTGGCCTAAAGAGTTACAATTAAAATGCCATAAAAAAGATAGCGGCAAAAGTTATGGGGCAGTCTACGGCCGAATGTGTTGGGATGAACCTTCTCCAACTATAACAACTCAATTTTATGGTTATGGCAATGGTCGTTTCGGGCACCCCGAACAAGACAGAGCTTTATCATATCGAGAAGGCGCATTGTTGCAATCCTTTCCGCCTGATTATAAGTTCATTGAAGATGGTTGTTCTTTTAATCGTAGAGAACTTGGTATACATATCGGCAACGCAGTTCCGGTAGAATTAGGAAGAGCAATCGGATTAAGTATTAAAGAACATTTAAAGAAAATGGAGGTTAATTAAAATGGCTACAGCTATTTCAACTGAAAAAAAGTTATCGGCAGAAAGTCAGATAAAGGAATTAAGAAAAGAAATAGATTATGATACCAGAGATTACGCTATTGACTTTTTGGTTCAGCAATATAGAGAAAATGAATTTTATATCCCCGATGAATATCAGCGTCAATATATATGGGAAAGTTCAAACAAAAACCGATTTATAGAATCAATTTTATTAGGTCTCCCCATTCCTTTTATGTTTTTTTCGGACACAGATGACGGTAGATGTGAGATAATTGATGGTGCACAAAGAACTCAAACTTTAGAAGAATTTATGAACAATGAATTAGTATTGTCTAATTTAAAGAAGCTCACCGAACTCAATGGTTTTACTTACGCTGATTTACCTGAGTATTATAAACGTAAGTTTAATAAAACTACACTACGTATAATTGTATTATCTGATGAAACAACAATAGAGATACGCCAAGAAATATTTAATCGAATTAATACAACAGGTGTCCGCGCAAATCCAAGCGAAATACGTAGAGGTAGCTATGCGGGTCCATTCATGGATTTTCTTAAAGAATGCACGAAGAACCCTGTTTTTGATAAAGTATGTCCCGTCAGTGAAACATCAAAGAAGCGATACGATGATCTTGAATTAGTATTGAGATTTTTTGCGTTTTTAAATAATTACAAAAACTTTCAGCATCGCGTTGACGAATTTTTGGATAAGTATATTGAAGATGTTCAAAACAACTTTGACAAAGATTCCTTTAAGTCAGAATTTGAGAATATGCTTAATTTTGTTGATAAGTACTTCGAAAATGGGTTCAGGAAGACAAAGACCTCAAAATCAACACCTAGAGTTCGCTTTGAAGCAATCGCAGTAGGCGTAGGTCTTGCATTAAGAGAAAAGCCTGATTTAGTTCCACTGTCCATGGAGTGGTTAAACGGCGATGATTTTAAGAGGCATACTACTACTCATGCTAGCAACTCTGCTAGTAGGGTGTCTGGTCGCGTAGAGTATGTGCGTGATATGTTGTTGGCAGGTGAAAAAAATGCAGACAACAATTAATACATTTGATGACCGTGTTAGCGAAATTTCATTATACTATGTAGGTCTCAAAGAATTATACGATTCTAAGTCTCAAAACAATAGCGGACAAGGATATTATAATGATGATTTTTTGAAGATTTTAAAATCTAACGCCTTAATTATGATTTATAATCTTGTTGAATCTACTATTATGGGAGGCATAATCGAAATTTACGATGCTTTACAGCAACATGGAATTTCCTACAATCAAGTGCGGCAAGAAATTCAAGATATATGGTTCTCCTTTAAATTTAATCAAGTTTATGACAAAAGCGCTCATTACAATTCTTATAGAGAAAAGGCAGTTGAAATAATCAATTCCATATTAAGTGGCGATACATTAGTGTTAGACAGAAAAGCAACTAACATCAGCGGAAATTTAGATGCCCAAAAAATTCGTCAGGTTTGCAATGAGCATGGCATATCATATCAAACGGACCCTGCCTGTAGAGGAGGCGTCGTTTTAACAGATGTCAAGAACAAAAGAAATGACCTTGCACACGGAACACTTTCCTTTGTAGAATGTGGAAGAGATTATTCGTTTGATGACCTTGATAAAACAAAGACAGAAACCATCCTTTTTCTAAGAGGTATACTAGATGGCATGAAGGATTATTATGACCATCAGCTTTACTTACAAATAGCTCAATAAATGGAAAATGATTGATTTTAATTTTAGAATCAATCATTTTTTCTAATAATACCTTTTATCAAAAGGTAACATTAACGTATATCCTCAAAACGTAACTCTCGCAATACTTTTATGTGTTTTAGTTTTTAAAATTTA
>CAZRZU010000076.1:0-8578 GCA_964604615.1 uncultured Oscillospiraceae bacterium
CGAGGTTCTCGCTTCTGTACAGAAGTATTGCCGCGCCAAGATTGACGCATCTGACAAAACTCCCGGCTGGAAATTCTCCGAATGTGAAATGAAGGGTATCCCCCTCCGTTTAGAGCTTGGTCCCAAGGATATTGAACAGGGCAAATGCGTACTTGTTCGCCGTGATACACGCGAAAAGTATTTTGTTACTCTTGATGAGCTTGAAACAAAAATCCCCGAAATCCTCTCTGACATTCAATCTTCTCTTTACAACAAGGCTAAGGAAAGCCTTTATTCCAGAATTTACGACGCAAAGACAATTGAAGAAGCAAAGGATATTGCCGACAACAAGCCCGGCTTTATGAGAGCTATGTGGTGCGGCGATTTGGAATGTGAAATGAAGATGAAGGACGAAGTAGGCGTAACAAGCCGTTGTATGCCCTTTGACGCAGAGCCCATTGCAGACACATGCATTTGCTGCGGCAAGAAAGCAAAGAGCCTTGTATTCTGGGGAAAAGCATATTAATCAGCAAAATAGGAAAAGGAACTAAATAGTTCCTTTCAGACTGTAGAAAAACTTATTTTTAACCACAATCGCGAAAGGTTCGGAAAAGAAGGTTTTCCGAATAAAATAGGCGGGGTTAATCGCATTCACCCCGCCGAAAGTGCCGATTTTAGGGGGCTTTGAGGCCCCTTGCGCGAGAAATCGGCACTTTGTTCTTTATTAAAAAAACAGACCTCAAAGTGCTGAAGGACGTTAGTCCGCCTTTGAGGTCTCGTGTCGATAACACTTTATCGACACGCTGAAAGGAACTAAATAGTTCCTTTTTTTATTTCCTATTTTACATACATCATTCTGCCTGTTGCATCGGAGCGTGTTTCATAGGCTGTTTTTTCAGCTGAATAGCTGAACAGTCCCGCAGATGCTTTAGAGCTCCAACCTCCGCCGAAATGAAGAACGTACTCCTTGCCGCTTTCGTTTCCGCTGAAGTAGCTGTCACCGTAATAGGTTGATATTGTAGCACCGTCTCCCACAAATGAGGGAAGCATCACCTGGGGGTTCTGCGGGTCATATCCCAGTTTTTTAACAATGTTGTCAGTTACATTGTTTGTGTTGGGAAGAATATACGACAATTCTTTTTTGTTGCCCGCTCTGTCTGTAAGAGTTACCCTGCTATCTTTAACTGTCACACCGTCAATGTAAACGTAAGCATTGCCCCAAAGGTTTTCTATGCTTCTGTATTTAAAAGCAACAGTACCTCTGGCTGTGCTCATGGCACCTGTATGACTGCCCACGCTGCGTGTTGTTCCGTTTGCAAGAGCAGTATGTGCAATCGCTGTTTTACCCGCTGTTACGTCAATTGTATCGCCGTCAAAATAGACCGATAATGTTCCGTCATCGTTATCAATAACAGTTCTGACAGCTCTTACGTCTTCGTTTGCAGCATCGAGGCTGTCTTCCCAATCTTCGCTGTCAAAGATAATAATGTAATTACCCTCTTCAAATGCATACTTGTCACTTACGTTTATGCAATTTGTTTTTTTGTTGCCGCTGAGCGCCACAGCATAGTATGAGTTAGCTACATCGGCTGTTGCAATAGTATATGCGCAAGCACCCAGGTAAAGATACTGGGAATTTCTGAGCCCGGTTTCAACCATGAACAGCTTCTGCACACAGGAAAGTGCAGCATAGTCCATTTCCCTGTATCCTTCGCCCTTTTCACGGGTCTTTATTGATAATTCATCAGGAGTAAGGCTGAAAACAGGCTGTCTGTCCGCAGCACTTTCCATTCCGCCTTCTGAATTTTCACTTGTAAGATATGCGGCAATGTAGATTTTATCCGCTTCGCCGTTTTCAGTTAAAAATGCACTGTCAAGCTCAAAGCCTTCGTGACAAACTCCGGATATGGAAATCGTATCATAGCTTTCGTCTACAACACGTTTTACATAAAACTTAGGAATTTCCACAAATAAATCCCCTTTACTGCCATCAGAAGAAAAGGCTTCCTCTCCCTCATAGGCAACAACTTCGCCGTTCTTCACACAGCAAAGTTTTATATGGCTCCATGGATAAATTTTGTCAAAATGATTTTCACCAAGCGCAATTTTTGCCGATGCAACAGAGGAATTAAAGCCCAGGTTTTTCGCATCGTCCAGTCTTTCGCCCATGGCAGAGGGGTTTTTGGTATCAAATCTTATTGTATATATTCCCTCTTTTAAGTATTCACAATAGGTGCTGTTTTCGAACGAAACTTTTCCCGGAAGCACACCGCTTATAGAGAGAAAGCTTCCTCTTTCAATGCCGGGCAGCTTCCAGTCAGAAAGAATTGTTTCACTTTCAGGTGTAACAAGACTCCATTCGCCCTGCTTGTAAACAATCTTTTCCCCTTCCTTCAGGTCGGGAATTTCATAGTAAGAATAGTCAGCAGGTCGGCTTTCTCCGGGGAGTCTGCCGTAAACTATTGTGAGCTCCTCATCTGTCGACACAGTTTCTTCTTCCAATGCGGTGTTATAGTAAGTAACTCTGCACCATGCTGACTTTTCCGGTATGGATACGCGTGCCATCTGATACACATTTACATCATATGTGTCTTTTTTTCTGTATGCATTGCTGCTTTCCGCATAATGCGTAATTTCGCCGTAAGCATCTTTAAACTGCCAGACAGCGCAGTTGAATCCTCCGCTCATGGTAAGGTATTCACCTGAAGGGTCCACCTTAAACCAGTCGGTTGTATACCAGGAGTCCCCCATGAGCTCCTCCTGGTAGTTATATATCTTTCCTGCAAAATATCCCTCGGGCACCAGGTTATGATTGCTGATTGTCAAAGTCATATCCTTTGTCATTCTTACATCAGGAGTAATTTCCATAACCACATCGCTCAGAGGCTCAAGAATAATCTCTTCGGTATTTTTCACTGAAAGCGAGGGGATCTTTTCGTCCTGGAGCTTTTTATTGGATGCCGCCTTATAATAGCTGTCATATGCTTTTTCTTTGTATCCGGACTCAAAGTACCAGTCTCCCAGTGTTGTTATTGCATCAATATCGGTGGAAACATATGTGCAATAAACCTCCATGCGAGATATTGCACCTGCAATATCTCCGCTCTCATACAAATCTATTGCCATGCTCTTAACCTGTGACACATCTTCTATAACATCGTAACGGCTGTTCATCCATATAACTGATGCAACTGCCGCCACCATTAAAACCGCAATAAGCCCTCCAACCAACCATTTAGTCTTATTGCTCATACTTTACTCTCCTTTCTTGTCTCTGCGCATTAATTCTATAACCGCCTTATCAGGAGTTATGCATCCTTTTACAATAGAATTAACCATTTCCACAATAGGCATTTCCACATTGTACTTTTCAATAAGCTTCATGGCTGCCGGAAGCATGTTCATGCCTTCAACAACCATGCCAACCTCTTTTTTTGCTTCCTCTGCACTGTAACCTAATCCTATAAGCTTCCCTGCTTTAAAATTGCGGCTATGTACACTTGTGCAAGTTACAATCAAGTCGCCCACACCTGCCAGACCGTAAAAGGTTTCTCTGTTACAACCCATGGCTGTACCAAGCCTCACAATTTCAGTAAGCCCGCGGGTTATAAGTGCGGCAGTGGTGTTATCCCCACAGCCTAAACCACGGGAAATACCTACGCCCAATGCCATAACATTTTTTATTGCTCCTGCAAATTCTACACCTTTAATGTCGGTGTTTGTATACACACGGAAGCTCTCTGTCATAAAAACTTCCTGCACAAATTCTGCCGTTTTTACATCACACGATGCTGCTACAATTGTTGTGGGCTGGTCAAAAGCAACTTCTTCCGCATGGGTAGGTCCTGTAAGAGCAACAACGTTTCCCGAGGGAATAA
Organism: uncultured Oscillospiraceae bacterium; assembly: GCA_964604615.1. Classification (GTDB taxonomy): domain Bacteria; phylum Bacillota; class Clostridia; order UMGS1883; family UMGS1883; genus RGIG1927. Next base: position 3,858 of record CAZRZU010000076.1, read on the forward strand.
CATTTTTTATAATTTCGCTCATTGTAAGAAGGCTGTCTGCCTCCATGCCCTTTGCCACATCTACAATTACCATGTTTTCTTTATAATACGGCTTTAATTTTTCGCTTGTTGCGCGCACATAAACGGAAGGTACAGCCATAAGAACAATATCGCATCCATCTACGGTTTTCGCCAAATCCTTAGTGAACTTCATTTCTTCAGGGATGTCCATTTCTGCCAGTATGGGATGTACTCCTGTGCGGATAAGACTGTCAATTTCCGACTCTATTGCCGACCACACCCACACGTCATGTCCCTTTACACACAAAAGCCTAGCCAAAGCAATTCCCCAAGTGCCTGCACCGATTACTGCAATTTTTGTCATATCTTTTTTCCTCGCTTAAACATATTTATAACATCACGGAAAACCTTCGTTTTCCCAAAACAAACAACAAACAAAACATTATACAAAACAAAGCAAAGCCCTGTTTTACACACAAGCCCCCCAAAGCCGTCAAGCATTATACTGCTCACTGCACAGTTTATGGCAAAGCCGCAGACCAGCGCAAAGCAAAAATACAAAACATATGTTCCGAAAAATTTTGCGGGAGATTTGTCAAGCCTCTTTTTAAATACCAGATATCCGTCAACCCAGGTTGTTGTGGCAAGTCTGGAAACAGCTGTTGCAATAAATATGCCTCCAAGACCCATAAGATTACCAAGTATAATCGAGAGAACAATGTTTAAAACAGCCGATACCAAAGGCGCCAGAACACTTTCTTTAAAAAGTCCCATTGTTGTTCGGTATGTATAACCTGCAAACTGCATTCCTTCCACGTAGAAAGAGATTGCCATTGCAGCGATTGACCATTTATCAAGAATAAATTTTTTTCCCAGCCATACCGCAATAAGACTGTCGGAAACGGCGAAAAAGCCCACAGAAAGTAGTCCGTACAACCAAAGAGAAACAAACAAAAGCTTAAAAAATACGTTTTCCTTGCCTTTGTTGTCATCCCCGGCATTCAAGTCCCCCACACTTGCGGTTATGCCGTTTAAAAGCTGATTTGCCAGAAGCCTGAAATTAACTATTATCATTGAAAAGTTTGAGTAACGGTTAAGGCTAGCAAAGTCAATAATTGCCTGAATTAAAATGCTGTCGGTGCTGCCCAATGCCACACCGGACAATTTATATACCAAAAGTGCTTTTACATTTTCAAAAACACTCTTTTTTTCTTCTTTTGTTAAGTCAACCTCGGGTTTTTCGTTTACCACGGGGTATCTCTTGGAGCAGATACGCGCAATAATAAGATTTCGCACCTGATTGCAGATAATCATGGTTGCCAGGTAAAGCACAAAATTATGTGTTGTATACAAAAGAATTATCTGCACAACAACCTGGATTATTGTAAAAATCTGTTCCACAACAGTTCCTATGTATCTCTCCTGGTTAGCGGTCATAAAGGTGCGTTTCCACACGCAGAAATAGGAAAATACCGTATTCGCCAGATACAAAAGATAAATAACCACCAGATTATCGGGAATGTTGGGCTTATCTACAATGATTACGTCCAAAAACGGAATAAGCAGAAGCCCCAATATTGCAACAACAGTTCCTATTATTCTGTATGCCGTCTTATAAAAAGCCACATACTGACGGATTTTGTTAGAGTCTTTTTCACGGATTGGCTTATACAAACTGAACACAATGGCATTGCCAATACCCAGTTCTGCAAAGCTTAGTACCTGAAGGATATTTGTAAACAGTCCGTTTACACCAAGATAATCCTCCGCCAGAGTGTTTACAAATACACTTCGTACAATAAAGCCCAATATAAGGGTGGTCACCTCGGCAAAAAGCCCAAAGGCAGAATTCCGTATTGAATTTTTAAGCCTTGACTCGCTCTTTGCCACTTAATAAACCTACCTTTCAGGCTTCTCCTTGAGGAGAAGCTGTCAGCCAAAGGCTGACTGATGAGGTGTTCAATCAATGATTTTCGCTTTGCGAAAACCCACCCGAACTATTCACTATTCACTCTTAACTATTCACTTTCAATTTAATCCTTATATGATTTATAAGGATTAAATTGAATTGTCGTATGCTGTGCCGTACCCTTTTTGAACACCATGTAGTCCTCTCCGTATTGAACACTAAGACGTTCATGAACATTTTCGGGACATGTAACCGTGCGCCATTCAAACGGGAGTTCCACGGTTTTTTCAAAAATTTCACGGTTCCACTCATATTTTTTTACACCGGGACGAAAAGCAGTAACCCCCACTTTTTTTGTTTCACCCTTAATGCTTTTAACCTTTTTGATATAAGCCATACTAAGCTTTTCGTGTGTTGTAAAAAGGTTAAGAAAGCCCAGAACAACTTTTGCAAAAACCTTAGAAATCTTTTTTGCCTCAGGTGAACGGGGCACTTCATAACCCAATAGCAGCAATCTGAAAATTTGAAGGCTCGTCATATGTAAGAAATATTTAACCTTACCGTCGGGCACGTTATCAAGAGGGAAAATATCAATGAAAATGCCTCTGTGCCACTCGGGGAAACAGTTGGTTTCAAAACGTGTACTGCCTGTGGTGCGGTTATCACGGAGCTTTGCGTGCCAGGGCTGGAACCCCTTTTCGCTTCCTGCCCACTGCAGAAAGTAAGGCTCTTTCAGCTCTGTTTTACAAGCTTCGATAAACCTGTCGTAATCGGGTCGGAGCATCTGTATGTCAATATCATCGTCCCATGGAATAAAACCCTTATGACGCACTGCTCCTAAAAGAGTGCCCCCATCAGCAAACCACTTTATGTTATGCTTTTTGCAAATTTCCTCCATAACACCGAGAAGCTCCATATCGCAAAGCCATACCTTTTTCATTGTTTCGTCAACAAAAAATCCGCTTCTTTCTTCACCTTTAAGAAAATCCTTATCCAAGCATCTCACCACCCGAGTTCACAAATATACATAGTAATTATATCATTTCACACTCTTACTGTCAAGGCAACCCGTCTTGTACTCGCTCGGATTCTTACCTGAAATGCTCCTTAAAGCCCTTCTCATTGTTTTAACACTGCCAAATCCCGAAAGAGCTGCAACGTTCTCCACCCTTTCGCCTCGTTGAAGAAGCTTCTCCGCCTCTTCAACACGACAGTATTTTATATACTCGGTAACCGTTTTCCCAAAAAGTGAAACAAATTGCCTGTCAAGAACACTTCTTTTCGTGCCGCAGTAATCACAAATTTCTTCAACTGTCAGGCTTGCGTCCATGAACCTGCTTTTGATACAGTCTATCGCTAATTTCTCACTGTCCGCTTCTTCAACAGGTTCTTCACAAGGAATCAGAAGAATAAAGAACTCATGCTTCAGCAATTTTATAATACAGTTAATATCGCAGTTGTCATCAACTATGATTTTGTTTTCACAGATTTCTGCCTTATCCTTGAAAACTTCCGACAATATAAATTCTGCTTCTTTCCTTTTGTCAACGGCATATCTGTCGAAAAATATGTGCTCATAATCTACGATAAATGTCATGCTATCACCTAAATTAAAAGGGGCGCATATGCACCCCTTCTATAATTTAATTATTAAATTATTTAATCAAGCTTTCGCCTGTCATTTCTACAGGTTTTTCCAAGCCTAAAATTTCAAGCATTGTGGGAGCAATATCCGCAAGGCGACCGCCGTCCTTAAGCTCACACTCATGACCTACCACAATAAAGGGTACAGGATTTGTTGTGTGTGCTGTGAAGGGGCCCTTTGTTTCGGGGTCAATAAGCTGGTCTGCGTTACCGTGGTCAGCTGTAATGCAAGCTACACCGCCCTTTGCCATTATTGCATCAACCATTCTTCCTACGCATGTGTCAACAGCCTCAACTGCCGCTACCGCCGCAGGAATAATGCCTGTATGACCTACCATGTCGCAGTTAGCATAGTTAAGAATGATAACGTCAAACTTATCATTGTTGATAGCTTCAACAACTGCGTCGCAAACCTCGTATGCGCTCATTTCAGGCTTCATGTCAAAGGTTTCAACATCGGGAGACTTGATAAGAATTCTTTCTTCACCGTCGAACTGAGTTTCTTCACCGCCGTTGAAAAAGAATGTTACGTGAGCATACTTCTGTGTTTCAGCTATACGAAGCTGTGTAAGACTCTTCTTTGAAAGGTATTCGCCCAAAGTCATTGTGAGTTCTTCGGGAGGATATGCAACTGTAACGTTAGGCATTTCTGCGTCATACTGAGCCATACATACAAAATGCACGGGGAAATATCCGTTTCTTCTTTCAAAACCGCTGAAAGCTTCGTCAACAAAAGTTCTTGTAAGCTGTCTTGCACGGTCGGGACGGAAGTTAAAGAAGATAACAGAATCGCCTTCCTTAATCTGACCGTTCTTATCAACAACTGTGGGAAGCATAAATTCGTCTGTTACACCGTTTGCATAGGAATTCTTAACAGCTTCCACTGCGTCAGTTTCTTCTACACCTTCACCGTAAACAAGCGCGGCATATGCCTTTTCAACTCTATCCCAAGCATTGTCACGGTCCATTGCGTAAAATCTGCCTGCAATAGTTGCAATAGATCCAAGACCGATTTTATTAATTTCTTCCTGCAATTCTGCCATGTATTCACTGGCGGAGGAAGGAGGAACGTCACGTCCGTCTAAGAATGTGTGAACGTAAACCTTTTCAACACCCATACTCTTTGCCATACGGATAAGACCGTAAAGGTGTGTGTTGTGGCTGTGTA
>CAZRZU010000077.1:0-8522 GCA_964604615.1 uncultured Oscillospiraceae bacterium
CGGAACAAAGCTTCCCATTTGTGCCATAAGAACAATGAGAGCATTCTGTCTCATGTATGTGCTCTTACCTGCCATGTTGGGACCTGTTATAATCATGGAATGCACACTCTCGCCGTCAAGATGCGTGTCATTGGGTACAAATACTCCCTTTGCAATATGCTCCACAACACAGTGCCTGCCGTCTTCAATATGAAGCTCATTGCCCATTGTTATAACAGGTTTAGTGTAGTTGTTTTTAACAGCAACGGTTGCCAGGGAATAAATTGCGTCAACCTCCGCAACAGCTTTTGCCGTGGCAGAAATTCTCTCCAAGGCATCCGCAACGGTTTCACGGATTTGTACAAAGGCATCATACTCAAGCTCCACAAGCCTTTCCTGTGCACCAAGCACAGCGCTTTCAGCCTCTTTAAGCTCCAATGTTATAAACCTTTCGTTATTTACTAGGGTCTGCTTTCTTATGTAGTCCTCAGGAACCTTATTAAGGTTGCCCTTACTTACGTCAATGTAGTAGCCGAACACCTTGTTGAACCCTACTTTAAGATTCTTTATTCCTGTGCGTTCCCTTTCCTTTGTTTCCAGTGAAGCAATATATTCCTTGCCCTTTGCGGCAGCTGTTTTTAATTTGTCAATTTCTTCGTTGTAGCCCGGCTTTATAATGCCGCCCTCACGCAAAGACACCGGAGGCTCGTCCACGATTGCTGTACTCAAGAGCTTGTATATGTCCTCCAATGGATCTATTTTACCTTCACGGTAGGACAGGTAAACACTTTTTGTCTCTTTTAAAAGATTTTTTATTGCCGGAAGATTAACAAAGGATTCCCTAAGTGAAACAAGGTCCTTTGCATTAGCCATTTTCAGGCTTACACGCGCCATAAGACGTTCAACATCCCATATTTTTGAAATGTATTCTGCCAAATCCTCTCTTAGAGCAAGGTTATTTACCATCTCTTCCACGGCATCAAGTCTGTTTGTAATAAGCACCGCATTTACAAGAGGACGAAGAATCCAGTTTTTGATGCATCTTGACCCCATAGCTGTCTTTGTTTTGTCCAAGACTCCGTAAAGTGAACCTCTCTTCTGCTTTTCACGCATGGTTTCCGTAAGTTCCAGATTACGGCGGCTCGCCGCATCAATTTCCACAAACTGCCCCGATGCATATATAGATATTTCCCTCATGTGAGAAACCTTTGATTTCTGAGTTTCGTTTATGTATGCTATAATGGCTGCTGCTGCAATGAGCATGTCCTCGTCTTCAATTTCGCCGTAGTTTTTTAACTGAGCGGCAACGATAGCTCTTGCATCCTTTGCCATTTCATCAGCATCAAATGAAAAACAAAGGGTATTTGTTCCGATTTCCAAATAATCACGAAGGACTTTATTGTCCTGGGCTTCTCCGCCCAAGGCAAGCTCCACCGGAGAAAACCTTGCCAGTTCATTTACCAGAAGATTACCGGACTCGTCCCCCTCTACAACAGTGGCAGACAGTTCGCCCGACGCAACGTCCGCAAAAACAAGAGCATTTTTACTTCCTTTGCGCAAAACCGCGCCTATGTAGTTTGTATTCTGACTGTTTACCACACCCTCGTCAAGATTGGTGCCGGGAGTAACAATCCTTATAACTTCACGTTTTACTATTCCCTGAGCTTCCTTAGGATCTTCAACCTGTTCGCAAATGGCAACCTTGTACCCTTTTGCAACCAGGCGGGATATATAGACCTGCGCTGCATGGAATGGCACTCCGCACATGGGAGCTCTTTCAGCCTGACCGCAGTCACGGCCCGTAAGGGTAAGTTCCAATTCCTTGGATGCTGTTACCGCATCGTCAAAAAACATTTCGTAAAAGTCCCCCAAACGGAACATAAGAATGCTGTCTTTATTCTCTTTTTTTATCTCAAGATACTGCTTCATCATAGGGGTCATTTCAGCCATGTTTCAATCATTCCTTTCACCCTTATTTAAAGAGTGTACTAATATGAAAATTATATCACAGGCCCCCTAAAAAAACAAGAAGTGATTGCAAATTTGCAATCACTTCTTTGTGTTCAAATAAAAATACCAGTTCGGGACTGTCCCAACCAAACCTCGCAAGGTTTCTTCGGCAAATTGTCTCCCAATTTGCCAAAGAGGGACTGTCCCAACTGGTTTTTATGTTTTCTTCAGAGACTTTTTTTACAGCCTCGTCTTTACATTGGTTTGTTTAGTTAGTATAGATAATTATTACTCGAACCTTACCGCCTTCACGGGTAAGTCTGTCAGAGTAGAGTGTCACCGAGCCTTTAACTCCCACTGCGTCTTTCCACGAAACAGCCTTAAGCTCAGAAACATTTTTGCCAACATAAACGGTTGCATTATCGGCAAGAATATAGTTCTTGTCATTCATTTCAATTACGTTGTCATTACAAGCTTCAATCACCTGACCGGAAGCAACCTGAATAAGGTTTGTTACTGTTGTTTCAGACACTCCCTTGTAATATTCAACTGCACCGCCTCTCTGGTAGGATGCACTGCTGGTGTTGAATGTATACTTTGTATTGCCGCTGAGAACAGTAAATGTGCCTGTCTTCAGCTTTGACTTATCACCTGAATCGGGGACTTCAACAATAACACCGTAAACACTGCTGTTACCTGTTACGTTGTTAAGATACAACAAGGCAATTTCACCTTTTTTATTCAGAACAAATTGTTTAACGTCTGTTTTATTAAGTGTAATTCCGTCAATATCAATAAGCTTAGCTGTTGAAACAGTTGCAACAGTATCATTGCCGTCAACATAATCCAAAATGGCAATATCGCTTGCAATCTTATATTCTCCAATAAGATTAGCTTCACGGTTAACAGTACCTGTAAGTGTTTTCTTTGCAGGGAATGACAAATATGCATAGGAATTTTCAAAGTCTACTATACAAAGCTCGCCTGCTCTGTCTTCGTAGCTGTCATCTTCAACAGTATACTTAACCGTACTACCGTCAGTATGCTTAACGTTTACATAGTATTCCGCTCTGCCTGAAGAGTCTGCATCGTCAGAAAGCTCACTGCCCGACGACACTATAACACCGTACATGGAAAAATCTGTATCGTTGAGCTTTACCGCATCAACAACATTACCGTCTTCACCAAAAAGAAGTGTTACTCTTTCTCCTATTTTGAAAGCACCTTCACTTTCATTAAGCTTGTTAACAACCGCAAGTGTAGAAAGAGTGTATTCCTTTCCGGAAACAGTTACTTTTGACACATTGCTCTTCATGGGATATGCCTCTTCGTACATACCCGTTACTCTGTCGCAGTATGCGTAAATTGTATTTGTTCTTTCGGAATAGTAAAGCACGTCATAAACCTCAATGTCTTCCCATGCAGCTGTAACACCTTTTCTTATAACTCTTACAGCATCGGGGTTTTCAATGTCAAAGAGAGTTTTCACATTGCTGTTTTCAAGGACTGTTACAGGACCCTGGTTCTTATATTCCTCAGCAAAGATATACTTTAAAGAACCGTTTTCGTTGAAAAATGTAATTGTACTGCCTGCATTCAAGCCTTCTGTAAGCTTTTGTGCAGTGTATGCATTGCCTTCCATGTACATGGTTGTTTTGCTGTTGATAAGAACAGTATTACCATCTTCACAAATTACGGAAATATTGTCGGAGTTACCTTCCTGGTAAATAGCCGAAACAGTATACTCACTCTTGGAAATACCATCGTTTTCTACAAATGCAATAACTTCCGCATCATCGTTTACAACCAAAGTACCTTCATAGCCCACACACTGTGCCATGTCAGCTACTTCCGGTTCAAAAGTGAATGTTCCCTGAGAAGACTGCACCTGATTCATCAAAAGAGATGCATTTTCATTATTTGTGGCAACAATCATTACGTCTTCGTAAACGTTTTTGTCCATTTTTGTAATAAGCGCAGTTTTTGTATTTTTCATGTCTGTGAAAAGTGCACGGTAAATAAGAACTGCCGCAGTCTGACGGTTGATAACGTCATTCGCGGAGAAATACATACCCTCAGTAAGACCTAAAACCGCCGCCTTGTCAATATAACCCTGGGGCCACTTATGACCTACATCGGTAGCATCATAACCCAAAAGCCTTACTATGATAGTGATTGCCTGAGCATATGTAACTGCATCTTCAGCACCAAAGGAGCCATCCGGATAGCCTGTAATGATGCCCTCGGAAGCAACTACGTTTACGTAGCCGGAGTACCAGTCAGTGCTTTTTACATCGCTGAAAGCATCTGTTGTTGCAACAGCTTCCTTTGTTTTGCCCATAATGCACACAGCTATTTTTGCAAACTGTGCACGTGTAAGAGAGGTGTAAGGTGAGAACGTTCCGTCACCCATTCCGGAAATAATACCAAGCTCGCTGAGCACATTGATTGCATGAGCTGTTTCTGTTCCGTCAGAAGCAACGTCTGTAAAGGTTGCTGCATAACCTGTCATTGAAAACAGCATAACAATGCAAAGTGCAAGAGCCGTTATTTTCTTTACCATAATTTTTTCTCCTTTTCTTTATTAGTCGTACCTTAAAGCATCAACGGGGTTAAGCTTCGCAGCCTTCTGTGCAGGGTACATGCCGAAGAACACACCCATTGCTGCCGAGAAGAGGAATGAACCTACAATACTTACCATCTGCTCCCCGATAGAAAGCACGGGCATATCCATGGCGACACATATAGCGGCGCTGCCCGCAACGCCCACTACAATACCCAGTATGCCGCCAATACAGCTTATAACTGCACTTTCTACAAGGAACTGCATAAGAATAGTACCTGTTCTTGCACCGATAGATTTACGTATACCGATTTCTCTTGTACGCTCGGTTACCGTAACAAGCATGATGTTCATAATACCGATACCTGCAACAATAAGAGAAATACCTGCAATTGCCGCCGCAAGAAGTGCCATTGAGCCCAATGCTTCGTCAATTGTATCCATCATTGCAGCCTGGTCCTGTACGTTGTAGAAGTTTTCATTCTTGAACTTTTTATACAGGAAGTTTTCAACCGCTTCTGTTGCATCGTCTGTGTAATCACTGCTTGTCGCGGAAATTACAAAGCTTGTAATGCCTGCGTTCTTTAAAAGTCTCTGAGCCTTGGAGTAAGGAATCATAATCATGTCGTCCTCACCGCCCTCGGAAACATTGGAGCTCTTCTGGTCAAGAACACCTACAACCTTGAACACTTCGTTGTTTATTTTAAGCTCCTGGTCAACAGGGTCCATGCCTCCGAAAAGCTCCTGAACAAGATATTCACCAATAATACAAACATTGTTACGGTTATTTATGTCATTTTCGGTAAAGTTACGTCCATTAACAACCTCGCGGTTTTTAATTGCCATGTATTCTCCCGAAACACCGTAAAGAGTGGAAGAAAGATTTTCACCGCCATACTTGATTGTACCGCGTGATGTAATGGCAGGAGAACAGTATGCAATAATGTCGCTGTTTTCATCACAGAAAGTTTGCAGTTCGTCGTTGGACACGCTTCTGCCTGAGCCCCAGCCACGGTTGATTGAAACGCTGATAAGGTTAGTACCCATGCTTTCAAGCTGTGTTTTCATCTGCTTTGTTGAGGCAGATACCATGCTGACCAAGGCAATAACCGCTGCAACACCTATGATAATACCCAGCATTGTAAGAAAAGAACGGATTTTGCTGGACCACACAGAAGAAATTGCCATTTTTACGCTCATAATAAAATTCATTCGCAAACAACCTCCCCTGTTTCTGTAGTATCGCTTGTTATCTTACCGTCGGCAATACGCACAACACGCTGTGCCTGACGGGCAATGTCCGTATTATGTGTAATAAGCACAACGGTATTTCCCTCGGCATGAATCTGCTTTAACATTTCCATAACCTGAACACCTGTCTTTGAGTCCAATGCACCTGTGGGTTCGTCCGCAAGAATAAGAGGCGGATGAGGTGCCAGCGCACGGGCAATGGCAACTCTCTGCTGCTGACCGCCCGAAAGCTCCTTTGGCTTATGGTGCATTCTCTGTTCCATGCCAACCTTCTTCAAGGCTTCAATTGCCATTTCCCGTCTTTCCTTTGCCTTTATGCCCTGATAAATAAGGGGCAGTTCCACATTTTCCAATGCTGTGAGCTTTGGCAAAAGGTTGTATACCTGGAATATGAACCCAATTTTTTTATTACGTATTCTCGCAAGGTCGTTTTCGGAAAGGTTTTCAATGGGAACACCGTCAATTAAATACTTTCCGCTTGTGGGAGTATCGAGACAGCCTATCATGTTCATAAGGGTTGATTTACCCGAGCCTGAGGGTCCGATAATACTTACAAATTCCTTAGGCTTTATGTGAAGACTTACTCCGTCCAGTGCTCTTACCTCGCTGTCACCGACCTTGTATATTTTATACATATCTTCTATTCTGATCATTTAGCAGGTCTCCTTTTATCTCATGCCGCCCATGGGCATACCGCCACCGCCGCGCATGTTTCCGCCGCCCATCATGCCGCCGCCCATCATGCCGCCGCCCATCATACCGAAGTTGGAGCTTGAGCTGTCAGAGCCTGTTACCTGAACAATCATACCTACTGTTATATCGCCTGTAACAATTTCAATATAGTCATCGTCAGACACACCTGTTGTTACCTGTACACGAACAGGTTCAGAATACATATTCTGCTTCATTTCATTATTCTGCCTACCGTTACGGCTGTTGTTCTGTTCCTGAGAAGTGTTGTTACCGTTGGGCATCTCGCCTCTCCGGGGCATCTCGCCGTCGCCTGTGGGCACTTCACCCTCGGGCATCTGTCCGCCTTGGGGCATCTCGCCTCTCTGGGGCATATCGCCGTCGCCTGTGGGCATTTCACCCTGAGGCATGCCGCCTCCGCCCATATTACCTCTCTGAGGCATGCCGCCTGATGCGTTATCAGACACACCTTCAACCTCACCTACTACTGTTACATAGTATGCTCCGTCGTAATATGTAACTGCACCCGAGGGAACTGCAACAACGTTTTCCGCACTTTCAACAATAATTTCAGCAGAAACGTTCATGCCTGGAATAAGGTCTCCGGGCTGTTCAATAACTACATCAACAGGATAGTATGTAACACCGGAAGAAGATGTACCCAGAAGTGATACTGTTTCAATCTTACCGATGAACACTTCGCCTTCGATGGCATCAGCCTCGATTGTAACCTCCTGTCCGATAGAAATCTTTGCAACGTCAAGTTCATCAACGTTAATTGTGAACTTCATTTTTGTTGTGTCGGCAATAACCATAAGTGTTGTGGAGTTGCTGCCTGCTACTGTATCGCCTTTTTTGTAATTCTTCTGCATTACCTTACCCGAAATAGGTGCTGTGAGAACATAATCCTCAGCTTCCTTTTTAGTGTCGGAAAGGTCACTTACAGCATCGTTATAATTTCTCTGAGCTGTTTTAAGCTGGTTTGTCACGGAGCTGTTTTCCAGAACCGCAATAACGTCGCCCTTATTTACCCAGTCGCCGTTTTTAACGTTAATCTTATAAACAGTACCTGACTGCTTTGCAGTAGCCTTAACGCTTGTGGGGTATGAAAGGCTTGCCGCTTCGGCACCTTCAATGTCTCCGTAAGCTGTGTGGAATGTTGCAGAAGTCATTGTACCCTCTTCAATGGAGCCGGGGTTGTCAAGTCTTACATCAACCATTGTTACCCTTGAACCATTGGCACCTGCCTGGCTGCCTGTTGTCTTGCTGTCAACGTAACCTGTAACTGTGGTCATGTACTTTTCAAGACCCAGAGTAACCTTGTCGCCTACGGAAACATTTCCCACAGATGATGTTGTTACGGGGATTTTCGCAATCATATATGTATTGTCTGTAATTACGCATACAGAACCGTTTGCGCTGTCTCCCACAATGAGAGAAAGACCCGATACAACACCTTGGTCGGGAGCTACAACAGTAAGGTTGTTAACGTTTTCCTGTGCTGTTTCCAGGCTAAGAGCCGCATTTTCAACATTGTTCTGGGCCTTGCTGATTGCGTTATCGCTCTTTTCTGTATCAAATTTATAAAGAACCTGATCTTCTTCAACCCACTGACCTTCTTCAACATCACAAGCAACTATTTCGCCTGTCACAGTGGGAACTATGTTATATGTTTCATATGCTTGCACAGTACCTGAACCTGTTACGGTATTTGAAATACTGCGTCTTGTTACAATTGCAGTTGCCACTTCCGCTTCGGAAGTTTCTTTAGATTTTCTGCTGTTTACGAATGCAAAAATACCTGCCACGATTGCAACAACAAGTACGAGGATAATAACCCTCTTTACCCATTTGTTTTTGAAAAATTTTTTCACAATGATCCTCCATTCATTAATTACTACTCTATAATATAAAATATCAAAATCACAACAATGTCTCAAGAAAATGAACAATTTATGAACAAAAAGGGCTGTTGCCTTTAGCAACAGTCCGAGACTGTCGATAAACTTATTTTTTGCACAACCGCGAAGGGTGGTGGGAAAGAAGGTTTCCCATATTAAATAGGAGACGGAAATCGCATTTTCGGCTC
>CAZRZU010000078.1:0-8520 GCA_964604615.1 uncultured Oscillospiraceae bacterium
ATAACTGCAGCTTTAGTTGCACTGTAATGAGCCTCGCAGGAAGCACCTGTTACACCCCATATGGACGATACATTTACAATACTACCCTCTTTGTTATATATCATATCTCTAAGTGCGCATTGGCAGGTGTTAAAAACTCCTGTTACGTTAATATCAAAAATACGGTTCCACTCCCAAAGGGTTATGTCACAAAATAGCTTTTGTTGTGCAACACCGGCATTGTTTATAAGAACGTCTACATTTCCAAGCCTTGTGTGAAAATCCGTAAAGAGATTTTCCACCTCGTCGCGGGAGGAAACATCACACTTAAAGCATGCGCAGTTCACATCTTCAAGAGCAAGTTCTGCGCAAAGTTTTTCCGCATTTTCTTTATCCCGATTATAAACTATACCTACGTTATATCCGTTTTCCGCAAAGACTCTTGCCACAGCTTCACCAATACCGCCCGAAGCACCTGTAATGAGAACGTTCTTTTTCATATCATTCAGCTCCCTTTATGTAAGCTACAACATCTCCAAGATTTTTTACACTTACAATTTCTATTCCATCATTCTTTTCAATCGTACCCAACGCATCAAAAGGCATCATACATTTTTTAAAGCCCATTTTCTTTGACTCATTGAGCCTTCTCTGCGCCATCGAAACTGTTCTCACTTCACCTGTTAGCCCAACTTCACCGAAAAACGTCATGTCCTCCGGCAGGGGCTTGTTCATGTAACAAGAGATAATTGCACATGCAATGCCTAAATCACATGCATTTTCAGGAATTTTGATACCGCCTGTCACATTAATATAAATATCCTGCTCGCTCATTTTAAAGCCCAAAGCCTTTTCAATAACTGCACTCATTAAGGTAAGGCGATTATAGTCAACACCGTCGCTTGTTCTCCTTGGAACTGCAAATGATGTTCTCACACATAAAGCCTGAATTTCTGCAAGAATTGGCCTAGTGCCTTCAACGGCACATACCACTGCACTACCAGGCACATCAACAGGTCTTCCGGAAAGGAGCATTAATGATGGGTCGGGCACATCCACAAGCCCTTTGTCACGCATTTCAAATACTCCGATTTCATCCGTGGAGCCAAAACGGTTTTTTACTCCGCGCACAATACGGTAGCTCTGATGTCTTTCTCCTTCAAAGTATAAAACACAGTCAACCATATGTTCCAGCACTCTAGGTCCTGCAATACTGCCCTCTTTTGTCACATGCCCAACTATGAAAAACGTAATGCCACGTTCTTTTGCAATTTTCATAAACCTTAAGGTACATTCCCTCACCTGACCTACACTGCCGGGAGCAGATGTTAATTCAGATGAATAAATAGTTTGCACAGAGTCAATAACGCAAAGCCCCGCTTCGCTTGATACCACTGCATCGATTATACTGTCAAGGTCTGTTTCGTTTGCAATAAGCAAATCGGAAGATTTTATACCAAGCCTTTCAGCTCTTATTTTTATCTGCTTTTCACTTTCCTCGCCGGATATATAAAGAACATTGCCTACCTTTGCACAGAAAGATGCAACCTGCAACAAAAGGGTAGACTTACCTATTCCGGGTTCGCCGCCGCACAGAACAAGACTCCCCTTTACAATACCTCCGCCAAGCACTCGGTCGAGTTCATTGCTTCCCGAGGAAATGCGTTCTTCGTTTTCCATGGTTATTTCATCAATTTTTTTCAATTCAATTTTTTTAACATGCTCGCTTACAGCACTTGTCTTTTCCGCTTTTTCTTCTATAAAGCTCATATACGTTTCGCAGGATGGGCATTTACCAAGCCATTTAACGGCTTCGTAGCCACATTCCTTGCACACAAATACGGTTTTTGATTTCATTATTAAATCAGTCCTTTTATTTATTAATGAAAATTATATCAAACCGTGTCATCTTTTTCAATATTTTTTGAATTAATTATAGCATAATACATTCAATTATGGTATAATATACCCCGAGGTGAAATTAATGGACTACCATTTCGATTCCAAGGAGGATATTAAACTTATTATCCTAAATGTTATAAACAATTTTAATATACCCGTTCCCAGTGCGATGATTGTTGACACGGTTCTTACACATTCATTTGTTGAATATATTGATATTATGCAACACCTCCATGAGCTTACCGAAGGGCAAATGGTTACGTATTTTGTTGAAAAAGATGTTCGTTACTACTCCCTTACACAAAAAGGCAAGGATACGGTTGAATATTTTTCCGGTAAAATTCCGCTTACTGTTCGTGAAAGGCTTTTTGAAACGGCACGAAAAAAGGCTCAGGAATTTTTAAATGCTCAATCGGTACAGGCTGAGTATTATAAATCAAACGAGTTCGAATACACTGTTGAATTAAAAATTATTGACTGCGGAAGCGATTTGTTTAACCTAAAGTTAAATGTTGGCGACGAATCCATGGCAAAAGCTATGTGCGGCAGGTTTGAGCGGGACCCAAAGAAAGTTTATACAACAATTTTTAACATGCTCTTGAATTCTCAGGGTGAAAATTAACAGATTTTGAAATATAAATCTTGACTTGTTTTTAATACAATTATATAATTATGTTAAGTATGAACATATAAAATTTATATAAAAGGAGAATACGCAAATGACTATTGCAGAATTGAAAAAAGAATTTGTCAAATACTATGGAGGCAGTGAAGACGATATTCGTATTTTCATGTCCCCCGGCAGAGTAAACCTTATTGGTGAACACACAGACTATTGCGGCGGTTTCGTTTTCCCTGCTGCTATCACAATGGGTACATACATTGCCGCAAGAAAGACAAACGATAAAATCATTAAAATGCGCGCAACCGACCTTCCCGATTATGTAGAAGCAGATGCTACAAGGATTAACGATTACAAGCACCTTTCCTGGGGTAATTATCAGCTTGGTGTTGCTGCTGAACTTGAAAAGAGAGGTTACGAAATTGTTGGTTGCGAACTTTTATTCGACGATACAATTCCTCACGGTGGCGGTCTTTCCTCTTCCGCAGCTATTGAAGTTGCAACAGCAATCACGTTTGCAACATTCTCTAATGAACTCAAGGGTATTACAGAACCTCTCGACATGATTGAAATGGCTCTTTGCGGTCAGGGCGCTGAAAATAACTACTGCGGTGTTAACTGCGGTATCATGGACCAGTTTGCCTCCGCTATGGGCAAAAAGGATCACGTTATCTTCCTTGACTGTAAGAAGCTTGAAGACTATAAGCTTGTTCCCCTTAAGATGGATGGCTATAAGATTGTTATCTCCAACACAAACAAGAAGAGAAGCCTTGCAGACAGTAAGTACAACGAAAGACGTGCTGAAACAGAAGAAGGCTTTGCAGAACTTAAAGCAGCGCTTCCCAATGCTACATGCCTTGGCGATATTTCTCTTGCAGAATTTGAAGCTAACAAGCACCTTATCAAGCGTGACATAGTACGTCAGAGAGTAACTCACGTTATCGAGGAAGACGACAGAGTTCTTAAGTCCATTGAAGCTTTGCAGAAGGGCGATATTCTTGAATTCGGTCGTCTTATCAATGCAAGCGGCGACTCACTTCGTGAGCTTTACGAAGTAACAGGTAAGGAACTTGACACTCTTGTTGCTGAAGCAAGAAAGGTTGACGGCACAATCGGTTCCAGAATGACAGGCGCAGGTTTCGGCGGTTGCACAATGAGCATCGTTCGCGAAGATGCTGTTGACACATTCATTGAACAGGTTGGCAAGGCTTACAACGAAATCATTGGTTACCCAGCTTCCTTCTATGTAGATGATATCGGCGACGGTGGTCACGAAGTAAAGTAATTTGACTTGATTTACGGGGAGTATAAAATACTCCCCGTTTTAATTTTCGGAGGAAATATGTCAAAACGAAAAATACTAATTGCAGTATTGATTGTAGCATTGGCAACATCGTCTTTTGTGTTTCTAAGGTTCAGAAGTTCTGTAACCGTAAAAGGCTCAACACGTGATGACATTATGCATTCAGTCACAGCATTCAGGCAAGATGATGAAATCTGGGCTGACGATACTATGGGAGCAAGCTCATTTAAAATGGGAAAATCAGGTTGTGTTACAACTTGTATTGCAACAGCATTAAGCTATATTTCGGAGGAAATAACTCCAGGTGAGCTTAATAAGCTTTTTACAGAAAACAGCATATATGATGCAAACGGAAATCTTTTGTGGTCCCAGCTTAAAAATGTTTACCGTTCCGCCGACGTACTTTCCACAGTATCTGAGGACGCAATTTATAACTATCTTAAAGAAGGGCTCCTTCCCATTGTTCGGGTAAGAGTCAACGGATTTGGCAATTTCCATTATGTACTGATTATAGGAATTGAAAACGGTGAATATATTTGCATGGACCCATTAAAAGATAATTTTACAAAACTTTCCGATTATTTTAACAGAATTTATGCAATTCGTGTAATTTACTGAGGATATTTTATATCCTCTTTTTCTTTACGCAATATTGCAATTACGGATCTTTTATGGTAACATAATTATATCTACATAAAATTTTTAAGGTGATGAATATGAAAAAAGTTTTATCTTTATTTTTGGCGACTTTAATGGTACTTTCTTTGTGTGCTTTTCCTGCGTATGCCCGAGATTATACCGATGCTCTGGTGCTTTACTATTCCTTCGAGGATGGTTCAAATGCAACAGTAGGTGAAGCGGCGACAGCATACAATGTCAGCTTTACCTCAGACGGCATTTCCGGCAAGGCTGTTTACATGGATGGCAATACCTCCTATTTGCAGTTGCCCTCTGATTTGAATGAATCATTAAAGGATGATTTTACCATTTCCACATGGGCTAAGTTTGACACCCTCAATTGGTGGATGCGTATTTTTGACTTTGGCTCAAACGACAGAAACTATGCTTTCTTAGGTCTTTCTGCGCCCAATGATTTACGTTATGCATTCTTAAGTGACAATACTTCTGCCGAGCTTAATATGACCGCAGTAAGTACAGTTGCGGAGAATACATGGTTGCACTTCACACTCGTGCGCGAAAATGAAACCATGAAGCTGTACGTTAATGGTGTACTTTGTTCTCAAAGCGAAGCATTCGGCAAAAACACACCCTTCGACATTGAAAATTCAATGAATTATATCGGTAAATCACAGTTTTCTGCCGACCCTTATTTTAACGGTCATATAGACGAGTTTAAAGTTTTCAACAAGGCACTTACCCTCACGGAAATTGTTGAAAACATGTCAACCGGCATAAAGAGCGACTATGCCGCTTATGCCTCCTATTCCGCTGACCTATATGACGGCAAAGAAATCAAGAACGATATTGATCTCATCAGCTTTGAAAACAGTGAAACATCGCTTACATGGTTAAGCAGTAAGGAAAATGTTATATCCTCTGATGGCAGAGTAACACGCGGCGAAGAGGACACAGAAGTAACTCTTACTGCCTGTGTTGCAACAAATGGCGATATTAATAATTTTACTTACACTGTATTTGTACCTGCCGTTACAACCGTTGATGCAAAAATTACAGTTGATGCCACAACTAGGGGTGTTGACATCAATCCTAACATGGTAGGCTTGTTCTTTGAAGATATTAACTATGCAGCAGACGGCGGATTATACGCAGAGCTTGTACAAAACCGTTCCTTTGAAGCTGTTAACGCACAGTGGGACGGAAACCCTAAAGCCATTCCTGACTACTGTTGGAGTGTAGTTGCTTCAAATTATGAATTTTCAAGCGAAGTGCCTCTTAACCAAAATAATACTACATATCTGAAATTAAATAACCCTCAGGCTTTGGAAAGCTTTTCTAACACTTGCTATTCAGGTTTTCCCGTGAAGGCAGGCGAAAAATTTGATTTTTCCTTCTTCCTTCGCTCAAATGGTGAATACGACGGTCAGATAATGGTGACTATTCTTGAAGGAGACAGGATTATTGGCAGAGGATATTTGTCGGGATTTTCCGATGAATGGACTAAGTATGAGAAAGAAATTACTGCAATATCAAGTGCAGACAATGCAACAGTTAAAATAACGCTTCTTGACTCCATGGAGGGCAGTATTGATATTGATATGGTTTCCCTCTTCCCTCAGAATACATGGATGAACCGTAAGAACGGGTTAAGAGCCGATTTGGTACAGATGCTTAAAGATTTGCACCCCGGATTTTTGCGTTTCCCCGGTGGCTGTATTATTGAGGGCTACAACCTTTCAAACCGCTATTCCTGGAAAGATACTGTAGGACCGGTAGAAGATCGACGCGAAAACTGGAACCGCTGGCAGCTTCACACAGGCGGTGACGGCAGATATGGCTACTGCCAGACATACGGCTTAGGCTTTTATGAATATTTCCTCCTCTGTGAAGATATAGGCGCCTTCCCCCTCCCAGTTGTTAACGTGGGTATAGGATGCCAATACCAGACAGGCGACACTTCCTCAATGGAAGAATTATACTCAATCTACATTCAGGACACATTGGATCTTATAGAATTTGCAAACGGAGATACCGACACAATCTGGGGCGCTCTCCGCGCCTCCATGGGGCACCCCGAACCTTTTAACCTTGAATACATAGGCATTGGCAACGAACAGTGGGAAACCGAAAATGTTAACTTCTTTGAACGTTATGAAGCTTTTGAACAGGCAATTCATGAAAAATATCCCGAAATTAAGTTAATAGCCACTTCCGGTCCTGATGCATCGGGAAGTAAGTTTGATGCAGCATGGAACTTTCTCAAAACACACTCCGATAATGATGAAGATAATTTTGCATACGCAGTAGACGAACACTACTACCGCACACCTGACTGGTTCTATACAAACCTCGACCGCTATGACGGCTACTCCCGTGATGGTTACAAAGTATTTGCAGGAGAATATGCATCACGTTACTACCAAAGCAAAGACCAAAGTAATATGAACTCTGCTCTTTCAATTGCCGCATTTATGACAAGCCTTGAAAAAAATGCTGACATTGTAGCTTTGGCATCATATGCTCCCCTCTTTGCCCGTGAAGGTTACACACAGTGGTATCCGGACCTCATTGGTTTTGACGAAGATTCTGTATTTGGTTCACCGGACTACTATGTACAAAGCATGTACGCAAATAACATTGGCAGCTATACAGTAGAAAACGAAACAGTCAACTACAAAAACAGCTACACTCCTCACGGCAGAGTCGGCATAAGCACATGGGCAACATCAGCTTCATTCTACGATATGACCATCACCAATAACGAAACAGGTGAAATCATTGAACTTGGAGACCCTATTTCCACAGGTGACGGCACATACTGGCAGGCTGATGAAAACGGATACACACAAACCTCAGCCAATACCTATGCTCCCGCTCTTCTCTTTGGTACGGAGGATATGGAAAACTACACCTTTACATTAAAGGCAAAGAAGCACAGCGGTGCTGAAGGCTTCCTCATTCCTGTTATGTGGGAAAATGAGTACACTTACTTCACCTGCAACATAGGTGGCTGGAGCAATACATATTCTGCAATTCAGCAGACTGTTGACGGCGTGACAAGTGAATACTCTGTTCAGAACACCACAACATATATTGAAACAGACCGTGAGTATGAAATCAAAGTAACAGTTGAACCTCATAAGCTTACAGTTTATCTTGACGGAGAGGTTGTAAACTTCGTTTCCTTCAGGCAGAATGTATATTCAACTTCATCATTTGATGAAGCAACAGGTGATATTATCATTAAAGCTGTTAATACAACAAGCGAGCCTATGGAAACAAGATTTGACATTACAGCTGATTATATTAACCCTGTTGCACATGTAACAGAGCTTTCATGTGATGATATTTATGCACTTAACTCTGTTGAAAACCCCACAAACATCTCCCCTGTTTTCTTTGAAACAGAAGTGTCGGATGTGTTCAATTATTACCTGCCTGCAAACTCTTTCACTGTTTTCCGCATTCATACAAAAGACGACGTTATCATCTCCGCTGAAAGCGTTGAAATCTGCATAACTGAAGGCGATGAGCTTGTTTTGCCGGACCTGCTTAATGTTACACTCCTTGACGATACAAATACACAGGCACTCGTTTTGTGGGACAATATCCCCTCCGAATTCACTCAGACTTCGGGCAAGATAAAAGTTGAGGGCAAGGTTGAAAACTCGTCTGTTTACGCATATGCCCATATCACCATTAAACCTGCCCGCCCCACAATTATCTACGATGGCGAAAACGTAAATTTTAGCATAACCTTCTCAGACGAAGAAAACTTGAATAACGTCCTAGCCGTTGTTGCCGCCTATGATGAAGAGGGCACAATGACAAGGGTAAAAAGTGAGCATCTTACAGTAGAAAAACAAGAGTGCTCAATCTCCCTTTCAGACTTCTCGGAGGAAATTTCCGTAAAAGCATTTTTGCTCAATAATGCAAACTATATTGTTGATGCCGTTACGGTAAAATAACAAATAAAAAGGACTTCGTATGGGGTGTACACTAAAGGACAGTAAAAAGGTAGTAGCAAATTTGCTACTACCTTTCGCCATTATAAAAACAATCTTTTTCCCATCTT
>CAZRZU010000079.1:0-8475 GCA_964604615.1 uncultured Oscillospiraceae bacterium
AATCAGTTGAAAATATAGGAAAAATTCTTTAGTCCCTATTATTCACTGTTCACCTAACTTGACAAAATCATATAAAGGATTTTGCTAAATGATAAATTCAAATGCATTATACATTTGCGTGGTAAAAAGAAGAAATTTTAATTTAAAGGCGGTAATTACAATAAAACTTATTATAGCGGAGAAGCCTTCTTTGGCAAGAAACATTGCCGGGGCGATAGGAAAAATGAAAAGAGCCGACGGTTTTATGGTCGGCGAGGAATATATTATAACATGGGTTTTCGGACATTTGTTTTCCTTGGCGGATATCGAAAGGTATTCGCCTAATCCTGACGGAACAAATCGCTGGAGCATAAAGAACATACCTTGCTTTCCCGAAAAGTTTTTGTTTGAGCTGAAAAAGGATGCGCAGACAAAAAAGGTGGACGACGGTGTTGCAAAGCAGTTTGAAACCATAAAGAGCCTGGTTAACCGCGACGATGTTGACATGATAATAAATGCAGGAGACGCGGACAGGGAAGGTGAAATAATCATACGTATCTGTGTTGAACAGGCTTTGGCAAAGGCTAAGCCCTTTAAAAGGCTGTGGCTTCCTGACCAAACCAACGAAACCATTCTTTCCGCATTGGGCGACATGAAGGACGAAACCGAGTATGAGCTGCTTGCATCAGAGGGTTATGCCCGTACATATATCGATTGGCTCTACGGTGTAAATTTAACCCGTTATGCAACATTAAAAACCGGTAAGCTCTTAAGGGTTGGGAGAGTTATAGTTCCCATTGTTAAAGCCATTTATGACCGTGATATGGCAATCAAAAACTTTGTGCCTGACATTTATTATGCACTGGTGAGCAAGGCTGTAACAAACGGCGAAGAAATTGAGCTTACAAGTAAAGAGCAGTTTAATAAAAATGAACTTAATAAGGCTCAGGCTCTTTGCGATAAATACAATGCATCGGATGCCATAGTAACAGAAAAAAAGGAGAAAAAGGACACTTTAAAGCCCGGCAAGCTGTACTCACTTACAAAGCTCCAGAATGTGCTTGGCAAGAAATATAAAATGAGCATGGAGCAGAGCCTTAAAATAGTACAGGATTTGTATGAAAGAGGCTACGTAACATACCCCAGAACAAATTCGGAATATCTGGCAACAGCAGAAAAGGACAAAGTAAAAACCATACTTGAAGCAGTAGGCAGGCTGGGATACCCCGTAAAATTCAAGGATTCAAAAACAATATTTGATGATTCTAAAATAGAGTCTCATTCCGCATTGACACCCACTCATAAAATTCCCAAAAAGACGGACTTGAACGAGGAGGAATACAAGGTATATTCAGCAATAATAAAAAGGTTTGTGGCTGTTTTCTGCAGCGAGGATTGTATTGTAGAAAAAACAGAAATAAAGATAGATGTAGGTAATTTAGAGGAGTTCAGCTTAAAGGGTATGGTTATTGCTGAACCCGGGTGGACAAAGTACGATGATTACACAAAAAAGGACAAAATCCTGCCCAAGCTTGAAAAGGGCGACGGGGTAAACATTAATTTTGTGCCCACCGAAAAGGAAACTAACCCTCCCAAGCACTATACAATAGAAACACTGAACAATTATCTTAAAAACCCTTTTAAGGACGACAAAAAGAAAGCTCTTGAAGAGGAAAACGACGAGGAAGAATACAAGGCTATTTTTGAAGGGCTGGAGCTTGGCACCGAAGCCACAAGAACAGGCATAATAGATAATGCTAAAAGAAGCGGTTACATAGAGCTTAAAAAGGATGTGTATAAAATACTCCCCGACGGCATAAATCTGATTGAGTCATTACAAAGGATGCATATAAGCATGGATAAATATAAAACCGCAGAAGTTGGCAAGGCTTTAAAAAAGGTTTTCAGAGGTGAATATTCCATAGATAACAGCATCGAAATTGCAAAAAAAGAAATAATGGAAGTTTTTGAAAAACGTGAAGCCACTCCGGAAACAGATACCGACGACGGTTTTTTTGGAGATATTGCGGGCAAATGCCCACTCTGTGGCGAAAATGTTGTAAGAACAAGCTTTGGCTACGGTTGTATGGGCTATAAAGAAAAAGGGTGCAGGTTTGGGGTTAATAATATAATCTGTTCAAGGGTTATTTCAATTACAAACATGAGGCGCCTTCTTGAAACAGGCAAAACATATAAAATCGAAGGCTTTGTTTCTCCACGTAACGGGAAAAGCTTTAGCGCATATTTAAAGCTGGAAAATGGTAAAACAGTATTTGATTTTAGTAATTAAGTTAAAGCTTTCACTTTCGCACCATCGGTGATATTCTCCGGTGGTGCTTTTTTACTTAGTAATATTGGCATAAATGCCTCTTTTTTTGTATAAAATTAAAATTATAGACAAATTGTAATTTGTATGATATACTATTTTTGCTACACAAATTTTAATAAAGTCACTTATTAAGCGTGCATACTACTTTGGTAAAAATGCAGGCTCTATTTTCGCATGCTTTTAATAAGTGATAAGAAAATTTGTGTAGCAACAAGCGGAGCTATGCATTTTTCATGCGTCAGCTTCGGTTGGCGCATTTTTTGTTTGTAAATAAAAGCTCAAGAAAGGATGAAACTACTATTTGATGTTCTGCAAGCGAAACATGCACAAATTTTGATTGATTGGAGTAATTGATATGAAAAAAATTTTATGCACAATACTTATAGTAACAATTTTAATGAGTCTCATGTGTGTAAGTGCCTTTGCAGAAAAGCCCATAAGCATAGTGGTAGGCGGAGAAAAGCTTGCGACAGATGTTGCGCCCGTAATTATCAACGGAAGAACACTTGTACCTTTGCGAGCAATATTTGAAGCTTTGGATGCTACTGTTGAATGGAATAATGATACAAGAACTGTAACTGCAGCAAAGGACGATACTGTTATTTCGCTCGCAATAGGCGAAGACGTTATGAAGGTAAATGGTGCAGATGTTAAATTGGATGTTCAGGCACAGATTGTTGACGGCCGTACAATGATTCCTGTTCGTGCAGTGAGTGAAGCATTGGATTGCGAAGTAAGCTGGAATAACGATTCGAGAACTGTAAGAATTAAAACAGATGTTTGGATGGTTTCTTCTGCTGAATACTGCAATGTATATTTTGTCGGTGATGAAAAAACAACTTATTACCAGTGGGAAGAATATACATATAACGAAGACGGTAGTGTTCTTATAGATGTCAGCGGAGGAAAAAGTCCTGTTGATAAGGGAATCGGTGAACGCTGGATGAGGAAGACCATATATGATGGGGATGCCAATATAATAAAACAAGTAACCATTGATCCTGCAACGAATGAAGAAACTGTATTGTTTGAATACGTATACGAAAACGGATTAATGGTTCAAGATAACTCCAAAAAATATATCTATGATGATAATGGTCGCCTTGTGAAGGTGGCACTTATCAACAAAGACGTATACCTCGAAGCATATACCTATGACGAAACCGGAAACATGGTTCATATGGAAAAGAAAATGCCCCAATCATTTGGTGAAATTACATGGGATGATGTTTCTACTACTGCATATACATATGACGATAGAGGTAATGTTATTCGTGAAGAATACACATTCTTGCACGGTACTCCCATGGACGAAGAAACTATAACAACAACTGTTACAACAACTGTTACAGAATATACATATGATGCAGATAATAACTTGATTTGTAAAAAAGGTGCTAACTATAAATACGAGTATGGTTACGAAGATGGAAAACTGGATTATTGTAGATATACAACTGGTTCTACAGATGAAGTGACTGAATACGACTATTGGGGAGATACACCCGTAGAGTATTTTATCAGTGATGATATAGAGTATGTTACAATTTGGCATAAATACTTAAATCCGACTGATTACAGTTATGAATTAGATTACCTTTCCTATGATTTGGACGAAGAGGGCAGACTTGTTGGAATTGATTATGGAGATTCCGGCTATGACGGTTATTTTTACAAAAAGATAACATATGATGAAAATGGGAATGTATCTTTGATTGAAAGTTCAGGCGGTGGTTATGCAAAGTATGAGTATGTAAAAGTAAAGTGGTAAAAATTAATTAAAGATTAACCTTAATATTGAAATTGCCTTAATTATGTGATATGATTAAGGCAATTCTTTTTTTAGGAGAAAGGTTATGAAAAAGTTCGGTTTTGGTTTAATGAGATTGCCTCTTACAAATAAGGAGGACCAGACAAGCATTGATATTGCACATGTTACAAAAATGGCTGATAAGTTCCTGCATTGCGGCTTCACATATTTTGATACTGCCGCATGCTACCATAACGGAGCAAGTGAGGTGGCTTTTCGTGAGGCGGTGGCAAAGAGATACCCCAGAGAAGCTTACTCCATTACAGACAAGCTTTCCCTATGGATGGTTCAGGAAAATAAGTTTGAAGAATTTTTCTCAGGTCAGCTTGAAAGGCTTGGTGTTGATTATTTAGACTATTATCTTTTGCATGCCGTTAACAAAAACGGCTATAAGGAAGCCGTAGATAAGGGCGCAATTGAGTTTATGAAAAAGCTGAAGGCTGAGGGCAGGGTAAAGCACATAGGCTTTTCCTTCCATGACAGTGCCGAGGTTTTGGACATGATACTTTCCAATGAGCCCGAAATGGAGATTGTACAGCTTCAGATTAACTATTTTGACTGGGAGGATGGGGGAGTACAGTCACGACTTTGTTACGAAGTGGCACAAAAATATAACAAGCCTGTGCTTGTTATGGAGCCTGTAAAGGGCGGCAGCTTAGCAAATGTTCGTGGTGAAGTGCGCCGTATGTTTAAAGCGGCAAATCCCAACATGAGTGTTGCATCATGGGCCATTCGTTATGTGGCGACACTGGACAGTGTTGTAACAGTTTTGTCGGGCATGAGTAATGAAGAACAGGTTAATGATAACCTTAGCTATATGGCAGACTTTAAACCGCTTACAAACGAAGAAGTGAGCATTGTTATGAATGCGGCAGACATGATACGTGCCGACGTTTTGGTTCCATGTACAGCATGCCGTTACTGTGTGCCTGAATGTCCTATGGGTATTGAAATACCTGAATATTTTAAAGCATACAACATGATTAAGTCAGAGGGCAGAGAAAAGGCAATTGAAAAATTTAAACAAATTGCAGAAGGCGGCAGTAAGCCTTCTGATTGTGTAAAATGCGGTGCATGTGAAGCGGTTTGTCCCCAAAAAATATCCATCCGCGACTTTTTAGAAGATATTACCGAAGAACTTGATAAATAAAAAAGAGATTTAAAGAAACAAAAGACCGGTTGGGACCGTTCCCACAAAACCCTGAGAGGTTTTGTAAGGACAGTTCCAACCGGTTTTTTTACCTATCGGAAAGCTGTGTGTATTCAGCATCGTCTTTTACGTTTATATAAGCAGGACGGATAATTTTGCCGTTATTTTGTATTTCCTCAATACGGTGTGCACTCCAGCCTGCAATACGTGCAATTGCAAACATTGGAGTGTAAAGCTCACAGGGAATTTCCAGCATACGGTAAATAAGTCCGGAATAAAAGTCTACGTTTGCGCTTACACCCTTAAAAATTTTGCGTTTTTCCGCAATGATTACAGGAGCCAATTCGGCAACTGTTTCATACAATTCGTACTCTTCAGTAAAGCCTTTCGCAACGGCAAGCTCCTTGGCACATTCACGGAGAATGTCGCTTCTGGGGTCTGATACTGAGTACACAGCATGTCCCATGCCGTAGATAAGTCCTTGTTTGTCGAAGGCTTTTTTGTCCAGCAGGTCACGAAGATAATTTTCAATTTGTGTTTTGTCGTGAGTGTCGATGCTGTTTTCCATATCATAAAACATTTGCACAACCTTAATGTTGGCACCGCCGTGTCTGGGCCCTTTCAAGGAGCCTAATGCTGCAGCAATGGCAGAATAAGTGTCAGTACCGCTGCTTGTTACAACGTGAGTTGTAAAGGTGGAGTTGTTACCGCCTCCGTGTTCTGCATGGAGAACAAACGCAAGGTCCAGTACTCTTGCTTCAAGCTGAGTGTAATTGCC
This sequence comes from uncultured Oscillospiraceae bacterium, assembly GCA_964604615.1. Lineage (GTDB taxonomy): Bacteria > Bacillota > Clostridia > UMGS1883 > UMGS1883 > RGIG1927. Next base: position 6,047 of record CAZRZU010000079.1, read on the forward strand.
TTCGCCCCTGAGAAGATATAAAAAGTTTTCTGCAACGGATAAATCCCGTTTGGGAATATAAATATTTAAGCTTTGTTTCATATGGTAATGCCTGTATGACTGATAGCTGTATACAGCAAGCATGGGAAAAACAGAAATTAAAAACAAGCACTGACGAAGAACATTTTCCACAGAAATATCGTCAGGGTTTTCATCGTATGCATAAAGCGCAAGCACACTTCTTGCCAAAATGTTCATTAAATCCTGCCCGGGTGCTTTTAAAATCATATCACGCACAAAGCTTGTGGGAAGACTGCGATATTCGGAAATGGTGTGACAGAATTTCTCGAGTTCGGAAGAATTGGGCAGCCTGGAAAACAACAGGAGATAAACCGTTTCTTCATAACCAAATCGTGAATCTTTTCTGAATCCTTTAACAAGGTCGCGAACATCAATACCACGATAACAGAGCTGTCCCGCACAGGGTTGAGTTGTGCCGTCGGGAAGCTTTTCCTTGGCTTTGATTTTTGAAATTTCGGTAAGACCTGTTACAACTCCGTTACCGTCAAGGTCTCGCAGTCCGCGAAAAACCTTGTGGTCAAGATACATTTGGGGTTGTATATGATTATTTCTTGACGACAATGCTGCAAGCTCCTTGATATAAGGTGTAATTTCTGAATAATTCTTTTCCATAATAAGCCTCCAAAATAAGGGGAAATTGGTGATTTATATATCGTAACATACAAATATAATTAAATCAACAAACTAAGTGTTATAAAAATGTGAAAAATTCCTTAACCAAGCCAAAGAGCTTTTTGTTGAAATGTGTTTTATTATGTGGTATACTAACTTCGAACCCTGCTTGAAATTAACTAATTATACCAAAAATAAAGAAAAATACGGAGGCAGAGCATGAAAAAAGTTTTTGTTTTATATAACCCTAAATCCGGCAAAGAAACAGGTGAGACACAAACAAAAAGACTTGACAGAATTATGGATTATAAGCTGGAATACCGTGACATTACAAAGATTGAAAACTACAAAATGTTTTTTCGTGAAATAGGTGATGCGCCCATTATAATTTCGGGCGGTGATGGTACACTGAGCCATTTTGCCACCGATATTTGTGACATTGAAATTAATAATCCTATCTATTACTATGCCACAGGCTCAGGTAATGACTTTTTGAACGATATGGAATATAAAAAGGGAGAAAAGCCCTTAAATATAAATGATTATCTTGAAGATTTGCCTTCCATAGCCTTTAACGGTAAGGAATATCGATTTATCAACGGTGCAGGCGGCGGTCTGGACGCATATGCGTGCGATGAAGGCAATAAGCTTCACAATCAGGGCAAAGAAGCAAATTATGTTGCCACGGCAATCAAAGGCATTCTGTATGACTATAAGCCCATGAATGCCCGTGTTACTGTTGACGGTACGGTTCATGAATTTAAAAACGTATGGTTTGCTTCTGTTATGAAAGGCAGATACTTTGGCGGCGGAATAATGCTTGCTCCCAATCAGGACAGAAAATCGGGCAAGCTAAGCTTAGTTGTTGTGCATACCCTTGGCAGGTTAAGAATTTTGCCTATCATTCCGGGAGCATTTTCAGGAAAGCATGTGAAGTATACAAAATATGTAACGGTAATTGAGGGTAATAACATAGAGGTTGAATTTGACCGTCCTGTTCCGTTGCAGATTGACGGCGAAACATTTTCCGACATTAACGGTTACAGTGTAAGTATGGAGGAAAACAGACAGGATTTGGAAAGAGAACTGATTTCGTAACAATTTTGTAAGAAATTGCAACTTTTTGGGGGTTGTTAATGGTATTATAAGTGAAAGCCCCTGTTTTTAAGTGTTAAGAGAGAAAATGAAAAGAGTGAGAAACGGAGGTGACTGTCATGAGCGACAAAAAAATTAAGAAAATTATAAAAACAGCCATAGAAAAAGAAATGGCAAACAACGATTGCCCGCCTGTTACTGACGAAGAAATGAAAAGCTCGGAACAGCCCCTGCCGCCTGATGAAATCTGGGAAAAATTAAAAGAAAAAACAAAAAAAGAAAAAATGTGAAAATAATTTGACAAAACTTCGCATCTTAACAGTTTATGTATTATAGGGACATAATAGAAAACTTTGGGATGTGATTTTTTTGAGCCGGAATAATAATCATATATCTTTTGAGTACATGTATCAGAAATATAAAAATACAGTGTATTTAATGATAGGGAAAACTATTAACGATACAGATTTGAAAAATGATTGTATGCAGGAAATTTTCATGAAATTTTTTAAAAGTATGAGCAGGGTTAACGGTGAGGAAAACTCCCGCAGGTGGCTTATGACAATTGCCCACAATACCATAATTGACATGAGCAAAAAAGACTCACTTTATAAAAGCCGTGTCAAATTGGTATCAGATGAGAATGAAATAATTAATATTCG
>CAZRZU010000080.1:0-2491 GCA_964604615.1 uncultured Oscillospiraceae bacterium
GCGTTTTCCAATAATTTAGGATATTCCTAACACTTTATAAAAACGGGCGATTCGTGAATCGCCCCTACGATAAAAGGCAGAAACGAAAATAATCGTTTCTGCCTTTTAAAATTACTGTCCTTAAGATTACATCTCTTACGAAGTCCTTTTTATTTGTTATTATTCCATTATACTTTCAATTTCTTCAATGCTTCTGGGAACATCCTTTGAAAGGTTTTCACAGCCTGTTTCTGTAATAAGGCAGTTGTCCTCTAATCTAAAGCCTATGCCCCACTCCTCGCAGTAAATACCAATGTCAACACAGAACACCATGCCGGGTTCAATGCACTTTCCTGCCACATCAACAACGTCATGTGTGTCAAAACCAACGTGATGCGCACCCCCGTGCCAGATTAACTTACCCGGATTTTCGTCCTTACCCAAAACGCCCACTTCACGGAGAAGCTTTGCATTATACTCTCTTGCAGTAGAATCAATTTCACTCATTTTAAAGCCGGGCTTTAAAATTGAAAACATATAGTTGCTTGTTTCGTATGCACATTCGTAAAGTGCTCTCTGCTTATCGTTAAACTTACCGTTGCAGGGCCATCCGCGTGAAACATCTGTTCCGCAGAAATCCCAAACAGCACCCACATCGTTAAGAATCATATCTCCGTCCTGTGCCTGACCTAAATAGTCATAGTAATGTATGCAGAAATTGTTCTTACCTGCCGAAATAATTGACGGGAACATGGGCGACAGTACACCGTGCTGCATAAGCGCATAGTCCCACTCTGCCTTGTACTGATATTCATACATACCGGGCTTTGAAGCTTTCATCATGCGGATAATGCCCTCACGGTTAATTTCCTCCGCCTTACGCATTGCTTCAATTTCACAAGGCTTTTTAATTGTTCTTATGCCTGCTATTGTTTTATGTATGTTCTTAAGATTAAGATAAGGATATTCCCTCTTGATGATTTCTGCAAGCACAAATGCTTCGCGGGGCTGTTCGTTGTCAAAAAGCTTGTCAAAGTCAAGGCAAACCGTATCACATTTTCCGCTTGTTGCAAGGTTTTTAAGATATGCACCGAATTCTGAAACATATCTGCAATTTGTAACACCGGAAACCTCTTCAACCTCGTGAGCCTTAATTCTTGCACCGTTCCATCTTTCTGCATGAGCATCGGGGGGAAGTATGAACATAACTTCTTCAACACTGTCTGCTGTTTTAAGTGCGGTAAAAATAATGTTTTCCTTTGTTATCCCTGTCATATATACAAAGCTTCTGTCTGCAAAGAATGGATACGGCTCATCTGCAGTTTTTCTGGGTGCATGTCCGGAATACATAACCACCAAGCTACCCTGAGGCAGTGTATCGTATAAAGATTGCCTGTTGCTTTTATAAAAAATTTTGTCCATTCCCAATCAACCTCTTTTATTAATTATTTTACTATAACATTAAATTTCTTTGTTATATCTTTATATTTTACAGTAACTTCGGCTTCGCCCGCTCCTTTTGCTGTAATTATTCCGTTTTCTCCGATTTCTATAACGTCACTGCTTGTCAAAACTTCAAAACCAAACAGTTTTTCATAAGTTCGGTCTGTTCTTATTATAACAACTTCAACAGGAAGCTTTTCGTTTACTGACATTTTTTCAAATCTTCCTTCACGGACAATAACCATATCAGAAACTGTTTTTTCTTCAGCAGTGCCTTCTGCAATTTCAAAGCTCACTTTATATTCGATTCCTGCCTCAGGTGTTACAGAAACAGCTTGTTCAAGAAAACGTTCGTTATTAATTATGATAGATTTTATATAATAACCCTCCTTGCACTCTGCTGTAATTGTAAGAGGGATATTTGCATACTGAGTGGTTGTAAAGCCCGCCGCTTTATCGCCGTAGAAGCTTTCACGGATAACTGCTCCGTCAATGTCAACAGATGCTTTTTCCGAATCAATCTCAAATGCAAAGCTTACTGTTTCACCTATTTGGCTGTCATAATACTTCTTATAAAAATCAGAAACCATCTTTTCAAAATAGGGATTTCTGCTCGTTGCAAAATTCACATATTTATTATATGTAGCATTTTTCCATGCATCCAATCGTTGTGCAGTAGAACCGCTTTGATTATTCCAACGAAGCAAATCATATGCTTTTACATTGTATCGCTGGTCAATGAGCCCTTGTGCAATTGCTGTAATGTTTTCCACCGATACAGCGGTATTAAGATAAGCTGCGGCTCTCTGTGCAAATCTGTTGCGGAATTCTTCGTTTTTAAAAAGTCCGTCAAAGGTTTTTGCCACAAATCCCGGATGACGAGGCTCTGTTTCGGGCAGTGTACTCTTTATGGCATATTCCAAAGTGTTGTTAGTTACACCGTCAAATGCCAGATCAAAGTCGTGCACCATGAACCTCCATTTACCGTCTGCGGCATATACATCTCCATTGCTTCTTTCAACACTTGTTCGCCAGAACTTAAAGTTGTTGCCGGGCCAGTCAATATTAT
>CAZRZU010000080.1:2501-8447 GCA_964604615.1 uncultured Oscillospiraceae bacterium
AATATTATCACAGTAGAAACAAACAAAGAAATAATCGATAAGATTATCTATATCAACGCAACTTGTCAATTCTTTATATACAGCATCGTCTTCAGCATTAAGCATCAGGTACTGGACATAATTAAACTGATCACGGTAATACTCTTCGTCTTCCTCGGGACCTTCTTCGTACAGAATACGGTCTGTTCCCTGATAACCATTGTCAGAAAGTGTATATGTGTAATTTTCAGTTGTCCAGTCACGGTCAAGGAAAATAACCTCGTCCTTGTCTATGTCTTCATAATGATAATCAAGATACCTGTTGTCGTACTGTTCGCGACATTCGTAAATCCCCCAGAATTCGCCGTTAAGGAATAATGCCGCAGGTGTAGAATTTGCACTGTCGGGTCTCATAAACTCGGTAATTTTCTGTGCCATGGGGTCCTTAAGGTCAGTATCTGCCCAGTCAGAAATTCTGAAAGTTACCTTACCGTATTTTTTAACAGGGTCACTGTTGTAAAAATTCTTGTCGGTTCCTTCAATCATATTATATTCAAGATTCTTTCTGCCCTCTGTATCACCCTTTGTAAAATAAAGGCGAATACTCTTCTTTGGGTTGCTTCTTGAGCCGTGACCTGATACCTTCATTTCAAGGCTTCTTTCAAAACCGTCACCGTTATTATCAAAATATTCAACATAACCTGTTATATTATGCTCGTATTCATAGTTTGTGTAAATGCCGTCCTTACGGTCCCAAAAATCGTATGGGTCAGCACTAAGTGCCACAACAGGCACTTCTTTACCCATCTTTGCTATTTTTTCAGAGACAAAATATGTATTTGTAACAACAGGAGACATATTACCCATTGCATCAACACTTATTGCGCGGACAACAATCCCTGTTTCAAACCTTTCCTGAGCCACCCTGCCCTGGATTGTTCTGGGAGATTTTTGTACAGGGTCTATTATTATGGGATTAGTGTAACACTGCGATTTTTCATCCGGAATACTTCCGTCCAAGGTATAGTATACAGTATTCCCACCGCCGTCAATAATAAGGGCGAAGTTTTCTGTATATATACCACCCTCATGAGAAAAAAGCGGCGCCAATACCTCAGCTTCTTCTGCATAAACAATGCTGATAATGCCGGAGATAAAAATGCAAACCGACATAAAAGCTGCAATAATCCTTCTTATTGTACTGTTTTTCATATAACTTCCCTCATTCCCACTGACATATAATCAATTTATACTTACATTGTAACACACTTTTTCAATAAGTTCAATCAATATTATAATTTTATCTTAATTATGCCTATTTCATTGTTTATGATGTATTTGATTCTATTCTGCACCATTTTTTTTTCAATGCTAAAAAATGAGAAACCTGTATTTTACAGATTCCTCACACAATTAATTCATTCACCTATGCACTTCATGCAAGCCACAAATTTGCCGCTGTTATAGTCATCCTTTGTAAGACGGCGCACATTGGTCTTATTATGTACATAACCGCACTCTTTCACATGATACTTTGACCCTGTATTCGTCACATAATATTCGCCATAATAACTAAGCTGTACAGCAATAAACTTGCCTACAACAATGCCGCTGATTGCTATAATCAAAGCAATAGCTACACTTAATATTTTCTTTTTATGTTTCAGCAGTTTGCCTCTGAGCTTCATATGCATAATGTAATAAGCAAAATCATTGGCTTCCTGTTCCTGCTGAACATCGTTGCCTATTACATTAATTTTTGAAATATGGTCGCAGAAAATGTGCCCTTCTTCGTGCAAAAGAACAACCAGTTTTTCATCATCGGACAAATCTTCATTGATAAAAACCAAACGGAGATCTTCATTGACATATGTAAAACCACGTGTCTTTTTTACCGGTTCTTCCAAATTCAAGCTTTTTATAATATTTTCAACATCGTCATCGTTACAAATTGAATTATACTCTACAATTGTATAACCCTGAGCTGCTATTATGCGGTATAATTCTTGCAGGATGGGCTCATAGTATTTGTATTTTTTTACAAATGCCTTTGCCATAGCCTTTGCGTTATTCATTATTTGACGTTTTTCTCCTTGATTTTCTTAAGCGACCTTTTTAAGTCTTTGTCAATCTCAGGTTTTGCAATTCTTATGCCTGCAAATGCTTTTACTATACCTTCTGTTGATAAATTCGAGCAACGGGCATATTCAACTAAAAGTGTTGTCTTTAAAGTATTCAATGCCTGGTCGTCAAGCTGCATAATCATTTCTGTTGCAGAATTGTCAAAAAGGTTGTCAAGGCTAAATTCAGTATTTACATCTTTTTTACCGTCATTAAACCTTACAATCAAATCTTCAGGAAATGCAGAAATATCCCTTATCATCTGATGCGTAGATTCGTTATAATCAAAAAACATGATAAGGCTAAGGTATGTATTCCATGACATTTGCCTCTCGCCTCTTTCAACAGAGCCAAAAGTCTGCCTTGAAACACCGATAAGCCTTGCAAGGTCGTCCTGAGAGATGCCTACCTTAGCTCTCAAAGCGGGAAGTTCATTTGACAAAGCTTCAATAAAGCCATCTTTCTCTTCGTGAGATAAAACCCATTTAGATTCACTAGCCACAAAATCACCACATTTCTTTAAATTCACTTTTATTATACAAACAGTAGTCATTTTTGTCAAGAAAAACATAAAATTTTCACCTAAATTTAACATTTCAGACTCAAATAATTCATTTTGTATATATTTATTACAATTCTATAATTTAATTCCAATTAAAATATTTTTATAAAACTGTTGCATTAAAATAAAAAATATGTTATACTATTTGGAGTGAATTGACACATGCGGATATGGCGGAATTGGCAGACGCGCATGGTTCAGGTCCATGTGAGAGCAATTTCATGCAGGTTCGACTCCTGTTATCCGCACCAAAAAACGACCCTGGTTCCCAAATGGAACCAGGGTCGTTTTTACTTCTTATTTCTTTTTAATTTCGTAACCGAGCTTAACAATCAATTTCAATGTTTCCATAGCCGTTTTTCGGTCATATTCCTTTTCTGCTTCTGGCAAAACCTCGTACTCAACCAAGCAGGGATGAAGTTTATTTTCGTCGTCTCGTGTTTCGCCGTAAATCTTAGCGACGAAGACATTGAAAAAGACAGACGTATAATTAATAAGAACAATTAAAGAACAGCCACTTGTGAACTGTTTTTTCATTCACAAGTGGCTGTTTTATTTCAATAATTCTTTTTTACGCACTACAAAATATGCAATTATAATTCCAACTGCCGTTATTGCCCAGCTTACGGGGTAAATCATCATCAACACATCAAAGCTCTGAATACGGGCGAACACGGTATAAATCCATATAAGTCGCACTCCGCACACACCTGCAACCGTAATAATTGCCGGCATTAAGGAATGACCGACACCGCGCATGCTTCCGCTTAAAATATCAGATGTTGAATTTATCATAATATACGGAAGAATATACATCATTCGTAAAACCGCAATTTCAGCAACAATTTCATCTGCTGTAAAAATGTACACCATCTTGCCTCTTAAAAGCATCATTGCCGTTACCAGTATACTGCCAAATCCTATGCCCAATGCCAAACACCATTTTGTTACCGAACGGCAACGTTTATAATTTCCGGCTCCGTAATTTTGCCCGGTAAAGGTAACTGTTGCCTGTGAAAATCCACTCATAAGATGATATACATAAAACTCAAAGTTGAGAGCAGCTGAACTGCCTGCCATGTAATTTGAACCAAGAGAGTTCAAAGAAGATTGAACAAACAGATTAGATGCAGAAAACACCGCTCCCTGCAATCCCGAAGGAATCCCTATGCTGGCAAATTCCTTAAGAATCCTTGTATCAATTTTAAGCTTTTTTATGCTTATTTTCAGATTACCTTTTTCCTTAGTCAGAAAGTAAAACACAAGAGCTGCACTTATAGCATTGGAAATAACCGTTGCCAATGCAACACCTGCAACACTCATACTAAATACGATAACAAATACAAGGTTAAGTATTACATTTATCACACCTGAAACGGCAAGGCAAATCAACGGACGTTTTGTATCACCGCGGCTTCTTAATATTGCTGCTGAAAAGTTATAAAGCATCATAAAAGGCATGCCTGCAAAGTATATTCGCAAATAAAGTGTAGCTAAATCAATTACATCTTCGGGAGAATTCATCATTTCAAGCATAGGGCGCGCAAGAACAAGCCCTAAAACCATAACTATCAAACCGCTTAATACCGAGACAACAACAGCAGTATGTGCGGCCAGACTTACCCTTTCGTCGTTACCCTCGCCAATGTAGCGTGCAATTACAACATTCGCCCCTACCGAAATGCCGATAAACAAGTTTAAAAGTAAGTTTATAATGGGACCGTTACTTCCGACAGCAGCAAGTGCTTCCTTTCCTGCAAACTGTCCCACAATGGCAACGTCAGCAGAGTTAAAAAGCTGTTGAAGCATATTGCCTGCTGCAATTGGAATGGCAAATACAAGTATAGCTTTCCATAAACTACCGCTGAGGATTCCTTTATCTTTCTTTGTATCTGTCACACTGATTCCCTCTCTCGTTTACTAAATTCGCAACCGCAGAACGATTGCCTGTACAACTCATACTCTTTTGCCAGTTCGGTGGATCGTTTAAAACCGTTTCGCTTTTTAAAGTCAGAAAACAGATATTCAACGTTATATTTTTCTGCCATCTCTTTTCCGATTTCATTAAGCCACTGAGCATTTTTGTGGGGACTTATGGACAAAGTGGTTGTAAACATATCAAATCCGCTCTCACGGGCATATTGTGCAGATTTTTCAATTCTGAGGCGATAACAGTCATAGCATCTTGCTCCACCCTCATGCAAGTCTTCCTTCCCCTTAATAAGCTCAGTAAACTCACTGTGGTTATAACCCTCAATAACTATCTTTGCTTTATTTTCCATGGGAAACGAAGCCGAAAATCTTTTTAATTCTTCTGCCCTTAAATTAAATTCATCTACTGTTGAAATGTTGGGGTTATAAAAATATGCTGTGATGTAAAAAAACCTGTTAAGATATTCCAGCACATAGCTTGAACAAGGTGCACAGCACACATGAAGGAGCAGCCTTGGCTTTATATTCTCCTTAGAGATTTTTTCAATGACTTTATCTGTCAATATCTGATAATTTTCCATTTATATCACCAACACTAATTATATCACTATCAAAAAAAATTGCAACACAAAAAGACCGTGCAAAAGCACGGTCCCTTCGTAGAAATTTAGGAGATAAGAATTTTTTACTATGAGTTATTTATTTTCGCCACCGCAGCCACAGTCACAACCGGATTCGCTGTTATTTTTTGAACAGCAAGAACCGCCCGAGGGACAACCGATGCACTTAGCACCGCTTTTTTTTGCTTTAACTATGTATGCTATTGCAGCACCTACAATAAGTATAACAATCAACGCAATTATAAAATCTGCCATAACGAAAACTCCTTAAAATAATTACTTGCGGCTTACCTGCTTTGTATCAGCCTTAGTGTTGTATTCAGCAGCAAGTTCCTTGTCTGTTTTCTTGATAAGGAATACTATGATAGCTACAATTGCCGCTACAACAATCAAACCGGGGAAGAAACCTGCACCAAGAGAACCTGTTGTAATAAGTGTACCAATCTGATATACAAGGTATGCTACTACATAACCTGTTGCAAACTGGAGACCAATACCGCCCCAGAACCACTTTCTGTCCTTGATTTCAGAGTTCATAGCACCGAGAGCCGCAAAGCAAGGAGGTGTAAAGAGGTTAAACATCAAGTATGCCAATGCTGCAACCTTTGTAATTGCGAACACACCTGCAACCTCTGCACCTGCACCTTCCATAAGTGCAAGCTCTTCTGTATCAATAAGGTTCTCAAGACCTACATAGCAAACTGCCAATGTACCAACAACGTTTTCCTTTGC
>CAZRZU010000081.1:0-8323 GCA_964604615.1 uncultured Oscillospiraceae bacterium
CTTCGCCCTTTTCTAAGCGGGCAATTGCACCGTACTGCCAGTGAACGGGGCTTGTGTCGGAAATTGTACCCTCCAATGCCTGATGGCGGCAGAGGAGAGCTTCCTTACAGAGAAGAAGCCTTTCGTTCAGAATTTCCCAGAACTTGTCCTCGTCCCTCTTTGCTAAAATACCAATCTGGGGCAGGTTAAGAGAAACAACACCCTGATTGAATCTGCCTTCGAACTTGTAGTTACCGTTTTCGTCCTTCCAGGGAGAAAGGAAAGAGCGGCAGCCCATGGGTGAGAATACGTTGTTTTCGTAATTTTCGCGCATTTTTTTTGCGGAAATATAATCGGGATACAATCTCTTTGAAGAGCACTTTACAGCAAGCTTTGTGATGTAATCGTACTTGCCGCCCTTAAGGCAGTTGTGCTCGTCAAGAACATAAATAAGCTTGGGGAAGGCAGGTGTCACGTACACACCGCATTCGTTCTTGATGCCCTCATATCTCTGGCGGAGAACCTCTTCGATAATCATTGCGTTTTCTTCGATGTATTCATCGTCGGGCTTAAGATTAAGGAAAATTGTAACAAAGGGTGACTGACCGTTAGTTGTCATCAATGTGTTAATCTGATACTGGATGGTCTGAACACCGCTTCTGAGCTCGTCGTTAAGCCTCTGTGCAACGATTTTTTCGATTGTGTCGTTATCAAGTGTGTCGCCGAACTGTTCTGTAAGCTGACGGCGGAACTTTTCACGGCTCTTGCGGAGGTACTTGCCCAAATGGGAAATGTCCACACTCTGACCGCCGTACTGACCGCAGGCAACGGATGCTATAATCTGAGTCATGATTGTGCAGGCAACCTGGAAGCTCTTGGGGCTTTCAATAAGCTTACCGTTCATAACAGTGCCGTTGTCAAGCATGTCGCCTATGTTGATAAGGCAGCAGTTGAAAATGGGCTGAAGGAAGTAGTCAGCATCGTGGAAATGGATTGCGCCTTCTTCATGAGCCTTGGAAATGTGCTCGGGAAGAAGGATTCTTTTTGTTAAGTCCTTGCTGACCTCACCGGCAATAAGGTCGCGCTGTGTAGCTGCCATAACTGCATTCTTGTTTGAGTTTTCTTCCATAAGGTCCTTGTTTGAATTTTTGATAAGGCTGAGAATGGATTCATCTGTTGTGTTAGCCTTACGTACAAGGGCACGGTTGTAACGGTAGATTATGTATGTTTTGGCAAGCTCGTACTTGCCTGCTTCCATAAGCTTTGACTCTACCATATCTTGTATGTCCTCAACAAGTACTCTCTGGCGGTGCATAGACTCAATATGAGAAACAATGTCCTCTATTTTGTCTTCTGTGATGCGGTACTCTTCCTCTACCGCGTTGTTTGCCTTTGTGATGGCGGTAACTATTTTTGCACGGTCAAAATCAACCGTGGAGCCATCTCTCTTAATAACTTTCATTTCATATTCCTCCAAAAAAACTATAACAATTATGTTCATGATGCATTATATATAAATATTGTGCCTTTGTCAATAGTAATTTAAAAAAAACACACAATATGTTGTGGTGATACTTGAAAACAAAAAAATACTGGTCATAATGGGCTTTTGCTTGACTTTATGTAAAAAAAAAGATATAATATGCATAGTATATACACAATATTGGGGAGGCGACAGCGTGACATACGAAAAGACAATGTATGAAGAAAGCGATTCCAAGCTTGAAATAATGATGCTTGTCAGATGTGTTCTTGAAAAGTGGAAGTCGGTTTTGGCATGTGCTTTGATATGTGCTCTTGTGGGGGTTATATTTGCTGCGGTAAGATATGAGCCTCAGTATACATCCACAATAAGCTATGTTATAAATGCAAAAACCACGTCCGGAGATGAAATTAAGACGGACACGTTCCTTGTTGCGGAATATCTGGCAAACACATATTCATATGTAATAAAGAGCCATGACTTTATCCAGAAGGTAAAGGCAGAGGCAGGTGTGGAAGAGGATATTAAACAGTACATATCCTCCAGCCTTATTGAAAGCTCAAATATTATGAAGGTTACCGTAAGAAGTAACGATGCGGATAAAACGTATAAGATTGCTTATGCGGTGAGCCTTTATTTGCCCGAAAAGGCAAAGGAAACTGTTCGTTCCGGCAGCTTGGATGCGTTAGAGTCTCCGCTCCCGCCTGTTACCCCTGATGCAAACCGTGACCTTTTAAAGCTGGGTTTGTTGGGATTTATCATTGGTGCGGTTCTTGCGGCAGCCGTTATTATAATTATTCAGTTGCTCCGTAATGTGGTGATGAACCCCGCTGCTCTTACAAGCAAGGTGGACATCTCGCTTATAGGCTCTGTTCCTCATGTGGAGCTTAATAAGAAAAAGGGCAAGGGCGATGCACACGAGCCCATGCTGGTAACAAACAAAAAGACAGGCTTTGTGTTCAGTGAAACATATAAGTCCATGCGTACAAAGATTGAAAGATTCTCTAAGAAAAACAATTGTAAGGCAATCCTTGTTACAAGCGCTCTTGAAAACGAGGGTAAAACAACAGTTGCCGCGAATATTGCAATTTCCCTTGCACAGAACGGCAACAAGGTTATTATGCTTGACTGCGACCTTCGTAAGCCTGCTGTTGCAACCGTTGTCGATGCAAAGGATTTGGTTAAGAGTCAAACGATTGAGGTTATAAAGGGCGATATTCCCATTTCAAAGGCAATTGTTCATGTAGCAAAGTATAATATTGACATTATCGGAGGCATTAAGGCGGTGGGTAATTCTTCCGAGGTGCTTTCCGCTCAGGGTCTGAATAATGTAATTGAAGAATTGAAGACTCAGTACGACTATGTTATTGTTGATACTCCGCCTTCACAGCTCTTTACAGATGCAGCTATTATATCTGAATATACAGATGCAGGCATTCTGGTTGTAAGGCAGAACAGTGCTAATGTTGACGACATAATAGGCGTTGTGAATGATATCAGCCAGTCCAATGCTGAGCTTATAGGCTTTGTGTTTAACAATGTTAAGGACGCAACTATTCTGCCCGGTGGATACAGTAAAAAATACAATTATTCATACTACGGCTACGGCAGAAGCGAATAATATTATTAAAGGAAGTATCGGGTTGCCGATGCTTCCTTTGTGTCTTTTAAGTTCCAAGGAGTGACATCTATGAAAACTACTTATTTGAAAATATCGCCCTCTTCGCCTGACGAGGGAGCAATAAAAGAAGCCGCTGAATGCATAAAAAAAGGCGGTATTGTGGCATTCCCCACAGAAACTGTTTACGGTCTGGGAGCTGACAGCTTTAATCCCGATGCCGTAAGGAAAATATATGCCGCAAAAGGGAGACCCGGCGACAATCCGCTTATTTCCCATATTGCAGACATGGACCAGGTGCATCTTCTTGCATGCGAGGTTCCCGAAAATGCCAAAAAGCTTATGGAGGCCTTTTGGGGAGGTCCGCTGACAATCATATTGAAAAGAAAGGACAATGTTCCTTCTGTAGTTTCGGCAGGACTTGATACGGTTTCAATAAGGATGCCTTCACATACAATTGCAAATGCTCTTATAAAGCTGGCAGGAACACCCATTGCAGCACCCTCTGCCAATTTGTCCGGCAGTCCCAGTCCTACAACCTTTGAACATTGTAAAGCTGACATGGACGGAAGGGCGGACATTATAATTGACGGCGGAGCATGTCAGATAGGTGTAGAGTCCACTGTTGTGGACATGACAGGCGAAATTCCTGTTATTTTAAGACCCGGTGCCGTGACTCTTGACGACGTAAGGGAAGTTTGCGGTGATGGCATTTTTGGCGGCGAATATGCCGATGCACCAAAATGTCCCGGTATGAAATATATTCATTACAGCCCCGATGCAGAGGTTTTTGCAGTTGAAGACATAAACAGCTTTGTTGCACCCGAATGTGGGGGCGATGTGGGTATAATAACTTATGAGAAGTACAGTCATCTTGCAGCAGGGTGCAGGTTTTTGTCGGCAGGCAACAGCGAGATGGAATATGCCGCAAGGCTTTTTTATTTGTTAAGAAAAGCCGATGAAGACGGAATTAAAAAAATATATGCAACCTTGCCGGCAAATTGCGGCATAGGCACTGCCATAAGAAACAGACTGTTAAAGTCTGCCGGAGGACGTGTGATATGAAGGTTTTATTTGTATGCACGGGTAACACTTGTCGCTCTCCTATGGCGGAGGGCATTTTTAACCGCTTGTCAGAGGGGGCATTTTCCCGAGGGATTGCCTCAGACGGAAGCGGAGCAAGTGTTAACGCATGCAAGGCGATGGCAAAAATGGGAATTGATGTAACAGCTCATGTATCAAAACAGCTTACAATAGAGGATATTGAAAACAGTGATTTAGTCCTTACCATGACAAAGGGGCACAAGGCTGTGGTTTTGTCGGCTGTGCCCAATGCAGGCGACAAGGTTTTTACTGTTGGCGAATATGCCGGAGGAGACGATGTAAGCGACCCTTACGGCGGAGATGAATCAGTTTACGATGCCTGTGCAGAGGAATTGTACGGATATATTGAAAAGATAGTTGAGAAATTGAAATGAAAGTAAAAAGATGCAGTATAAATAATCTGGATGAAATTTACCAAATAGAAGAAAAATCCTTTACGGACCCAATGAAAAAAGAAACCCTTGCATTGGATTTACAAAGGGAAAGCTATTATTGCTACGGACTGGATGAAGAGGACCTTGTAGCTTTTATAAGCTATGAAAAGGTTCTTGACGAAGCACAGATTATATCTGTTGCTGTAGACCCGTCCGTGCGCCGAAAAGGCTACGGAAAGCTGCTTTTTGAACAGGTTATAAGGCTTGCCCGCGAGGACGGCATTAATGTGCTGACACTTGAGGTCAGAAGCGAAAACATTGCGGCATTGAAGCTTTATGAGTCCTTGGGCTTTGAACAGGTGGGCATCAGGAAAAATTATTACAGTAACCCCGTTTGCGATGGGATACTTATGGATTTACACTTATGAAAGGAATGAGACCATGGCATATATATTAGGAATTGAAACATCCTGCGACGAAACAGCTGCTTCCGTAACACGTGACGGAAGAGAGGTTTTGAGTAACGTTGTATACTCGCAGATTGATATACATACACTCTACGGCGGTGTTGTGCCAGAAATTGCATCCCGTAAGCATATTGACAAAATTATTTGGGTTATAGACAAAGCCTTGAAAGATGCCAATATTACAAAGGAAGAGCTTGATGGTGTTGCGGTGACATATTCTCCCGGTCTTGTTGGTGCACTTTTAGTGGGGGTGTCGGCGGCAAAAGCTTTTGCTTACGGCTTGGGCAAGCCCATTGTTCCCGTTAACCATATCCAGGGGCACATTGCGGCAAATTACATTGCTCACAAAAATCTGGAGCCTCCTTTTGTATGCCTTGTGGCATCCGGCGGGCACAGCCACATTTTGCACATGAAGGATTATCACGATTTTGAAATATTGGGACAGACCCATGACGATGCGGCAGGCGAAGCATTTGATAAGGTTGCAAGGGTGCTGGGGTTAGGCTACCCCGGAGGTCCCAAGGTAAACAAGCTTGCAGAAGAAGGGGATAAGGACGCAATAAAGTTCCCAAGACCCAAGTCGGGGTTTGATTTTAGCTTTTCAGGTGTAAAAACAGCTGTTATAAACTATGTACACAAGGAAGAGCAGGCAGGAAGAAAAATAAACAAGGCAGACGTAGCGGCATCTTTCCAGAGCGCAGTTTGCGACTGTCTGGTTGAAAATACAATTGAAGCGGCAAAAAGTGTTAATTGTAATAAGATTGCCCTTGCAGGCGGTGTTGCGGCAAATACGTTCCTTCGTGCTCAAATGGAGAGCGCAGCATTGGAAAACAATATGCAGTTTTACTGTCCGCCTATTGACCTTTGCACCGATAACGGTGCAATGATATCCTGTGCAGGGTATCTTAATTTTGTTAAAGGGGTCAGGGGAGATTTGACACTTAATGCAGTTCCTCAGCTGAGGTTGGATTGAGTGCAGAGTGCACTATGGGGACATTGCCTACCCACAGCCAACCCACATTCTCGTTTTGTCACAAGCTAAACTGAAAATGAATGAATGGCTGTGTCCCCTTATCAAGAGTGCAGAATGGCAACACTCCCTCAGTCAGCTATGCTGACAGCTCCCTCGGAGAGGGAGCCTTGTTGCAGGTTTTAGGAAAGGAAGGAATTATAATGACAACAAATGAAAAAATTGCTCTTTTAAGAGCCGAAATGGATAAAAATAATTTAAAAGGATATATTGTGCCTACGGGTGACCCCCATATTTCTGAGTATCTGGCGGATTTTTACCGTTTCCGTCATTGGATTTCGGGGTTCACGGGCAGTGCAGGCACATTTGCATTGACTTTTGAAAAAAGCGGTCTCTGGACAGACGGCAGATACTACATTCAGGCAGAAGGACAGCTTGCAGGAAGTGAATGTGTGCTTTACAAGGCATATGAGCCGGGGGTTATAAGCTACGTTGACTTCTTCTGTCAAGAGCTTAAAGAGGGCGATAAAGTTGGTATTGACGGCAAGCTTTTTTCAAAAAATGCCGTTACAAATATGCAAAAGAAGTTTACCCAAAAGGGTATTGAGCTTGTAGTTGACTGCGATTTGTCCTATATATGGGAGGAGAGACCTTCGCTTCCTTACACAAAGCTCTTTTTACTTGATGAAAGGTACTCCGGAGAAAGTGCTGCAAGTAAAGTTAAGAGGCTCCGCGAAAAAATGAATGAAGCCAAGGTTAATTATTACGCAACAGGCACACTTGATGCTGTAATGTGGCTTTATAACGTGCGAGCAAACGATGTGCACTGCTGTCCCTTTGCAATGAGCTATGCTCTTGTAACAGAAAACGAAGCTGTTTTTTATGTATCCGATAAGCAGATGACAGATGAGGTTAAGGCATATCTTGATGCAAACAGCATTGTTGTTAAAGCCTATGACCAAATATATAATGACCTTGCAAAGCTTAAGGACGGTAAGCTTGCTTTTTGCGGCGCATCCACAAATTATATGCTTTATAAGGCGGCGGAATGTGAAGTAAATGAAACAGCGGATTTCATTGAAAAAATGAAGGCTGTAAAGAACGAAACAGAAAATACAAATCTTAAAAATGCATATATTAAGGACTGTGTAGCTCTTGTTAAGGCATTTTACAAGATTTATACCGCAGAAAGCGGCAGTATGACAGAAAATGACGTTTGCAACCTTTTGCTTGAGGAAAGAGGCAAGCAGGAGGGCAACCTTGGTGCAAGCTTTGACACTATTGCGGCATATAAGGGCAATGCGGCAATGATGCATTATTCTCCCGATGAAAATAACAGTGCCGTTGTTGAAAAGAGCGGCATGCTTCTTATTGATTCCGGCGGACAGTATTACGAGGGTACAACCGACATTACACGTACCCTTGTATTGGGCGAAATTTCCGACGAAGAGAAAAAGGCATACACCCTTACCCTTAAGGGTAATATTGCCATATGTGATGCAATTTTCCTCAAGGGTGCAACAGGCAGCTGTCTTGACGTTCTGGCACGTCAGTACCTGTGGAGAGAGGGCATTGACTACAAGTGCGGTACAGGTCACGGTGTGGGCTTCCTTCTCAATGTTCACGAAGGTCCCCAGGGCTTCGGTCCCCGCATGAGATACACCGCACCTTTGGAGGCTGGCATGAACGTAACCGTAGAGCCGGGTGTATATGTTGAAGGTAAATACGGCATAAGAATAGAAAACGATGTTCTTGTTGAAAAGAAGTTTGAAACCTCCGACGGAGAATTTTACGGCTTTGATATGCTGTCTTACTGCCCTATTGACACAAGAGCAATTGACAAGAGCCTTATGAGTCAGAGAGAAATTGACTGGCTTAACAGCTTCCATAAGGAAGTATACAACAGGATTTCTCCATATCTCACCGTGGGAGAAGCCGCATGGCTTCGTGAGGAAACAAGGGCGATTTAATTGTTTATTCATTTGACACTTTAGCATATATGTGGTAAAATAAAGAGTGGATATTTTAAAAATTAAGAAAAACAGGTGAAATAAATGGGATTTTTATCTAAGCTTTTTGGAGACTATTCCTCCAGAGAAGTTAAAAAAATACAGCCCTTAAAAGAACAGGTTCTTGCCTTGGAAGATGAGTTCTCACGTCTCAGCGAGGAAGAACTTAAGGGCAAAACAGAGGAATTCAGAACAAGACTTGCAAAGGGTGAAACTCTGGACGATTTATTGCCCGAGGCTTTTGCAACGGTGAGAGAAGCCAGCTGGCGAGTTTTGGGAATGAAGCATTTCCCCGTGCAGATTATCGGCGGTATCATAC
>CAZRZU010000082.1:0-8264 GCA_964604615.1 uncultured Oscillospiraceae bacterium
TCAAATTCTCTTGTTCTGAATGTGAAGTTACCGGGTGTGATTTCGTTACGGAAGCTCTTACCCACCTGACCTACACCGAAAGGCACTTTCTTACGAGTTGTTCTCTGAATGTTCTTGAAGTTAACAAAAATGCCCTGAGCTGTTTCCGGACGAAGGAAAATCTCGCTTGTGGAGTCTTCTGTTACGCCCTGGAAGGTTTTAAACATAAGGTTGAACTTACGGATGTCTGTATAATTCAGCTTGCCGCACTGAGGGCAAACTATGTTGTTTTCGTTTATGTAATTAATCATCTGTTCATTGGACCAGCCGTCAACAACGATAGATTCGCCCTTTGCAAAGCAGAAGTCTTCAATAAGCTTGTCCGCACGGTGTCTGCTCTTACATTCCTTACAGTCCATAAGAGGGTCACTAAAACCGCCCACATGACCTGAAGCAACCCATGTCTGAGGATTCATGAGGATTGCGCTGTCCAAGCCTACATTGTAGGGAGATTCCTGAACAAACTTCTTCCACCAAGCCTTTTTAACATTGTTCTTGAATTCAACACCCAAAGGACCGTAGTCCCAGGTGTTTGCAAGACCGCCGTATATTTCACTACCGGGATAAACATAGCCGCGACCTTTACAAAGCGCAACTACCTTATCCATGGTTTTTTCGTCATTTCTCATCGTAAATCATCTCCTGAAAATGTTTATAATATACTACTTTTATTGTAATATTTTCTTCACATTTTGTCAAGTGTTTTAACTAATTACGGCATACACAAAAAAGGAGCCCGGAGGCTCCTTTCAGCTTACGTCAATCATATCCAGATAGTCTTTACCGAACTTTGCAATATAATCCTTTCGTCCCTGAAGATTATCACCTAAAAGAAGTTCAAAAACTTCTGCTGTTTCGGTTGCATCCTCTGGAGTAACCTGAATTAAACGTCGTGTTTCGGGGTTCATGGTGGTCTGCCACATCATCTCTGGCTGGTTTTCACCCAGACCTTTACTGCGCTGAATGTTCACTTTTTTGCCTTCAAGCCCTTCAAGTATTTCAGCCTTTTCCTTTTCACTGTAAGCAAAATAGGTTTCATCCTTATAAGTAATTTCAAAAAGCGGAGATTCGGCAATAAATACCTTTCCCTCTTCAATCAGTGTGGGCATAAGAGCATAAATCATGGTCAAAATAAGAGTTCTTATCTGGAACCCGTCTACGTCGGCATCGGTACAGATAATTACCTTTGCCCAGCGAAGGTTGTCAATGTTAAAGGAGTTAATGTCCTTGTTATGTTTGCTCTTGACTTCAACACCGCATCCCAGCACCTTTACAAGGTCTGTAATAATTTCACTCTTGAAAATTTTTGTAAAGTCAGCCTTAAGACAGTTAAGAATTTTACCGCGTACAGGCATAATAGCTTGAAACTCGCTGTCACGGCCCATTTTACAGCTACCTAAAGCAGAGTCACCTTCCACGATGTATACTTCTCTTTTTTCAATATCCTTACTGCGGCAGTCAACAAACTTTGCGATACGGTTCGTAATGTCAATCTTGCCTTCCAGCTTCTTTTTTATATTTGTCCTCGCCTTTTCAGCAGTTTCACGGCTATGCTTATTTATCATAACCTGGTCAGCAATTTTCAATGCCTCGGTACGGTGCTCAATAAAGTATACATCCAACGTCTGCCTGAGGAATTCTGTCATTGCTTCCTGTATGAACTTATTTGTAATGCTTTTCTTTGTCTGGTTTTCGTAGCTCACAACAGTGGAGAAGCAGTTTGTAACCAGAACAAGACTATCCTGCACATCAATAAAGCTTATCTTGCTTTCATTTTTAGCATATTTGCCTTCATTGCGGATAAAGTTGTCCAATGCCGCAACAAAAGCGCTTCTTGCCGCTTTGTCGGGAGCACCTCCGTGTTCAAGAAAAGAAGAGTTGTGATAATATTCTATAACATTTACATCGTTTGAAAAGCAGAACGCAGCAGAAAGCTTAACCTTATAGTCAGCCATGTCCGCTCTGTCGCGCCCCACTCTTTCACCTTCCGCATAGTGAACATCTGTGAAATGTTTATCGCCGCACAGCTCCTCAGCATAGTCAACAATGCCGTTTTCGTACTTGTATTCAAACTTTTCGCCCTTGTAGTCAAGTTTAAAGAGTATGCCTTTATTTACCACCGCCTGGCGCTTTAATGTTTCCTGAAAATACTGAAGAGGAATATCTATTTCTGTAAAAACCTCTAAATCAGGGCGCCATTTAATGGTTGTACCTGTGTGACGATACTTTTTTTCTTCCTTGTATAAACCGCCAATGTTTTCGCCTTTTTCAAAATAAAGCTTATGTTCATAACCGTCGCGGTTAATTGTGGCTTCCATATATTCCGATGCAAACTGAGTTGCACAAAGACCCAGACCGTTAAGACCCAAGGAATACAGGTAGCTTTCACCGTCGCCCTTGGAGTACTTACCGCCTGCGTACATTTCGCAGAAAACAAGTTCCCAGTTATAGCGCTGTTCCTTTTCGTTCCAACCCACCGGAATGCCGCGACCGTAATCCCGCACTTCAATGCTCATGTCCTTAAAATATGTCACTTCAATAACTTTACCAAAGCCTTCTTTTGCTTCGTCAATGGAGTTCGACACAATTTCAAACATACTGTGCTCACAGCCGTCAATTCCGTCAGAGCCGAATATTACACCCGGACGCTTCCTGACTTTATCCGGACCTTTTAACAGTTCTATACTCTGATCGCCGTATTCTTTCTTCGCCATTTTTTCATTCCCTTTCAATCCGCATCAATCGGAATTTTCTTTAAACACCTGCATCCGGAGCTGCTGTTTCCACAGGAATAAGTCCGGGAGGCATTTCGTAGCCTGTTGTAGGTGCTTCGGTAGGAGTTTCAACCACCATTGTACCAACTGTCACAACTGTCTTTTTGGAGTTATATCTGCTTCTTACAAGATTTTCTCTGGAAACTTCCACTCCATTTGAATAAACAACTCTTACCGCATCTACAACATAGCCCTTGGAGCCGTTCTTTGTAGATGTGTATCCCACAGGCTGCGTGGGGTCTTCAACAGTTTCCACCTCAGGCTCCAGCACAGAAACTGTGTTTGTTTCAATTTCAACCTTCATGTTATCAATAGTGCAAGTTCCCACAACGGAAATTGCCACATTTTTACCGTTAATTGTGCCCACTATCTTAACAGGATATGCTGTGTTATTTTTAAATCTGAAATCTGTTGTTCCCCAGTTAACGGTGGCATCTCTGCCCATGGGAACGTAACTTACAGTCATCTGGTGGCAACGTCTTTCTGTAATCTCAAGATTGGAAAGAAGCACCGAGTTATAAAGTGTGCTGGAAACCTGGCATATACCTCCGCCAACCTGGTCAACTGTTTCGCCTGCCACATAAGCGCCTGCGGTTTTATAACCGCGCTCTGTTGTTCTTTCTCCAAGAGCATTGTTAAAGGAGAACACTTCGCCCGGCAAAAGAATTAATCCGTTTATACTGCTTGTTGCAAGAGCAATGTTAGACGAACGGTTTGCACTTGAAGAGGAAAAGCTTGTGGAATATGTACCTAAAACGTCTCTGAAAAGCTTTTCTTCAAGGTCTGCCTTACTGTTTTCGGGGAGGGTTACCTCGCACGAAATAACATACACTTCCCCTTCGTCTGTATGCTGCTTCATTACGGATGCTGCAACCTCAGGGTCAAACACAACGCCTGCGCACTCTTCCGTAACAACTATACTGCCGTCCTCACTTCTTACATATTCGGCTTCCCTAAACTCAGAACCAAAACCGGAAAGAAATGTGTTATAATCAATTTCATCGGGCTTAGTTTCAATATAGTCAATGTGAACAATAGACTTTTCAGATTCACCAAACTGCTCTTCTATTGAGCTGTAAAGTGCCTCGCGGTCAATCCTTTTTCCGCTTGTACCGTTAGTCACTTCAATGCCGTTGTCAACAACACGCGCACTTGTCTGCACAACATCTGTTTCAAGACCTGTAAGCTTTGCATCAAGCAAAGAGGTGTCAATACTAACCTTCATGGGCATTTCCTTTTTGAACCAACCGGAAAAAATCCCCTTACTGTTTTCAATTGCATAATCAACAGTTGCTTCAACATCGCAAACAGCATTCACCTCAGAGGCAGCCAGCAAAAAGTTATCCGCACCCATAACAACCGTAACCTTATCGTTACCGTCAATTTCAAGGTTGCTTAATGCTTCAATGGCCTCTTCACGGGTCATTGCTCCGATGTCAATGCCTCCAACCGTAACCTTGTTTGCCACATAGCCGTCCTTGGTGCAGCCTGTCACGAATAAAAGCAATACAAATACACATATTAACATCAACCGTTTAAAAACTTTCATTTACATCAACCCTTCCGGATTTAATCATATACGAGGTAATTATATCACACCACATTCATCTTTGTAAAGATTTGTCGACAAATTGTAATATTTCCCTGTTTTTCTTGCATAAATGGCAATTAATAGGTATAATAGTTCTGTAATATTTTTTGAAAGGTCGTGAAGTTATGACCGAAACTGAAGAAAGAATTCCCCGCGCCATACTGTGCGGTGTTCATACAGGTTCAAACGATGTTTTGAACGATACCACGGAAGAATCCATGAATGAATTGAAAGAGCTTGCTAAAACTGCCGGCGCCGTTGTTGTGGGCACACTTGTTCAGAACAAGGACAAACCCGAAAACAAAGCATATCTCGGCGAAGGCAAGCTGGAAGAATTAAAAAATGCAGCTGAAACACTTGAGGCAGACCTCATAATATTTGATGACGAGCTTACAGGTATTCAGACAAGAAACATTGAAGATATTACAGGCATACGCACTATTGACCGCAGCACACTTATACTCGACATTTTCGCTCTCCGCGCAAGAAGCCGTGAAGGTAAGCTTCAGGTTGAGCTGGCACAGCTTAGGTATCGTCTGCCCCGTCTTACAGGTATGGGTGCATCGCTCTCCCGTCTTGGCGGTGGCATAGGCACACGTGGTCCCGGCGAAACAAAGCTTGAAAGCGACAAGCGGCACATACGCCGCCGTATTGAAGCATTGGAAGAAGAGCTTCGTGACATTGAAAGACACAGAACTCTTCTCCGTTCGCGCAGAGAAAAGGACGGCATTTTGACCTGTACCCTTGCCGGCTATACAAATGCAGGCAAATCCTCTCTTTTGAATGCACTTACTCAATCACAAGAAGTATATGCGGCAAACCAACTTTTCGCCACACTGGACCCCACCGCCAGAAGCATAACACTCCCCGACGGAAGAAACGTTATGTTAATTGACACGGTAGGCTTTATCCGTAAGCTTCCTCACCATTTGGTGAAGGCATTCCGCTCCACATTGGAAGAGACGATCGAAGCTGATGTAATTTTACATGTTGTTGATTCTGCTGACCCAAATATGTGCCAGAATATACGTGTTGTTGACAACCTTATAGGGGAATTGAACTGTAAAGCAGAAAGCATTATTGCAGTTTTCAACAAATGTGACATTGCCCCTGTACTTTCACCTCGTCCCGAGGGCAGATATAACGACTTTGTCTCTGTAAGCACCGTAACAGGTGAAGGTCTGGATGAACTTATTGAAAAAATTTCGGATGCTCTTCCCGGTAAGAAAAAACTCA
The DNA here is from genome assembly GCA_964604615.1 of uncultured Oscillospiraceae bacterium. GTDB lineage: Bacteria > Bacillota > Clostridia > UMGS1883 > UMGS1883 > RGIG1927. The sequence continues at coordinate 5,641 of CAZRZU010000082.1, forward strand.
TAACTGTGCTTATACCCTATTCCGACTCAGGCACAGCTGCAAAATTACACGATGGCGAGGTTATTTATTCTGAGGAATACACAGATACGGGCATAAAAGTGGAGTTACTTGCTGATGATATCTTACGAGCGAAACTGAAGGAATGGACGATATGAACAATTACAAAACAGTAAAAAAAGGGGCATATGACGAATTTACGGAAAAGAAATCCCGTTTTATAGGCTACGTAAAACCCGTTGTTACGGAAGACGAAGCAATTGAGTTTATTAATGCGGTCAGAAAAAAGCACTCTGATGCAACTCACAATTGCTACGCATACATTGTCCGTGAAAATAATATTATGAGATATTCTGATGACGGCGAGCCTGCCGGCACAGCAGGCATGCCCATTCTTGACGTACTCCGCAAAGAGGATTTAACAGATGTCGCCGTGGTGGTCACCCGCTATTTTGGTGGCACTCTTTTAGGCACAGGCGGACTTGTCCGTGCTTATACAAAGGGCGCACAGGTGGGACTCCATGCAGCAGAACGGGTTGAAAAGCTCTTTTGTAACATATATTCCGTCAAGTGCGACTATTCAATGATGGGTTCTTTACAGTATGCCATACAGGAAGACGGCGAATACATATTGAAAGACACAATCTTTACAGACAATGTGGAATTTATTGTGTATGTAAAAACTCCCGATGCGCAGCGCTTTGAAAAAATGATTGAAAATAAAACAAGCGGGCAAATTAAGCCCACTATTATTTCAACAGAATATATCGATAACGACATAAAAGACTGAGCAAAACTCAGTCTTTTAATTTACGTATGAATTCACAAAGCTCCTCTGTGCAGTTTTCTTTTATAACCAAAAAGCCTTGATTATTTCCCATCATAATAAAAAAGCTTGTTTTGGTTTCCACAGTTTTGTAAAGATTCTTATACAGCACTTTTGTGGTGGAGTTTGCAACTTCACCTTCTATAAATTCTTCAAAAAACCGTATGGTCACTTCATGTTCGTAGGCTTTATGAGTTTTGTATGCTTTTTTTATGCTGTATTCTATAAAAAACGGAAATCCCACAAAAAAGGCTACAACAACACATATTGGGAGAATGTACCCTTTTATTATGCTGTTAACCAGGAATCCAAGCATAATTACAATGCACACCGCTATTGTAACACGAGAAGAATACCACGAGCAATAATATGAAAACTTGCGGTATTCCTCATATGTGTATTTGTTTTTCACAGTATATAAAGCTTCCATTACTTCACCTTCAGCATTCTTATAAATTCGCAAAGCTCCTCGGAACAGTTTTCTTTTACAACAATAAATGCCGTCAATTTCGAATTTCTTATATAAAAATGTGTTTTTGATTCATCCACCTTGTAAAGGTCGGCATACTTAATTTCCGTTCTGCCGATTTCGCTTTCCTGCACCATGTAATCTTCAAAAAAGCTATATGTAAGCTCAATATTTTGCATACTTTTATTGCTGTTATACATTTTCTTAGCTGTCTTTTTATCCGTAACACGGTCGCTAAATGCCCATGCTAATGTCAAAGCGACAAATACTGCCACTCCCAAATACATGGAAAAATAAAGACAAAATAAAATCATGGCAATACAAAAAACCATCATGGGAACAGCAACATACTTTTGCCATCTTCTGGAAAACTTCACCATCGTTTCGATTTCATCCAGGGTTATTTTTGTTTTTGTAGTGTATAATGCTTCCATTATTACCCCTCCCTTAAACATTATAACATGAAATTTTTTATGTCAACTTCCGCATTTCCTGTTGAAATCTGTTTTTATTTGTCGTATAATAATAAACGGATTTTACCCATTAAGGAGAATGTATATGAAAAAAATATTATCTGTCATATTGGCAGTTGCATTAGTTTTTTCTATTGCAGGCTGTACAAATACACAAACTAAAACTAAAACAGAAGATGATGCATACCAATACCTTACAGACTTCTTTGCCTCTTACACAAAAATGAGCGAATATCTCAACAGCTCTCAGATTTCTGTTTCTGATTTTGAGCTTGATGGGCAAGATATAAGCAGCATTTTAAAAGCTGTTTATCAGGCAAAAAGTGTTTCTTACATTTTCTCCAAGCCTACAAAAGTTGGAGAAAATATTTTCGTAACAAAAGTTGAGGTTACCGCTCCGGATGCTAAAGCCTTAGTGGAGATGTACGAAATTGACCGTATGTTTATTGAAGGTGAGCTCCCTGAGGATTTTGTGGCGCAGTGTTTTTATGACAATATTTGCACAGGCACAGCAAAGGATATTACAACAGAAGTAGATATAACAATCCGCTATAACGGCGGAGGTTGGTCTATTGATCCAACCGACAATCTGGCTTTTGCAATTTTCCCAAACATTAATCAAGTAACAAGTAATAATTAAAGCAAACAAGAAGGCATTTCCTGCGGAAATGCCTTCTTATATCATCGTGACACAATGCCGTTAAATTTTATATATGTGTTTTTTCAAAATAAAAATCCTCAAGCATAAGCTTGAGGATTTTATTATTGATAATTATTAATTATTCAATGATTTCGGATACAACACCGGAACCTACTGTTCTACCACCTTCACGGATAGCGAAACGAAGACCCTGTTCGA
>CAZRZU010000083.1:0-8257 GCA_964604615.1 uncultured Oscillospiraceae bacterium
CGACCGCCTCCTAAGCGGTAGGTCGGAGGTTCGAATCCTCTTATCGACGCCAAATTCGATACGGTAATTGATACAATTTGTACCATTGCCGTATCGTTTTTTTATGCTTCAAAAAGCCTTGAAATAAATGGGGAAGCTCTATCATCTTGCTGTTATTTGAAATTAATATTATCCGTGTAGTTGCCGATTAAAAGGTTTTCGCGAATATGTCTGCCGTGTTCTGTAACGTTGTCGAAATAAATGTTATAAACACGGTTTTCGTCGCTTAACCCTTCAATACGGGAGGGGAGCTCGCCAAAGCCTGAGTAGGATATGTTTTCAAAATAAATGTGGTGAATTGCTTTGCCCGGGATGGGGTTGTAGGTAGGGTTATGGCATACGCGTAAATCTACGAGCCTTCCTCGCTGATACTGCTCAACACGAATGTTTTTGTAGAAGATATTCCGAGCCGTATTGCCGTCGCCTACATTAATGGCAAAAACACCTGTGTAGTCGTCCTGAGGCTCGTGGTGGTTAAGAACATCAATGTTTTCAAACAGAATGTTTTCAATTATATCGCCACCATTTTTATGGTCGCCGTGACAGCCTATGTTGGTTGGATGTGCCACATCTGCCCAAAGGGTGGAATTTTTTACGGTAATACTATTGCTGTCACCGTAAAAATCCCATCGGCTTCCGTAGATTGCAATACAGTCGTCACTGTTGCGCATAAAAACTCCGTCTACTGTTATGTGAGAACTTGACATAATATCTATACCGTCGCTCCAACCAAGGCAACTGAAACTTTTTATGTCCTTTATAGTTATATTTTTGCACCCTCCCACAGCTACCGAGTAATGAGGAGGATTGACAATGGAGATACCTTCAATCGTTATGTTTTGGCAGTGAGCAAGATTTATGCCGTGAAAACAGCTGTAACGGGGATATTGATGTAAATTTATCATACCGTTACCGTATATTTTCACGTTTTTGAGGTTTGTGCAATCAATACTGCCCACTAAAACCGCTCCGCCCGAAATGTAGAGAGAAGAGTTTTCCTTCATTTTGAGAATACATCCTGCAATAAAGTGAACCCCGGGAAGAAGTACGGCAGTTTTTCCCGAAACAATTATATCATCGCCGTGAATTCCCGGGGAGAATAGATTTCCCTCAGGAGCGGGAATGGGTTTTTGGGCAAAAATATGCAGGTTGTGCATAATATCGTCATTGATTTCAACGGAGATATTTACAGGACTATCAAGCTTGAATTTGATTTTTCTGTTTTCATAATCAAATTTTATGCTAAGACTTTCGGGGCGGATTTTGTAGCGCCAGGCATAGCTAATGTTGCATTCGATTTCAATTTCAGTTTCGTCCTCAAGGCTGAAAGCTACCATTGAAGAGGGTTGCACAGAGTGCATATCAACATACACTCTGTGAACAAAAGCTTCCTCACCGTTTATACGCACTGTAAAATCACGGCTCTGGTCGTTAAAATTGTCGTCACAATGGTAGGAGGGGTAAATGCTCATAATTTTCTCCTTTTATTCTGTAAATTTCATATAGTCTACGTCTATCTCTCCGTCTCCCTTAAAGGTTAAGAAGAAAACTCTCTGTCTAAATACACCTTCGGGAAGTATGTGGAAAGAAATATCCTTCCATTCACCGTTTGTATTGGGGATAATACCCATTACAAAGGGTGCATTGACCGTGTGTTCGTTTTGAAGAGTAACTTCAACCTCACTTGTTGTTTTAACTCTTAAAATGACATTGTTTCTGAGCGAGGGAGGATAGTGCCCGTTTGTTACTGCAAGCTGAGCTTTGGAATGAAGAGTAATTTTTGCGTATCCGTCCATTTTTTCAGCATTACCCGAGTTTATAGCCGTAAAGTTTTCAATTTGCCATGTGGTGGAGGACTCGCCCTCTCTTTCGAAGAGAGATAAATCCACACTTGCATCCTCAGGAGTAAAGAGCATATCGCTGAAACCAATGTAAAAATCGTTCATGAAGCCTTCGGGGAGGTTGTACTCATGCGCCTCTTTGAGGTAGCGGTATTTTTCGTCGTCCATATCAACGCCTTCCTCATACTTATAGTAATTATAAAGTATGCCAAAAGCGGGGTAGAGAGCACCGCGGTTTGTATCGTTAACGTCGTTATAATGACTGCCTACATTAATTGTAGGATGCATTACGTCATAACCAAGGTTGTATTTGCCGATGTAGCTTGCTGCCTGCAGTAGTCGTTCATCGGCAAATTGGAACATGTTTACTGCACTTTCTTTTTCGGAATATTCACCTGTAACAGGGTCAACCTTTGTGTTCTGCGTGTGGCTCATCTTAGCACAAAGGGAAAGCGAGCCTAAGCATCCGTAAGCATGACCTTGGTCGCGGCCCATTTCTGCATGAACAAAGGTGGGCTCTATACTATCACCGTTCCATGAGTCGAAATCAACAATTCTGAACACCTGAGTTATAGCACCGCCTGAGCCTTGGGTATAGTCAATGCTGCCGCCGTTCTCGGGATTGGTGGTTGTACGTTGCACTGCTAATTTGTAGAGCTCCATATCATTTTGGAAGATAGCATTTGCCATGGTTGCCATGTTGCAGATGCCATGCTGATTCATCCAGTACCACCAGCTGTCGTGCTTGGGTTGTATTGTTTCAAGCATCAGACAAAATTGCTCGTTGTCATATTCTGTCCACACAAGGTCAGGATTTTCAGTTGAGGTGTACTTCATAAGCTCTGCGGCAAATGCCATCTTAAAGCCTATTTCACCATGGTCAATTCTGTCGCTTCCGAGTGTTGTGTAGACATCGCGTAACTTTGACCACATACGGAGGATTGTCATTGTATTTTTGCGGTAAACATCGTCGCCTGTTATAACATACATTAAAGCCTGATTGACAACACTTCTTGAGTCCATACGCATGTTTTTAAGCCTTGCTTCGCTTTTAAGAGAGGTTGTGTCGGCATTTGAGTCATAAGCATATATACGAACCGTAGGGCTTGAAATGTCGGCCGTGGAGAGCTTTTCAAAGCTTGTTGCCCATGGCTCGGCACCTTCACGGATTTTTGTCTGCATGCGGACAATGTCATCCTTTGTGATAAGAATTCCGGGGTGAATAAAGCCTGTGTTTGTATCTGTTTCTTCTGTTACCGAGGGGATATAATCAGTTAAACAGGAGTTGGCATCAAAATAAGAGTTCTCAACCGGTCGTTTTGAAAGCTTTTCCACATGCCAGAACGAAACCCGTCTCGTCATAGAAAGAAAATTGTCAAACGTGAGCAGATATTTGTTGTTGCGCCCGGTAATGACTGTTCCAAAGGATGTTTCTTCAAAGGAGAACTGTTCATTTACTGCGGTTCCCGGGGAGTAAAGAATAACATTCGCATTCGCATCTGTACTTGCACCTGCAATATTAAGGTTCTGACCTGTTAAACGGTTGGTAACGGTGTAATACTCGCCTTCGATATTTGTTAAAATCCATTGTGCACTTATATTGGTGGGCTTTTTTACGGTCCGGGTTAAATCGGATGTAAGATAACCGTCTTCACATTTTAATGCGTAGTAATAATCTGTATCAAACTCAACATACTTGGAAGGAGCGGGAAAGACCTCTGTGCCGTGGGTTAAAAGTGTATTTTCTGTTTCGATTATTTCCCAGTCGGTATATGCGGAAAGACCTTTAAGAGTAAAGTCATCGCACAAGAACCATTCTGACATATATGATAAAATTCCGCATTTTCCGTCAGATTGTGTAATGTACCAAAGCTCATTAATTCCTTTGCCTCCCGTATAGAGCAATACTTCGGCGCCTTTTTCGGTATTGTAATTTTTTACGTTGAGGCACTTTCCCGATGAAATATTAGATATTGAATAGGTGTTATTTTCCTTTGGAGCTTTGTGGAATCGCCACAAAGCAGATGTATCTGTTTTATCTTTTGTGAAGGAAAGATTGCCATTATCTTGTGAAAGATAACTTCCATCGCTTTTGTTCATGATAAGATACGTTTTGTCGGTATCAATTTCTTTGCTTGTTTTTCGTATTTCATCAATTGCAATTTTTTCAAGAGTTGTTTCCTCGAAGGTTATATCACCCGAGAAATCACCCACTACATAGTTATATTCAACCGTTTTCTGAACATTGCCGGAAGTAATGTGGGCTGTCAATGTAACATCACGAGGTGTAGGGTCAAGGGCTTTGATGCCGTCCTCCGCAGTAAGTATATCGGGATTGGAGGATGTCCATTTTACAGAGGAATGAGAATCGTCAAATGTGAAATAGGAGAATGTATTATTATCATTCTTTTTAAGATATACACGGCTTAAAAGGGATTCGACTTTATCCTCGTCGGAGAGATGAGAAAAAGCAATATCATTTATCTGTGCAGCATCAAGAGCAAAGGAAGAAAAGAAAAATTCATCCATTGCACCATTGAAATGTTCTGTCGGCTCGGTATTTTTATTGTAGTAACCAAGATAGTTGTTTGTGGAGACAAAATCCTTCAAATTGCTTGTTGCATCTGTTGAGGCTATAAGACGGCCGTTTATGTATAAATTAAGCTTGCCGTCTGTCTGTGTGAGAGCATAGTGAACCCATTCGCCTAAGTCATACACTCCAAAGCTTGTGGGCTGTCCGTTGTCTCTAACACTGCCGCGGATATTGTTGGAGCCTTCCCATTGCCATGTGCCTAAGAAGAGGTTGCTTTCACTGTCGTTACCAAAGTCAAATACTCTCTGCCATACGTTAGGCTTGATATTGTCAAATCTTACCCAGGCACTTATCGTAAAATCGGTAACATTTTCGGTAATATTCTCAGGCAGAACAAGATATGCATTCTCGCCATTGAACAAGCCAGCACTGCCTTCAACACCTTCGGTGTAAGTGAAATCGCCTTGAACTTTGATGTTGTGGGGAAGTGCATTTTCAAAATCCAGATAAATCATACTTTCGCTTTTGAAATCTTGTGCCAATGCAAAAGATATGGGAATAAGAGAAAAGATAATACACAATGCAAGTATTAAAGAAACTGTTTTTTTCATTGCTGATCCTCCTTGGAAATTTGTATTGTGACACTTTGACCCATAATTCCGTGACGGTTTATGGGGGTAATCCTGTAATAGGACTTGGGTATTTTGACCATATAATTTTGTGAAACAAGGGTCTCTGTTTCAAGGGTGAAGGATTTGCCGTCATATGATGATTCTATGCGCAGAAATTTGTTGTCAAGACCTTTTTGAATGTTAAGAGCATCGCCCTTAAAAGCTACATCTTTAATGGGAAATGGTTTGCGATACTCTTCCTTTTCGATTATGACATCTTCGGACACAGTAGAGCCGATGTAGTAAATAGAAGGTAAAGGGAGAACTTCGCGGTGGAGGAGAGACCATTTTTCACCATCCGATGCAAAAAATGCAACAGAATGTAAATCCTTATCCACTATAAGCTTAACAAGGGTGAAATTGCCTTTGTCAAACTCATAATAAAGAGGGCTTAACCGCTTCTCCGAGAAGGTGTAGATTGTGTTTTTGCTGCGTGTTCTGATAACTATTTTACCGTTTTCAAAGCCTATATAGGCATAGCATGCATTTTCTGAGAAGCTTTCACGAGCCATCAGGCTGTGTGCGGAAAAGGCAGACATGTCACCGTGTACTGCATTGGCGAAAAAATAAAGTGAATCTTTAATATTCCGTTCTTTTACACGGTAGTCGTTGCCTGTGCCGAAATAAATTCCGTTTTCTGAAGGCATGCCAATTTCAGTCTTTATAAAATTACACTTCTCAGCCTTTGCATTAACATCATGTGAGGGTATACTTTCTCCATATTCGTTCTGTGCACAAATAAAATATGTATATTCGCACAAAGCAGTAACATTAGTGTCTATATAAATTTGCTCTCCGGTATTGGCTATAAGAGTGCCGTTGCGGTAAATGTTATAGCTGTCACCCTCGGAGGCTTTCCAAGATAAAATAATGCCATCCTGATGGGTAAGAGCATTAAGCATGGTAACAGATGAAGGTAGCAAAATATCATCATCGGTTTTTAACACCTTATAGCTGAAAGGCTCAAGGGTTATTTCCTCGCCGTTTATTTTAAAGGGTAGGGTGTAGGTTTTTGCGTTTTGATAGCTTTCGCGTGTTGTGTTGCATGCTATAAAGTAATTGTCAAGCTTTGTCCATATTACATCCGGATACCCAGAATATGGAGTATCTACCTCGAAGTTCTCGCGAAGGACTTTACCCACACCTTTTTGATAAGTAATACTCTGTTCTTCTCCGCACAATGCCTGTGGTGTTGCACCGAATTCGCAAAGAGGCACGGGACCTCGGGAATAAGAGTTAGAGCCTTGTGAATCTGCGATAAAGTCCATATTCACATTCTGCCGGCGGATAAATGTTCCGCCTTTTGTAAAAATGCCGTCCGTTTTGAACTGGGTTAAATGATGCGTTCCCCGTTTTATGATATGTGCTCTTCCGTAACCTGAAAAACCGCGGTTTCGGTGATTTAACTGTGCAAAAATATGAGTGTCGTTATCACGGAGAGAAAGCAAAAGATTGTCTATATCGAAAAACACGAAATTTTTACTGTTTGCCTCGGGTGTATGTGGAAGAAGATATGTTAACTCAGATGAAAAAATATCCTTTATTGTACGGTCAATTTTAAAGTCATTGTAGTTTGGAGATAAAGCTTCTAAAATTGAAATTAAGTGTCCGTCCCGGTGCTGTTGACGAAGTGCATCGATTGCCCTTTTTGCATATGTTTTGTATTTAACCCACTCGGGAGAGATATACCTCTCTTTATGCTCCTTCATATGCCTTTCAAGGGAGGCGAAGAGCAGCGAACGTTTGTCGTTAATTATTGTACCGTAGGCACTCTTTGGGTTCATGGTGGGATTTCTTTCATCGATTGCCTGCTCCATAAGCATTATTATGTTGCCTGTATCATCTGCACCTTGATAGCGCATATACATGCGGGAGTTTATGTTTTCCAGTGCCGCCCTTAATATAAGATCAGAAAGTTCGTAATCGCCGTGATTAAAGGTGCGATATACCCATTCTGGGAGATAGTTGCAGGTTTCGCCGTAATTGCCCACATATCCGTTTTCTCTGGAAAGCGATTTGTGTGTTAGGGAAATATAGTTTTCGCCATAGGGTTTACGACGTAAAAATTCACCGTTTTTATCAATTCCCTGCACAGCTTCACCACGGCATACTATATTTATGTAGTCCTCGGTAAAACGGGCATTTTTGTCGTGGTTGAAAAGGCAGTGATACAAATCAAGCTCTCTGCCTTCTTTATCAAAAAGGATATGCTCGCCCTTCCATGGTGCAAGTCCTAATGTTTCTTTTAAGATAAGGTCACACTTTTCCTTGCCTATGTAATATTGGCTTTTGATAACACCCAGACCTGCCATTGCTTTCCAGGCACCCTCGTAGGTGTAATAGGTTTGGTTGTAGATATAGCTTTGTCGGGAGGACGCAAAGTCAAAGTTTGCTTTTAAGCAGATTTCCCATGCCTCTTTTACGGTGTGATTTTCATCAAAGGGAGAGGCGAGAAAGTCATCAAACCATTCTTTATCAATAAGCTTTTCAATGATATAAAGAGCTTGTCCAAGCTCGCCATAGTAGCCGCCCCAATCACTTTGATGAGCATTGTGTAAAAGTGTTTGAGGGTTTTCAAAGTAGTCTTTTACATAAAGGTTTATACAATTAAGAATTAGCCTTACAGCCTCACTCTTATCTGAAAGAGGGCAGTAGGGTTCAAAAAGCATCATGCAGAAATGGCGGAATTCTTCAACATATTTTGTGATGGACAATTTCTCGCCATTACGAAGTTTAGTAATTGAATTATTGAAGAATTCAACCTGTGCGTTGATGTAGCTTTCTGCGAGAGTGTCTGTGTCAAAATCCTGTACAGCTCTTCTGGTAACAGGTGTTTTATTTTCGGGCAGAGTAAAGGTAGGAGTAGTGGTTGAATAAGCTTCAAAAATAGTGCCGTGAACCTGGTATAAATCGTCATAAGGCTCTGCCTGACGAAGAGCAAGCTCAATTTTATCCTTGCCCTTTGTGTACCATATGGGAATTGCACAAGTAACGTAAAAATACCCCTCGGGCTTAAAGTTACCGTAGCCGAGATTTAATGCCTCAAAATCACCGCATTTGGCATAGCCTAACTGCTTGCCGTCAATGTAGAGAAATATTGGCGTGTATTTTTCACGGGAATGAAGCTTTAACGAAATATAGTTTTGTTTTTCGCCATCTACCTTTAAAGTGAA
>CAZRZU010000084.1:0-8101 GCA_964604615.1 uncultured Oscillospiraceae bacterium
AACCGCTTATAGTCCCACGATACCTCTTTATTAAACATATCGTAGTACGTGGGCATCACTCCTGTTTCATCTGTCTGTTTTATGAAGTCAGCCAACTCTCCCACAGGAAGGTCTTCTATAATTCCCCAGCCTGCACCATCTGTAACGTAGGGGTAATGTGTTCCCATCCCCTTTTTCATCGGCTCTACGGAAACAAGTTCAATATCAAACACCCAGCCTGCACCATAATCATATTCCATTTCCATTTTATCGCCGATTTCCATCTTAAGAGAGGATAGCTTCTTTGTTGTTGGGTCTACCACTTCCTCTTCAAAGTCATCATAGAAATCATCAAATACAATTTCGTATCTCATACCTTTGAATTTTATGCAAAACAAATGACTCCCCTGTGCTTCAAATGCAGAGAGAACTGCATAGCCCAGCTTTGCCACATTTGAAGTTGATGTGATTTCAATATCACGCCATATTTTGTTTTCTAACTCTCTTAATTTTACTTTGAATTTATAAATCTCAGTCACTTTCATCCACCTCTTCAACGCATTCAATTAAATCTTCCACATTACAGCTTAAAACTTTGGATAACTTTATCAACGACTCAACCTGCGCCTTATTTATATTTTTTTGCCGTTGCTCATAGTGCTGTATCATTCTCAAAGGAATTCCAGACAATTCACTAAGTTCCCGTTGACTTAAATTTGCTCTTTGCCTATAAATTTTCAAATTTGTTTCTTTTTTTGCTTCATTATAAAGCTCGCTCATCTTATCAACAAAGTGCCGTATATCCATTTCATGGAACGGATTATACAAAGCCTTTATGTCCTCAATCGGAATGTATCGTATTATTTCGGAAAAAGGTAGAGATGATTTCCATTGGTAATATGCCAATGCCCATCCCGTCCAATACTCTTCACTTCTGTTTACCGTAAATTTAGGTTTCACATTTCCGGCATCAATCCCCGACTTTTCCAACACATCATACGCCAGCTCCACACCTGACTTTCCCGCCAATGTTTTTGTGTCTCCGTGCTGAAAAGCCTCTGCAATTCCCGTCACAATAAATTTATTGAAAAATTCGGTAATGTCATAATTTAAATCATACACCGCAAAATCAAGCATCCTTCCAAGCGTTGCTTGTGCTTTTCTCAGGTATGTTTCATCGTAAGCGAACGTCATTGCCCGTCATCTCCTCATCAATAATTTGAGCAATATAAATATCCCCTCTTTGTCTTTTATTTCTTTCAACATCAAAATATTCTCTTCTTGCTGCTTTGTCTCTAGACTCTTTTTTTGTGTACCAAATACTGTTTTCTGCAACTTCCGCTCCAATAAATTTAATTATATCAAAAGCTTTTTTACTCTTTAATACAAACTGCTGTCCCAAATTACCAAGTCGCATAGCATTGGTTAATTGTCTGTAAGAAATAGTGCCGTTTATAAAATCCTGTGCAAAAGAAAAATAGCTGTCATCCGCTCGATACCCTATAATCACATCATAATCTTTATAATTAACACTAAAATTATTCAGTATATATTCCTTTGCATCTAATGCCAATGAAGAGGGAATATCAAACTCTCTGTTTTCCAGCAATATAGCAAGCCAATGTAATATGGTGTATTTTTCATCATTTAAATCAATAATTTTTAACCCATCAATATTTATTTCGTATACATTAGCATATCCATCTCGATTTTTATCTACACCCCATTCTTTTGCCATATCAATTTCATCTGTGCAGTAAAAACCCAATCCATAATCATTATATTTCTTTCCCGTGCCATAAATAGGCTTTTCGATAATATCTTTTGAACCATGGTATATTCTTTTAATCATTCTCCTCAACCTCCGCTTTTATTATACCCCTTTAGGTGTACTTTGTCAATATTCATTAATATTTCCTATCAATTTATTCACTAATCGTCCCAAAATTCCAAAAACTTACAATCTCCATTTTGCCCCTTAATTACCGTTCAAAATTCAATTAATTTGAAAGAGTAATTTCGGTGAAGCGCTCCGCCGAGTAACCGACCTTGGCAAACCCGTTAAAACAAACGGCATGACTTTCCGATAACTTCACGAGCCAAGTTCACATTGTGAACTTGGCTCATATCACAATTTTCACTTCGTGAAAATTATATCACATTCGAAGAATATATCACGTCCCTTTGGGACATATCTCAAAAGAGGAAATGCATTGCAATTCCTCTTTTATTATACCTCACTGCCTGTTTACCATTTGACCGAACGAACAATATGCAGTAACTCAGGTATAAAAACAGATATGTCCCCTCTTGCACTCATGTTTTATTTAAATTGTAATGCTTGCGCACATAGGTTCAAAATTATTTGCGTCCCACACATACAACGCAATTTTTTCTGTTGTTTTCGCCGTTTCAAGGGAGAATTGGGCAATCTCGTTTTCATTTAGTGTGTAACTTTTAACAGATACATGAATAAGTTCTCCCTCTCCACTATAGGATGCACCAAATAAAATATATTTGCCTGATTGAAAGCATGAAATATTGCCCGAAACAGAACCTGAATCCTTTTTAACATTTGTTACTTCTATAACAGGCTCCATGTAAGCTTCCACTTCACTAAACTGCATTCTGTATCCGTCAGGCGCCATGGAAAGATTTGTGGCATAGATACGTAAATATCTACACTTTTCCCTATCGAATGTAAAGACCTGTGCTCCAGCATTGGTTGGAGTGGGATGATTTTTCACATCTTTGACAGTTTTCCAGTTAACACCATCAGAAGATGCTTCAATCACAAAGTCCACAGGGAAAGCAAGTCCTTGATTAGGAGAGTCATTTCTGGGATAAATATCAACTCTGTTTACGGATTGAACATTTCCAAAGTCAAGCATATACCACTCATTATGGTTTATTCTCCTCTCTGCATTGCTTGACCAACCCAATGCGCCCGAAACACTGTTTCTGTTGCCGTCGTGAGAGGCCGAAAGTGTCCAGCCCCATGCATTCACATCACTTGAAGCTATTGGTGTAAATTTCAATGGTGTTGTTTTTGGTGTGCTGTAACTTTCAGGATTATATTCAATCTCTTCATTTTGAACAGTATCACTTTCCCCTGTAAGAGTAAAGTTAAATATGCCGTTTGTAACAGCAAAGGTTATACAATCTTCATCCTTTGAAACGAATGTAATATGCTGTGTATTTGTGTATAAATCTTCTTCATATAAAGATTTACCGCTTTCCGTAACTGTAATATTTTTCATATTACAAGTAGGAATTGACACTACCCCCTGTGTATTTGCAGGTAAAACAGCTTTAAGATAAATTGTATTTCCCGTATGCTTCCAGGAAGAAACAATTTCTCCCTTCACGCTTTCGTATGTTACATGCGCACTTTCCAATCCTTTAGGAATCTGCGGTGCAATACTGATTTCGCCAAATCCGTAAGATATAGGCGTAATACCACCCACAGCACTGTAAAACCATTCCATCACAGAGCCTAACATATCGTGGTTACGGCTTCGTGCATTATCAACCCAGAACTCTGGAAGGGTAGTTTCTCCCATGAGAATAAATCTGTAATAGCTTTTATGCTCAGGTTGCATTATCATTGTCTGGATATAGTCTGTCAGTTTATACTTGCAGGCCGCACGGAAAATAAAGGGCAGACCAATTTCACCTGAATCGATCTTGCCCGAGGAAAGTGTCTTTTTAAAAGCCTTCAGTACATCTTCCTCTTTATCCTCGGGAACAAGACCTAAATAAAGTGCAATTGCCTGATTTGCTTGTGTAATGTTGTGATATGCAAAACCGCCTGTGGCATCACTGTAATAAAGAAGCAGGTTATTGTAATTTGTTTTAACTCTTTCGGCTTCATGGGCAAAATAATTATAGTTGTCTTCAAGTCCTAAAATAAGAGAAGTATCTCTTAAAATACACAAATCCCAATAGTAAATTGCAGTTTCAATATTTGCGTGACTTTCCCCTGTTTGGGGCGCTATTCCCCAGTCTCCCAGACCGTGAGTAAGCATGCCGTTTTTATCTTCTTTTGACTTTAAATACTGGGCATACTTAACCATCGCTTCATAGTTTTCCTCCAGGCTGTATGTGTCGCCGTAATACTCATACAAAAGCCATGGGGTAATAATCCCCGCACTGCCCCAAGCGGGAGAATCCCAAAAGCCATCTGAAAAATGCGGATATGCAGGAGCCACATCAGGGATAAGACCACTTTCCTCCTGAGCCTCGGCAGCATCACGAGCTATTTTAGAAAAAAGCTCTCTTCCATTTTTGTTGTATAACACACTCGGTGCCATAAGGTGGCTTGTTTCAAGCCAGCCCAGCTTCTCTATTGTAGGGCAATCGGTATGAACACTTTGCAGATTTGATTCTATCGCCTTTAAGATAAGATTGTATATTTTGTTATATCTCTCGTCCGATGCACAAAAATTTCCCGAATCGTAGGCTGAATTAGTAACAAAATGCCCTTTCACGTCATGAATGATAACCTCACCGTCAACCATTTCATCCGAATACCGTGCACCTTCAATCTGCACCCATCTGCCACCTGCATATGAAAAATCAGGCTTCCAGGTTTCTACTTCTCCCGTACCTTTTAACGTATATTTCAAAACTGTATCAACAGTTTTTTCTATTTTCCCGTTGCTGTTCAGCTTTTCAACAGGAGTAATTGTAACAACACTTCCTCTGGGACCGCTGACATATATTTCAAACATACCGCTCATATTTTGTCCTAAGTCAAAAATATTTGTGCTTTCGTTAACGTTTGTAACACTTACTGTGTCATAAACCTTTTTCACAATTACAGGCGGCTGACTCTGCGCTACCATTTTCCCTTTGGGTGCGTCGGCAATTACGGCACTTTTCCAATCGCTGTCGTCAAAAGAAGCTGTTGTCCAACCTTCGGGGTAAAGTGTGCCGTTAAAATGCTCACTTCCGTACACATTTGCCACCTCGGTTGCACTATCATGTACACGCCAGTTTGTATTTGAGGCAATTGTAACTTTTTCACCGTCCGTATATGTGATGACCATTTCACATATCAAGGGCAGATGGTCTGAAAAAGGTGTGTAGCTGTTTGAATAAAAGTGGTTTACCCTTTGTCCCACATACCAACCATTACCCACACTTACGCCGATGGCATTTTCACCCTTTAGGATATAACCTTTCACATCAAAGGTAACATATTGTACACTTTCATCATAATCTGTCCAACCGGGGTCAAGCTCATGATTGCCGATTTTTGTTCCATTAAGATACAGCTTAAACTGACCTAATCCGCACACATATGTATATGCCGACTCTACCTCCTTGTTTACGTTAAATGTTTCCCTTGCATAAAAAGAGCGTGCTTTACCTGTACTAATCCAATCTCCGCTCCAGTTATTTATCTCCGTTACAAATTCAAGGTTTTTTACCTCTGCCATATTCCCCATGTTATCCCACACAAATAAATCCCACGTATACCTTGTGCAGGGCTTAATCTGTTCACTGTTAACAGCAACTCCTTGGGAGGATGAAGAATATATCTTTCCGCTATCAGACACAATTTCTGAATTGTTATAAATAATTATGCGATATGCCTCCTGGTAAACTCCTCGGGACGAAGATTTACATTCCCAAGAGAATGACGGAGTACACGAAACACCCAGCTGCTCATAATATTTTTCAACCTTCGGATTTGTTATCATAAAATTCTCCTCACTTTCCGATGCATTTACTGCAACAATTTGCCCTATTGAAATTAATAATGCAATAATAATACAAAACAACCTTTTCATATAAACCTCCATTGACTTTCAAAAATTCTTGTGTTACCTTAATTATAAAGCTTAAAAAATTCAACATCAACTTACATAATCACTCGATTTTATTACAAAATCGTCAGGAGGGTAACAAATGAGCGAAATTAAAGGTATAAAAATGAAAAGAGTACGAGTTCCCCTTGCGGTTGAAGAACTTAAAAGCAATCTTATAACCCCTTTTTCTGCAGCTGAGGCGACAGCAGACGAAAACTATTTTATAGACCGACAGGATTACCCCTGCACTTTAATGCTTTATACAATAGCAGGCGAAGGAAAGCTTTTTTACGAGAATAAAGAGTACACTCTTACAGAAAATGACCTGATGGTTATAGATTGTCGAAAGCCTCATAAGTATTACTCCCCCATTGGTTTATGGGAGCATGCTTATTTTGATTTTACGGGGCTTAACACTCAATACCTCACTCAAAAGCTTAACGATATCTCTGCCGTAATATCACTAAGCCCCTTGGAAAAGGAGCATTTCTTTAATATTATCGATTTGTTTTTCAAAACTGATGAGAACTTTAATATTATCTTTAACAAAGAGTGTATAACATTTTTTACAGAACTGCTACTTCACAAAAAGGTTCAGAGAAACGATATTTCAAAGGGTATAGAATATATTGAAAGTAATTTTCGTGAGAATATACCTGCACATCTTCCTGCAAGACTTTGTAATATGAGCGAAGGCACTTTTTGTCGCAAATTCAAAAAAACTATGGGCACCACCCCGCATGGGTATATGATAAAGCTCAGGGTAGAATATGCGGCTCAGATGCTTATTTCAAATAGTAACTCCATTTCTGAAATTTCTGAAATGGCAGGGTTTTACGACCAAAATCACCTTATTCGCCATTTCAAAAAGCTTACCGGCATAACACCCGCTAAATACCGTGAAAAAAGAACCGTTTTATAACCACATAAAACTTTTGCGCATCACTGAAGCCCTCCGAAGAGTGACAAATTTAGGCAAACCCGTAAAAACTAACGGAGTAACTTTTAGATAAAACAAACACCGAGGTTTCCCTCGGTGTAGTCTACATAAATTGAATTTTTATTGTATTCTCTTCCGATTTATGATACTATTTTTTCATACAAAGATGCTTCTAAATGACATTGGTTTTCCCTCTGTTTTATGATATACATACATTAGGTTAACCAATTCTATTTAGGAGGTTTTAATTATATCAAGAAAAACTTATTTAACAAGTCGAAAGTGGTTACAGTGGCTAACTTGTTTAGGTCCAACTACATGTCCTTTTTGTGCTTTGTCACACGGTAAAGTTTTCTCTATTGACGAAGACATATTTCCACGACCAAAGGTTCATGACCGATGTGCCTGTTCTATAATTTCCCTCAAAGCTCTACTTGCAGGAACCGCAACCGATAATGGCAAATCCGGCGCCGACTGGGTTTTAAAATACATGGGGCAACTCCCTAATTATTATATCAGCAAAACAGATGCAGAAAATGCAGGGTGGATTCCTATTTTGGGGAATTTAAATCATGTCGCTCCGGGTAAAATGATTTATGGAGGAGTATTCAAAAATAGACAAGGGAAGCTCCCGCAATCAGATGGTCGTATTTGGTATGAAGCAGATATAAACTACACTTCAGGTTGGCGAAACAATGATAGAATATTGTTTTCCAATGATGGTTTAATTTTCGTTACATATGACCATTATATGACTTTTATCGAAATTATATAAGGAGGGTTACCATGCATACAATAACCTTAGATTTTTCGACCTGCAAATATATTAACGATATTCATGTAGTATTGAAAAACACTTTTGAATTTCCTGATTACTATGGAATGAATTTGGACGCTCTATGGGATTCTCTAAAAGATTATTCAATAGACTACAATCATTCTTTTATCATTTATCTAAAGGGATTGAACAAAAAAAATTCTGAACTACAAGATTATATGCTGCAAATTCTTGAATTGTTTGCAGATTTGCATAAAGAAGAACCCAACGTTATATTTAGGGTTTTATCCTAAAATCGTCCCAAAATTCCAAAACTTTACACACGCCTCAAACCCCTCGTACGACTGGGTTTGAGGTACTTTTTTTAAAAGAGTAATT
The DNA here is from genome assembly GCA_964604615.1 of uncultured Oscillospiraceae bacterium. Taxonomy (GTDB): domain Bacteria; phylum Bacillota; class Clostridia; order UMGS1883; family UMGS1883; genus RGIG1927. The sequence goes on from CAZRZU010000084.1 coordinate 7,892, forward strand.
TCGGTGAAGCATTACGAAGAGTAACCGACCTATCTAAACCCGTTAAACAGAGCGGCATAACTTTCCGATAAACAACACGAGCCTAATCCACATTGTGAATTAGGCTCATCAGACTGTCAAAAAACCTTATTTTTACATAATAGCAAAAGGGTTCGGGGAAGAAGGTTCCCCGAATGCAATCGGCAGACTTAATCGCATTCAGTCTGCCGA
>CAZRZU010000085.1:0-7658 GCA_964604615.1 uncultured Oscillospiraceae bacterium
AAAAATACTGTTCTGAAAAAGTTTACACCTTTCAGGGGCTTTGTGAGCAACAATGCCAGTAAAAATGCAAAAACATTTACCGTAACAACGGACACTACCGTAAACTTAACCGTAAACCACAATGCATCAATAAATCCGCTGTCGGATGTAAATGCCTTTATATAATTACCAAATCCTACAAATGTTGCATTTTCAACAGTTGTAAATTCCGTCAAGGAAAGGTACAAGCCTCCCAAAAACGGCACCACAAAAAACACCAGAAATGCCAATGTTAACGGCAGTAAGAATAACGGTGCATATCTTTTCAAAGTATCACCCCTTACTTACTGCTTTCCGATTTCCAGTCGCTAACCGTTCCGCTTACAACATCTTCCCAAGTTTTGCTGCCTTGGGCATACTGCAATAAATAGCTGCCAAAATTATTTTTAAAAACCTGAGACGGGAAAATGGTGAAATCCCAAGGAACGGTCTTTACACCTTCTTTATTCATCCATCTTACAACCTCGCGCGCGAGAGGATCATTGGGTGTTTCATCTTCGGAAAAGGTGTTAAACGGTGTTATAAAGCCCAACTCCTCAGTAACATACCTCTTTCCTGTTTCCGAGGAAAAAAGCCAATACAAGAAATCCTCAGCGGCTTTTTGGGTGTTTTCGTCCGCCTTTTTATTAATACAAAGGTAATTTTCCGTACCAATGCAAAGACCCTGATTTTCATCATCAATGCCCATAAAAACAGGAAGCATTTTAACATCTTCATATTTTACGGTATTGCCGCCCACTTCCGCAATCTGGCTGTAAGCCCAGTTACCGTTCTGAACCATGGCACATTTTCCAAGTGCAAATTCCGCCATGGAATCACCTACTATTTTTGACCCCAGCATTTTTTTGTCCGTAACAGAGTTATTTATATATAAATCAAAAAGCTGTTTATAATTGGGGGAATATTCAAAATTAAAATTTGCAATCTCGTCGGTTTCAAGGTCTATGTGGTTCTTTTCAAACTCATAATGAACGGGAATATTTAAAAGATGAGTCTGCCATCTCCAGTCTTCGCCGGGCTTTAATGAGGTGGACGCAAAAACCCCGTCAATTCCCAGTTCGTCTTTTCTTTTTGTCATTTCTTCAACAACTTCTTTTAACTTGTCAAAGCTTGTTATTTCATCAACGGAAGAAATTGACGTTTCTTTGTCCGGCAATGCAAAAAATTTACGCATAATGCTGTCGTTGTAAATTATGCCGTAGCCTTCCACAACGTAAGGTATACCAAACACACCCTCGTTTGTTGCAAGAAGTAAATCGTCGTCTGTAATAATGTTTGCAATCCTGCTGTCTGTTAAGTTTTTGCAGTAATCCTTCCAGTTTGCATAACCCAAAGGTCCGTTAACCTGGAAAATGGTAGGCGCTTCGTTTGTTGCCATTTTAGCAGTAAGTGTACTTTCATAAGTATTTGCCGCTGCTGTTTCCACCACAAGTTTTACACCTGTTTCGTTCTGGTATTCCTTTGCAATCTGCTCATAAACAGATGCAATTTCGGGTTTAAAGTTTAAAAATCTGACCGTTGATACAGTCTCGGTGGCATTTCGCTGGCAACAACCCGAAAACGAACTGATAACCAATATTGCCACAAGAAGAATACTAATTTTTTTCATAACAACCCCTCTTTGCTTATACGACTTAAAAAAGAGGCTGTAAAAAAGTCCCTCAGAAAAATATGGAGACCATCCGTTCAGTATGATCTTTTTAACTTTTCCGACTTTTTTACAACCCCTTTTCCTTATCGCCTTTTACTAAAAGGATTGCCAGTATAATATTTTTTATTCGTTACATTTGAGGTATAACTAAAATATCTCCTGCTGAAATTTCAGCTGTTAGAAGATTATTTACCTTTTTAATTTTGTAAACAAATTCACCGGTAGAAACATTGTCGCCCTTGTATTCGTTGGCAATGCTCCAGAGTGTGTCGCCGTATACAACTGCGTGTGTGGGGCAATCGGCATATGTCTGACTGCTTTCGGGTCTGATTGTAAAATAAGACATGCACAAGCATATGAGAAGCGCCATCACGGTAAAAAACACCATGCGTTCCCTTGCCAAGCGCTTTTTAGCAGCCTTTCTCCTCTGATGAAAATTGTAATAAGAATAATACGAAGGAACATTGTCTGTCCAGTCATCTGCAAGTATGGGAGAAATTTTACCTATATATCCAGCTTCTGTCATATTGATTCCGCCTTTCGTCGAACAGGTGTTCGTGTTTTCTATACTTAATATATCAGAACATTTGTTCGATGTCAATATTTTTTTGTAAATTTTTCGAACAAATGTTTGCATTTTCTTTTTTTATGTGTTATACTCAATTTGTAATAAGCTAACGGAGGCGAAATTATGGCAGCTAATTTAGGTAAACAACAGCAAATTTTAAATTTTATAGAAGAACACACAAGAGAAAAGGGTTACCCTCCCACTGTGAGAGAAATATGTGCAGCAGTGGGGCTTAACTCACCCTCAACGGTTCACGGTTACATTTCCCGTCTTCAGAAGGCAGGCTTGTTGGAGAAGAACGCATCTTCTTCACGTAGTGTGCGCGTTTCCACCAAAAATAATGTGGCACAGCTTACCGAAGCAGATGACACTATTCTTTCTGTTCCGGTAATAGGCACAATCAGTGCAGGAAGCCCTATTCTCGCAGAGGAAAATATTGAGCGCATGTTTCCTCTTCCCAACGACTTTGCCCGTGGCAGTGACGTGTTTATGCTTAAAATACGCGGAGAGAGCATGATTAATGCAGGCATCCTTGACGGGGACTTTGTGATTGTAAAAAGCCAGAGTATTGCGTCAAACGGCGACATTGTTGCCGCACTTATTGAAGATTCAGCAACAGTTAAAACCTTTTACAAGGAAAACGGGCATTTCCGTCTCCAACCGGAAAACGATGCATTGGAGCCTATCATTGTGGATACCGTTGCTATCATCGGCAAGGTAATAGGTGTATACAGAGTATTGTAATTGAGTTTTGACTATATTATACTAAAAAAACCGAGGACTTTCTGTACTGCCCCCTGAAAGTTAGACCTAAAAAATCTAACTTTCAGGGGGCAGTACATTGCTCAGGCTTCTTCTGATATGGTGTTCCCTGATGATTTCCGTTTTGTGTTGTTTGATTTGAGGCACTCGAAGCGGAATATATTTTACCGCATTTCGGGCACTGACCTGTGGGAGATAATGCTGCTCCGTAGCTTGAGCAAAATTTAGTCATTTTTCTATACTCCTTTTTTATATTTATCCTGTAATGCTTACATATTTACTTTCGTCGGGTATTTCAACTGTTGCGGAGGTGTCTGTTAAAGTTGTGTACACCTCTACCATTACAGATTTTTCTTCTCCGTCTGTATACTCAATGTAAAAACTTCTTTCACGCACCAATCCCCTTTTAACAGTTGCAGATGCCCATATGCTCTCCATTTTAAAGTTTCCATCTTCAAAAACACCTATGGCATTTGTGAGAGTGGACTGAATATACGGCGAAACATCCTTATAGTCCACCTGATATTCAAACACGGTTCTGCCCTTTTCCTCCACGGTTACGGCATTGTACATTTTGTCAGGCGCAAATGCTATAATATTTGTAAAGCTGGTGATGTTTTCCAAAGCGGAAAGCGCATCTGTCAGTGTGGTATAATTAACCCCCGGGTAACTCTGATAATACTTTTTATTATAATAAATATAGCTGCTGGATTCTTCAATTACTTTGCCTGTGGAAAGGTCTGCGGAGGTTGAATCGGATGTCACCTTATACCGCATTGTACTCTTGCCCTTGTTTTCCACCGCCACATTCTGGTCAATAGTGCTCTGCTTTATATTGCCGGAGTCATTAACAGTCACAATTGTTGACACGTCCATGGTGTAGGACGTAAGGACATTTGTTTTTTCGTAAGCAGAGGCATAGTCCTCAGGTTCATTTTTGATTATAGCTACGGCAGCTATCACTGCAACCACAGCAACCAGCAAAATCACAATTTTAAAATTTAACTTTTTCATAAATTCACCTTTTTACAAACAAAGCATGCCGTTTGGCATGCTTTGTGATTATTCATCATGTTCCCTGGCCCGTTACGGCAACCTTAAGTGTTTTAAAAATAAGCTTAATGTCACCCCAGAACGTGCGTTCTTTTATGTACTGAATGTCCATATCCATCCATTCGTCAAATGTAATGTCATCGCGGTTGTTCTGCACCTGCCAATAACAGGTAAGCCCCGGGGTAATAAGGAGCCTGAGATTTGCATATTCGTCATACTGTTCAACTTCCTTGGGAAGCGCAGGTCTTGGACCTACAATACTCATATCACCCTTAAGGATATTAATAAGCTGAGGCAATTCATCAATGCTTGTCTTTCTTATGAACTTACCTATTCTTGTAATCCTCGGGTCTTCTTTCATTTTAAAAACAGGACCTGTTTTCTCGTTCTGTTCCTTTAAGCCCTCAAGCAAATCTTCAGCATTAACAACCATTGAACGGAATTTATAAAACTTAAACACTTTGCCGTCTCTGCCCACTCTGTCCTGTGAAAAGAAAGGACTGCCGTGAGGGTCGTCGATAAAAATCAAAAGAGCAATTATGCAAAGCGGTATAAAAAGCACAATCAGTGCTGCGAGGCTGGCACAAATATCAAATGCTCTTTTAAAATTCCAATATACACGTTTTTTCTTAAGATATTCTGTTTTCAATTCAACACGGAGTGCTTCCACTTCCTGCTTTGTCAACGTACTCATAACAGCCTCCAATACTTGTTATCGGGTTGCACATACAAAACAATTATACACCCCCTACATAAAATAATCAAGTATTTTACAAAAGTTTTTGCCCGTTTATTCTTAAAGTAAACTTAATTCCCAGTTTATCGGCTGCTTTTCGACACAAAACCATTCTGCCCAGGAAAATTTCAAAATAATCCATCACTGAACACATGCTTGTATCAACCCTGAGCTTAGCCTGTATTTCTCCTTTTTCCGCATCGATTGTAAGAGAAGATTTTTTAACCGCATAATTGACTCTGTCGTGTATGTCAAAGGTGGAAGGGTCCTGATTACGTACACGGGTGTAAATAACATCTGTCTTGTCGGCAATAATCAAGGCTGCCGCCACAGGGTTAACCGGGAATGCCGTAGACTCGTCATGGTTACCGATTGCCGTTACAATTGTGGACACACTCTCAGGGTCTGCACCCATTGTTTCAAGAATACGGAACGCAATAACCGCACCGCTCTGAGCATGGTCAATTCTGTTAACCACGTTGCCTATGTCGTGCAGATAGCCTGCAATACGTGCAAGCTCCGCTTCCCTTTGTGAGTATCCGAGGGTCTCCAGTATCATGCCTGCATTGTTCGCAACCTTTGTTACATGGGCAAAGCTATGCTCGGTAAAGCCCATAGATTTAAGAGACTCGTCCGCCTTTTTTATATAGGCATTAATTTTTTCGTTTTTTCTTACGTCATCATATGTTATGAGCATTTTAATCTCCCTTCCTGAAATACTCAAAAATACTTAAAGCATTTTTTTCGCTTATCCCATTAACTTTGCACAGCTCTTCAGGAGAAGCTTTCTTGATTTTTTCTAAACTTCTGAAATAAAGCATCAAGGCTTTCCGTTTCTTTTCACCTATGCCGGGTACAGCCTCCAGCTCACTTCCCAGCATTTTCTTTTCGCGCCTTTTTCGGTGGTATTCAATGGCGGTTTTATGAACCTCGTCCTGAATATATGTTACAAGACGGATTGCACCTCCCGTAGGCTTCAAATACACTTCCCCTTCTTCGCTCACAACTCCGCGGGTTCTGTGCTTGTCGTCCTTAACCATGCCAAAAACGGGAATGTCCAACCCAAGTTCACTTAAAACCTCTTTGGCACAGTTCAGCTGGGCTATACCGCCGTCCATCAGTATAAGGTCGGGTAATTGGTCAAATTTACCGTCCTTTTCTCTTTCCTGATGAGTAAAGCGCCTTATAAGGGTTTCACGCAGGCAGGCAATGTCGTTTGCTCCTTCAACCGTTTTTATTTTAAATATTCTGTAATCCCTTTTTGCAGGTCTTCCGTTTTTAAACACGGTCATTGCGGCAACGTTTTCCTCTCCCGCCGTGTGAGATATATCGTAGCTTTCAATTCTGTCGGGGATAACCTCCAGCCTCAGCGACTGAGCCAGCTCTATGAGGGCATGAGCCTTCATTGTCTCTTTAATTTCGGCGGTCTTCATTTTTTCAATGTTGTGTCGGGCATTTTTTTGAGCCATTTCAACAATCTTTCTCCGCTCGCCTATTTTAGGCACAATAACACTCACCTTGTTGCCCCGCTTTTTGGTAAGCAGCTCTCCCAAGAGGTCCTCAAAGCCTATGGAATGTGAAAGATAAACCGTTTTGGGAACGTACACATCACCTGTGTAGTACTGGTCTGCAAAGTCAGACAAAACCTCACCCTCGTCCAGTGTTCCCTCGCTTTTAATATCAAAAGAGTTTGACCCTATAAGCTTGCCTCCGCGTATTGAAAACAGCTCAACAGATGCCAGAATGTCCTCAACGCAAACTGCCAGCACGTCCATGTCTTCTCCGTTGGCATTAAGAACCTTCTGTTTTTCTGACAAATTACTCAAAGCCTCGATTTTGTCACGGCAGAGGGCAGCCTTTTCAAACTCAAAGTTTGCAGCTGCATCTTTCATTTCCTGTGTAAGGGTATTAATCAAGTCCTTGTCACTGCCTGACAAAAACTTGTCTATATCGGAAAATATCTGCCTGTATTCTTCTTTTGTTATCCTGCCGCTGCAAGGCGCAACGCACTTGCCCATGGAATGATAAAGGCACGGCCGCTCCTTCCCTATGTCACGGGGAAAGATTTTTTTGCAATGTGCAATTTTAAAAACCTCTTTTACAATGTCAAAGGTTTCGTTAACACTAAACCCCGTAGGATAAGGTCCAAAATATTTTGCTCCGTCGTTTTCAATTTTTCTTACAAAAAGCATCCTGGGATATTCCTCGTTTAATGTGAGCTTAATGTAGGGATAGTGCTTGCCGTCTTTAAGGAGTATGTTGTATTTTGGAGTGTGCTCCTTTATAAGGTTACACTCCAGAACCAAAGCTTCCATTTCGCTGTCGCAGAGAATATATTCAAAATCTGCAATGTTACTAACCATTGCTTTAACCTTTGGCGAATGATTTGAAGATGCTTGGAAATACTGCTTTACTCTGTTTTTCAAAACCTTTGCCTTGCCGATATATATAATCTTTCCATCCTTGTTTTTCATTATATATACCCCGGGTGAATCCGGCAACAGCTTTATTTTCTCTTCAAACATCCAATCACCACCCTTAAATTTTATTTTAGAATCAGCGAACGATTTGGATGACACTTATTTGGGCGATATACTCACTTCGTTCGTGCGATATAATCTCACAAGTTCGATTGCGATATTTTGCAAGCAAAGCGATATGATATAAATTCCTTTATCTCGTCCCGAAGGGACATATCGCATCTTTAGATATATCGCTGATTTCATCTTCGATGAAATCATTTTATCACACTTACCTTTCTTTATCAACACAAAAAGTTTTACCAAATGGGCACAGACCCCTTCTGGCAAATTTTTACCATTTGGTGTCTGTCCCCATTTGGTAAATTT
>CAZRZU010000086.1:0-7649 GCA_964604615.1 uncultured Oscillospiraceae bacterium
CTTCCTTCATATGCTCCATACCGGAGAAAATCATTCTGGCAACCCAGAAGAAAATAATATCGTAGCCTGTAACAAGTGTTGCTGTGGGGTAGAAATATTCTAATTCGGGAGTTTTATCGGGCCAGCCAAGTGTTGAAAAAGGCCAGAGCGCAGAAGAGAACCATGTGTCAAGAACGTCGTCTTCCTGTCTTACTGCGCCGCCGCACTTGGGGCAAGTTGTAATATCTGTTTTGGAAACTGTCATTTCACCGCAAGAGTCGCAGTAGAAAGCGGGAATTCTGTGACCCCACCACAATTGACGTGAAATACACCAGTCATGAACATTTTCCATCCAGTTAAGGTATGTTTTGGAAAATCTTTCGGGAACAAACTTAACTTCCCCTTCCTTAACAACGCGGATAGCTTCCCGGGCAAGAGGCTGCATTTTAACAAACCACTGGTCGCTTGTCAAGGGTTCAACTGTTGTACCGCAACGGTAGCAGCAACCAACATTGTGTGCATGGGGTTCAATCTTAACTAAGTAGCCGCCTGCTTCCAGGTCTGCAACAATAGCTTTTCTTGCTTCGTAACGGTCCATTCCCTCGTACTTGCCGCCCTGAGAGTTAATTGTAGCGTCGTCGTTCATAACTTTAATAATGGGAAGATTATGTCTCTGACCTACTTCAAAGTCGTTGGGGTCGTGAGCAGGTGTGATCTTAACAGCACCTGTACCGAAATCCTTATCGGCATGTTCGTCGCCCACAATGGGAATAGCACGGTTAACAAGAGGAATAATTACATTCTTGCCGATGATGTCCTTATAGCGTTCATCTTCGGGGTTAACGGCTATTGCTGTATCACCAAGCATTGTTTCGGGACGAGTTGTTGCAATTGTGATAAATCTTCCTTCTTCGCCCTCAACGGGATACTTAATATGCCAGAAGTTGCCGTCCTGCTCTGTGTATTCAACCTCGGCATCGGAAAGTGCAGTTGTACAGTTGGGACACCAGTTTATAATTCTGTAACCGCGGTAGATAAGACCCTTGTCGTAGAGATTTACAAACACTTCTCTTACAGCCTTACTGCATCCTTCGTCCATTGTGAAACGTTCTCTGTCCCAGTCGCACGAAGAACCGAGAGTTTTAAGCTGTGTGATAATTCTGTCGCCATACTGCTTTTTCCAGTCCCATACTCTATCCAAGAACTTTTCTCTGCCTAAATCGTAACGGGTGAGACCTTCTTCCTTGCGGAGAGCTTCTTCAACCTTAATCTGTGTTGCGATACCTGCATGGTCAGTGCCGGGAATCCAGAGCGCATTGTAGCCCTGCATTCTCTTAAAACGGATAAGAATATCCTGCAAAGTTTCGTCAAGTGCGTGACCCATGTGAAGCTGACCTGTTACATTGGGAGGGGGGATAACGATTGTGTAAGGCTCTTTCTTACTGTCTACTTCAGCATGGAAGTAGCCGTTATCGCACCACTTTTTGTAAAGGCGTGATTCAACATTTTTAGGTTCATACGTTTTTTCTATGTTTTTCATGTTATCATTCCTTTTTTACATAGTAATTTAGAATATAATATCATAAAAGGCAAGGCATGTCTACAAAAATTTAACACTATTTGGAGAGAAAATGTTAACGTAATTATTCATGCTTGTGAATTTTTGATAGTATAAATTCTTGGTGCTGAGAGTAATATCAAAAGCATTGCGGTTAAGTTTTTTGATTGCTTCTTCAAGCTTTCGTGCCGAAGGTGTGTCAAAGCCATGAGGATTATAATATGCAAGTGTTATATGAGGTGTTAAAGGGTATGAAAGCTGTTTTATGCAATCAAACCGGTGGTAAAGCTCCATAAGCTTGGAATATTCATTTTCATCGGCAGGATAAAGTCCTAAAACAAGGCTTGTGGACACCATATTAAAAACAAATTTTGTTTTCATCCGTATTTCACAATCTTCTATCTCACGCATTTTTTTCAAGGCTTCAAGCTCGTTTGTGAAAACATCTTTTGCCACAGCGTTAATATCGGAGGAGTTACTTAAATCGTGCAGTGTCATATGAAAGGTTTCGGGTATAAGTTTTTCACAAAAGCATTCCGGTGCAACAGAATGGATGTAATTTGCAGTGTCAGAAAGCTTTTGCTTTGCTTTATCATCAAGGTCAAAAACAACTGTGTCACCGAAAAATGGCTTGAATGCACCAAATTCGTTAACCTTCTGCCAAAGAGAATTGTTGGGGTTGAAATAAAAAGCGCCGTAATAGGTTTCGGGCTTTTCAAATGATGATATTCTGTTTAAAAAGTCGTTATAGGATTCCATAGTTTACAGTCCTTTGCTAAAAGATAAGAGTATTATAACAAAAACGGGGGAAATGTTCAAGGCAGGTTGTACTTGAAAATAAGAGAAATGTGTGATAAAATAATTCCATGTAGATTTTATAACCTGAGGAGGTTACAAAATGAAAAAGGCTTTAGCATGTTTTTTATGTTTAGTGATGTGTCTGTCAAGTGTTAGTGTTTTGGCATACATCGACTACAGCGATGTTAGTGAAGAATATGTTCAAGTAACAGACTTGTTGTACGAGCTTGGAATTATGGAGGGCTTTGATGACGGAACATTCCGACCTGATGACACTTTAACCCGTGCCGAAGCGGCGGCAATTATGGTAAGGCTCATTGGATTAGAGGATGATGCAGAGCAGGGCGAAACTGCTTTTTGTGACGTTCCTGAAAGTCATTGGGCAAGTGGATATGTAAATGTTGCTGAAGCTAATGGTATTATCAATGGTATGGGTGACGGAACGTTTGACCCCGATGGATTAGTTACATATATGCAGTTTGCAAAAATGCTTGTTTGTTTGCTTGGTTATGAGCCTGCGGTACAGGCCAACGGCGGATGGACTCAAGGCGGATATCTTTATGTTGCATCAAAAATAGGTTTTACAAAGGGCGTAAACGGAAAAGCTGATGATGTTATCACAAGAATGACGGCGGCAAGACTTGTGTATAATTGTCTGGAAGCAGATATAGTTGAATATGAGACAGCTGTAAATACAGGGATAATTAGCAGTGGTCCATATGCACCGCTTCCGTCAAAATGCATTCTGACAGAATATCTCGGTTGCGGTAAAATTGACGGTGTAATAACAGGTTGTGCTGATGGCAAGGTTGAGGTTGTTATCACAAAAAATTATTATGACGATAATATTAATTACAAAGCAGGGCAGAAAATTGTATTTACGGATAAAACCCGTAATGCAAAGGAACTTATTGGTTATACAATAATAGCATACGTTAAGAAGACTAATGAGGGAGATTTGTTCCTTGTCGCAGATGAAAAAGCGGGGAAGAATTTTTCCGTTACATTAAAAGCGGAAGATATATTAACCTTAACTTCTGATGTTTTATGGTATGCTGAAAATGGAAAAGGAAAAAAGTGTGAAATTGAAAATATTGTTGAAATAAAGAAACAAGACCCCGTCGTTGTAGATTGCAACTTTATTGTAAACGGAGAATTAAAACCAGACTTTGATATGTATAAGGAATACAAAAACCTTGAGGAGATAACATTCCTTGACAACGACAATGATGGGATTTACGAATTTATAATTGTGAATACGGAAAAATAACAATTGAGTTGAAACCAATGGGGACTGTCCCCATTGGTTTTTTTGTGGTTGAAAAGGGGAGAAATGTGTGGTATGATAATTGCGTTAGGTTAGTTGGTGGGGGATGCAACACTCCCTCAGTCAGCAAAGCCGACAGCTCCCTCGGGGAGGGAGCCAATGCAACACTCTCTCAGTCGGCGAAGCCGACAACTCCCTCGGGGAGGGAGCCTACATAGTGGTTCTGACTTTTGTGAGTTGGAGCCTGACAGGAAGGAGAACAGATTATGAAAAAAGTTTTATCAATTCTGTTGTGCGCTGTTATGCTTTTGTCAAGCATAAGTGCATTGGCAGCAGAAAAGGTGTACAACGTTTCACTTGACCTTAATAACAAAAGCCCCTTTGGGGAATTTGACGGCTGGGGCACATCAATCTGCTGGTGGGGTCACCACTTGGGCGAAAACTTAACCGAAGAGCAGCTTGATATGGTTGTTAAAGCTCTCTATGATGAAGATGAGGGCTTAGGTTTAAACATTGCTCGTTATAACATAGGCGGCGGTGACGACCCTGAGCATAACCACCAGAGAGAATTTGACGGACGTGATATGCCCGGGTTAACAGATAAGGACGGTAACTGGAATCTTGACAATGACGCAGGTCAGCTTTTGGCTTTGAGCTTAGCTGTAAAATATGGTGCAGATATTTTAGAGGCATTTTCAAATTCACCCCCGTATTACATGACTGAAAGCGGCTGTTCTTCGGGTAACCATAATTCCAATAAAAACAATCTTCCCGATGAAAACTTCGATGATTTTGCAGAGTATCTGGCAGAGGCTGTGCTCCGCATACAGAATACATACGGAATTAAGTTTGACACATTGGAACCCTTTAATGAATCCGACACAAACTACTGGGGCTACGAGGGCTGGCAGGAAGGTTGCCACTTTGATGTAGAGGACCACAGCAAACTTATTTTGTTGGTGAGAAATGCCCTTGACAAGAGAGGCTTGAAAAATGTTGGTGTAGCGGCAGCCGACGAAACTAACGTGTGGAGAACAGGTGAAAACATTAAAAATGTTTACACGGACGCAGCAATTTCTATTCTTAGTCAGGTTAACACACATTCTTACAGTGTTGGCGACTATAACCACACAAGAAATGCAGTTTTAGAAGCAGGCAAACCTCTTTATATGACAGAGGTTGACGGCGACGGAAGCCTTGGCGGCGAGGCAAGCGGCAACATGGGTCCTGCTCTTTGGTTTGCAAATAAAATAAACGAAGACCTGAGAGGCTTGGAGCCTAATGCCTGGGTAATGTGGCAGGCTGTGGCTATGGCATATGACGGCGAGCACAAGGACTCGGGTTATTGGAACATTATGTCTGTTGACGGCGAAACAGGCGAAATTTACAAGCCTAAGAAGTATTATGCTTATAAGCAGTTTACAAAGTTTATCCGCCCCGGTGACACACTTGTGAAGACTGACTATTCAAACATTGTTTCCGCAATCAATGAAGAAGAGGGCAAGGTTGTATTTGTAATTACCAATACAGACGAAAGTGAAAAAATATACAGATTTAACGTTGCAAGCATGGGCATGACAGTTGACAATGTTGAATATTACATAACAAACAACACCGCTGACTGCGAAAAGAACAACTCACTTGAATTTGTAGGCTACGGTGACGGCTACTGCGAGGCAAGGGTTCCTGCATACAGCATTGCAACTGTTGTTGTAAACGGCAAGGTTGGAAACAAGAGTCTTAAGCTTACAGAAAAGAACAACACTGTAACAGCTTTTGCAGGCGAAGAGCTTGAATTTGTTGTGACTGATGAAAACGGTAATGCGGTTAACACACAGATAAAAATTGAAACAAACTGCAAATGTATGCCCAACTACACATACAAGGGCAACACATTTATATTCAAAGACCCTCACGAAACATTGAAAATGTATGTTGAAAAGGACGGCATGAGGGCAGAATACCCCATAAGCATAGTGGGCGACGGCGATAAGGTAAGAATTATCGGCTCAGGCAGTGAAAGAGCATTGAAGGTAAGCTCAAGTGACGTTGTAATTGCAAATCGTGACAACACTCCATCCCAGATTTGGACACTTGAAAAGTATGATGACTACTATGCATTCCGTAACGAAAAAACAGGCAAGTATTTGTCCACAGAAAGCTTTTTAACAACAAGTGTGCTTAATGATAAAGCACTTTGGACGCTTCAAAAGGACAAGGGCTTGTACAGAATTATAAACAAGGCAACAGGCGACAGTGTTGACGTTTATAACCATGCAACTGCAGCCGGAAGTCAGGTTGGTGTATACGGAGGCTATTACGCAACAGCAAACCAGCTGTTCTACTTTGAGGATGCTCAGCCCGAAACCGAGGTTGAAGTTGAATATATGGCAAACTGTGAAACAAAGCTTACGGGTACACCCTTTGGCTCAAAACCATGGGACGGAGACGAAAACGTAACATATGATAAAGCATGGGACGGTGACAAGGAAACCTTCTTCCATGCAGACCGTGATGCAGACAGAACCGGCTACACAGGCATTGACTTGGGCGAGAACCACGGAGGCTTTAACAAGGTTGTTATAAATTCCCGTCCGGGATTTGAATACCGAGGCTGGGGCGCAACACTTTCCGGCTCAAACACCATTGACGGCGAATACGAGGTTATTTATACCTTCAGCGAAGAAGACTTCCAGAGAAATGAACAGGCAACTGTTGTACTTGACAAGGCATGCTACTATCGTTACATAAAGTACGAAACACCTCAGGGCGGCTATTGCAATGTAGGTGAGATAAGTCTTATAGCAGCATTTGAAAAGCCCGTGCCTGATGCCAAGCTTTATAACAATAACGTGGTTTTGAAACCTTTGAGCTATTATTCTCACATTGTTGTGGGATATTATGAGGGAGAGGTACTTAAGAAGGTTGAAGTGGTGAAAGGAACCTCCGGATATTCCGCAGAACAACTTCCTGCAATAAATGTGCCTGTCGAAGATAATGGGTACGATGTGAGAATGCATGTTATTGCGGCTGGAGACACACTTCTTGCAACATTCTTTATTAAAAAGTATTGACAGGTGTATATAAAGCATATACAATAGTGAACACAAAACATACTGTAGTGCTTTATGGAGGTCTTGTTATGGTATTTGATACATTAGTTGCGATTATTGCAGAAAACATCAGTGTTGATGAATCTGAAATAACCTTGGAAACAAGTTTTGAGGATTTAGGCATTGACTATATTGACCTTTTGGATGTTGTGATGGCTCTCGAAGACGAGCTGGGCGGCATTGACCTGGACATTGACGACGATGTTGAAACTGTCGGAGAGCTTGTAGAAAGCATAGAGCGACAGTTGTAAATTGATTAATAATTAATGACGAGGAACGTTTAATTTATGTGGAAAAGCAACCTTTTGGGGTTGCTTTTCTTGTATAATTAAAAATAAATAAAAAAATATTAAAAAAATTTCAAAAAGTACTGGAAATGTATGTGAGATTGTTGTATAATATATCCGCATAGGAATAAGCAAATAATTTTATTATTATATTTAGGAGGTAATTCCAATGGCTAAGTATGTTTATTTATTTAGCGAAGGCGATGCATCCATGAGAAATACTCTCGGTGGTAAGGGTGCTAACCTTGCAGAAATGACAAAAATGGGTCTTCCTGTACCTCAGGGCTTCACAGTTTCTACTGAAGCTTGTACAAAGTACTACGATGACGGCAGAAAGATCAACGATGAAATTCAGGCTGAAATTCTTGAAAACATCAAGAAGCTTGAAGAAATCGCAGGCAAGAAGTTCGGCGATAAGGAAAATCCCCTTCTCGTTTCCGTTCGTTCCGGTGCTCGTGCATCCATGCCCGGTATGATGGACACAATCCTCAACCTTGGTCTTAACGAAGAAGTTGTTGAAGCTATTAGTGTTAAGTCCGGTAACCCCAGATGGGCTTGGGACTGTTACAGAAGATTCATCCAGATGTATTCCGACGTAGTTATGGAAGTTGGTAAGAAGTACTTTGAAGAACTTATCGACGAAATGA
>CAZRZU010000087.1:0-7592 GCA_964604615.1 uncultured Oscillospiraceae bacterium
GGGTTGTTGCAACAGTTAATAATGTAGGGGGACAGGGCTGCTTTTCAAAATAGGGACACGATTTTGAAAAGGAAGCTCGCGAGCTTCTGTCACTCACTGTCCCACCGCAATTCTCCCAGCAACTACTGATTAAATTATACTATTATGTACACTACTCTGCAAGGCTGTATTCAAAAATCGCTGTGGGGTCGTCCCAATTTTCATTGGATACCCAGTAAACACTCTTATCTGTGAGGTTATAAATTGCCGAATGAACCGTTATGCTGTTAGAGTCGTCATTATTCCAGCCGCGTCTTCCCACAGTTGAAAGCAGCGCCATGCCCTGTTTTTCATCTGCCACAATACCGCCTGTTTTAATAACTTCAACTGCCAGTCTGCTGTAACGGTCAAAGCCTTTTTTCTCGCTTTCATCTACACCGGAGTAATAGCCGGGGTTAAGAATAAAGTTTGTAACCCACTGATATTCACTTGCTGCTTCAACCACACCAATATAACTGTCGTCATCGTTGTAATGCACAACCAATTCGCGCTTGCTTCCGTCGTTATCAGTTGTGTCTGTACCTTCCGCAGGTACCCATTCTAAAATCGCACTTCTGCCTGTGCTGTCTGCTACCATGTAATGGTATGAAGTGTTTGCACTGTCATGAAGGTCGTACTTTTTAACAAGCTCAACAGCTTCGTCAACATCGTCTGCATAGTCAAGTATCATTCTCAGCATTGTTGTGCTTGTAATGTCGGGCTTATCTGTATCTTGATTTGTGGAAACGGTTTTTTCTCCGCCCTGATATGTCATATAAATACCACAGCTTACACCTGCATCGTTAATGCCGTCAAGTGGTGCATAGGGTGCGGCAAGGCAAGTGATTTTATCCATAACGCCCTTTATGCCCACATTCTCATCAATACCTAAAAACTGCAAGTCTACGGTTGAAATAGTTGCATGTCTTCCCCCTGTAGCTTCTGTAAATACAATACATGTATTTGTTTTGTCAAAGTCGTAGTTTCTGCCAAAGAGTCTGTCTCCGTCCGCCGTTTGCAAAGTAACGGATGAACAACCTATTTCAGGGTTTTCAATACCCATGTCAATAAGTCCTTTTGTAATCTTGTTTGTTATAAATTCGATAAGCTCACCGTCACTCTCGGCTCCGCCCTCTTCAAGAAATTCATCAAAATAAAATCCGCCCTTAACGTTCATTGTATAAACAGCACCGTCCTGATGCTCTTCGTTTGCTTCTCTTACCTTTTTAATGCTCATAAGAGTAGAAATTTCGTTGCCCCATACTGCATAGAGCACAACACATAAAACAACAACTACCGCTAAAATGCCAATTAAAATTTTCTGCCAAAGCTTCATAATTAAATCTCCTTTCTAATCAGGCTCCCTCCTCGAGGGAGCTGTCAGCCATAGGCTGACTGAGGGAGTCTGCAAACTCCCACCTATCTTAAAAACATATGAATAAGCATTTCATTCAACTTACTAAAAGGTTGATATCGCATGGGTAAATCCATCCATGTTTTTTTGTCAACAATGCTCTTTTCGTGACTGAACGTGTCAAAGCCGTACTTTCCGTGATATGCGCCCATACCGCTCTCGCCTACACCGCCAAAGCCCATACGGCTTGTGGCAAGATGAATTACAACATCATTTATGCATCCGCCGCCAAACAAGCATCTGTCAGTAACCTTTTTAACAACCTTTTTGTTCTCTGCAAATATGTACAATGCCAAGGGCGAAGGGTTGCTGTTTACAATGTCTATCACACTGTCAACATCTTCAAATTCAAGCACGGGAAGCACAGGTCCGAAAATTTCTTCACCCATAACGGCATCTTCCCAATTTACATTATCCATAAGGGTGGGTTCAATCTGCAATTTGTGTTCATTAACCCTGCCGCCTTTTACAACCTTTTCATAATTTATCAATCCGCAAATTCTGTCAAAATGCTTTTTGTTTATTATTTTGCCGTAGTCGGGGTTTTCAATGGCATTTCCAAACTGTTTGTCAATTTCCTTTTTAAGGCACTTTATCAAGTCCTTTTTTACATCCTTATGGCAAAGAATGTAGTCAGGTGCAACGCAGGTCTGTCCGCAGTTAAGGTACTTGCCCCAAACAATGCGCCTTGCTGCAAGCTTTATGTTTGCGCTTTTGTCCACAATACAGGGGCTTTTTCCGCCAAGCTCCAATGTTACGGGGGTCAGGTGCTTACTTGCCTTTTCCATAACAAGCCTGCCTACACTCTTGCCGCCTGTAAAAAATATGTAGTCAAACTTTTCTTCTAAAAGATGGCTGTTTTCTTCTCTTCCGCCATCTACAAAAGCAACATATTTTTCGTCGAAGGTTTCTTTTATAAGCTCTCCGATAACACGTGTTGTATAAGGAGAATATGCGCTGGGCTTTAAAACAACTGTATTACCTGCCGCTATGGCATCAACCAATGGGTCGATGGACAAAAGGAATGGATAATTCCACGGGCTCATAACAAGGCACACACCGTAAGGCGACTTCTTTACATAGCTGCGGGACGCAAACTGTGCTAAGGGTGTGAGACGGGTTTTGTCCTTTGCAAACTTTTTTATGTGTGAAAGCATAAAGCTTATTTCACTTAAAACAAGCCCTGTTTCGCACATGTAGCCCTCAAAAGCCGATTTACCCAAATCCTTTTTGATTGCTTCATTAATTTTATCCGCATTTTCCTCAATGGCATTTTTAAGCCGTTTAAGTGCGTTAATACGAAAGTTTAAGTCAAGTGTTTTACCTGACAAGAAAAACTTTCGCTGCTTTTGAACTATTGATTGTATTTGTTCTTTATTCATGCTCGCCCTCCCCGTTGGTGTCCATAACCTGATAATAAAATTTTTCTAATTCCTCTGCTTCCATCAGTTTCGGCACGGGATACAAGGGATTTGCTTCCTTTGCCGCGAGACGTGCAAGACGGGGCACGTCTTCTGTTTTAATGCCTTTTAACTTATCGGGGATGCCCATTCTTCGGTTGTAGTCTTCTATCATTTCGATAAAGGCTTCTGCACCTTCTTTATAAGTGGCATCTTTGCCAACAAGCTTGACGGCCTTTGCAAGCTTGCAAAGCTTTTTGTAGGCGGTCTCGCCGTATTCTTTCAGAACATAAGGCAATAGTACCGCATTAGCCAATCCATGAGGGATTCCGTACTCTCCGCCTAACGAATGAGCCACAGCATGACAATAACCCACGTAAGATGTGGAAAATGCTCTGCCTGCCAAAAACGATGCATAAAGCATGTTTGCCCGCGCACTTTTATTTTCAGGATTGTTATATGCTTCGAGCAAATTTTCACTTATAAGCTGCAAAGCAAATACAGCATCATGGCGGCTTAATTTTGTTGTGGAATTACCTATGTATGCCTCAACGGCATGGGTTAATGCATCCATGCCTGTTGTCGACGTAATGTGAGGGGGCAAAGTCGCCGTTGTCTCAGGGTCATGTATTGCAACACGGGGTATAAGCGGAAAGTCGCTTATGGGAAACTTGTGATGGGTTTTTTCGTCTGTTATAACACATGTAACCGTTACTTCGCTTCCTGTTCCTGCCGTGGTGGGCACTGCAATGAGAAAAGGTATCCTTTTGCGGATTTTTAAAATGCCTCGCATTTTTTGTATTGACTGATTCTTCTTGGCAATTCTTGCTCCTACCGCCTTTGCACAGTCAATAGAAGAGCCGCCGCCCAAACCGATAAGCGCCTGACAACCGCTCTTTAAATAAAGGGCTCTTGCCTCTTCCACGTTTTCAATTGTGGGATTAGGCACTGTTTTGTCAAAAATTACATAGCTTATCTGATTTATACGAAGGGCATTCTCCAATTTTTTAAATGCTTCTATTCCGCGGACTGTTTTATCCGTTACAATAAGCACGTTGTTAAAATCATTCTCACGGAGTATAATAGGTATTTTTTCTATTGTTTCTGTTATCTGAGGGCTTCTGTACGGAAGCAACGGAATTGCTGTTTTAAAGCAAAACTGAAAAGCCCTGCAATAAACCTTCTGTAATGTGTTCATGGCTACATTTTCCTTTCATTGCAAAGTTCACCGAGATTTTTTACTATCTTTTCAAAAGCGGTGTAAAAAGCAGCTCTTTCATCATCATCAAGACCGTCCCCTGCTTTTTCCACAACATCATTTATAATTGCGTTTATCTCTCTAACGGCTTTTTTGCCCATATCGGTAATAAAATACTTTGTCTTGTATTTTTTACCCTCTTCCTGGCTGATAAAGCCTTTATCTTTCAGTACAGCAAGGGACTTTGAAATCCCTGCTTTATCTTCCATGCACTTCTCGCATAATTCGGTTGGAGTAAGACCCTCAGGGTTCTGCCCCAAAAACAAAAGGCATGTAACATTGGAGCCTTTCAAGCCGTACTCAACCATTTCATGAGACTTTATTTTTATAATATATTTGTATGCCAAGGTAACCTGCTTTGTAAATTCTTCAAACCTGTCTATCACAAAACCACTCCCTTTTGTCGATTTTTGTTGACCGCTCAACAATTTTTATTATAACATATTTCTCATTTCTTGTCAACCTTTGTAAAAACTGTTGACGGTTTTAGATTAAATATATATAATAAACACAACCATCAAAAGGAGTGGTAATTTTGAAAGTTATTTTTCTCGATTTTGACGGAGTATTAAACTCCGATAGATACGTGCGTAACTGCGGTCATTTTGGTGTTATAATAGACCCTACCCGTATGGAGCTTTTAAAGCAAATTGTAAATGCCACCGATGCTGAAATTGTGCTCACCACCTCCTGGAGAGAGCATTGGTCACCTATTGAGTATGATTGTGACGAAACAGGCATTCTTATAAACAGCATATTCAAACAGTATAATCTTAAAATATTTGACAAAACACCTCAGCTCACCTTTAAACGGGAGCAAGAAATAAAAAAATGGCTCGATGACCTTCCTAATGTTGAAAGCTTTGTTGTTCTGGACGACAAAATTCTGAGCGCACCCTTTTTGACAGACCACTTTGTTTTAACGGCAGACTTCCGCGACGGACTGGACGAAGACGATGTAAAACGGGCAATAGAAATATTAAACAGAAAAAAATGCGAGAATTAAATCTCGCATTTTTTGTTTGCTTATAATCAGTGATGATCCACGTTCCATTCAATTATTGTGCCGTCTGCGGCATCGATTTCTGCTTCGTACTCAACTCCGTCTTTTTTAAACTCAATTTCGTAAACCGCTCTGCCATGGTCATGTTCAAGCTTTGCCTTTGTGAATACTACATCAGCTTCTGTTAAGCCTGCTTTTTTAAGTGCTATTGTCTTTGCTTCTTCAAGTGTAACTCCAGCTTCTGCTTTTACAGTTACTGTCTGGGTTCTGATTTCCTCAACTTCCCACTCTATAACATCACCTGTTGTTGCGTCTACTTCTGCATCGTACTTAGCTGTGTCTGTTTTAAAGTCAATTTCGTAAACTGCTCTGCCGTCGTCATAGTCAAGCTTTGCCTTTGTGAATACCACATCAGCTTCCTTCAAGCCTGCTTTTTTAAGAACAATTGCCTTTGCTTCTTCAAGTGTTATTGCCATGTTTTCCGTAGGCTTTTCAGCCTTGTCTGTTCTTTCTGTTTTTTCAGGCTTTACTTTATCACTTACCGCTGTTTCTGTTCCGTTAACAATAACGTCTGCGTCTGTTACCAAGGGTTCGTTTCCGGAAGGTGTCACAAGCTCAATTCGCTTTTCGTCCTGATACCAGTAAACTGTCTTGCCCATAATTTCACCTATGGCACGAATTGGCAGATAAGTTGTACCCTCATATAGGATAGGATCAACTATGTTTCCGTTTACATCACGGAAAGTCTGTTTTTCTCCGTCAATAACAACAGTAAAGTCTCCCCTTATCTCTGCCTCAATCTTTTCAATAACATTTTTGCTCATTGCGCCAACTGCAAAGCTTGTTAATGCTATTACACCTGCCAATAAAACCGTAAACTTCTTTTTCATAGTCATCTCCCTTTCATGGTTATATTTTGATAATGATTATCATTCTCAGATATATTATACCATATTTTCCTACCTTGTCAATAGGTAAATGAAAATTTTTCAAATTTAACAAAATGTTGACAAAACAAAAGCATGTAAAAAAACTAATTGTTTTTTACATGCCTTTTTGCGGTCCGGACTATTTTAACAGCCACCATATTATACTCTTCCGGAAAAAGCCTCAACCTTTTCTTCTTTAAACTCTTTAAATGTGCCATTGTCAAGATGGTCACGTATCTGCTGCATAAGGTCGTTATAGAAATGCAAATTATGCAATACGCAAAGTCTCATGCCAAGCATTTCCTTTGCTTTGAAAAGATGCCTGATATAGCTTCTTGAATAATTTTTACAAGCCGGACACTGACAGCCTTCCATCAAAGGCTTATCATCACGGGCAAATTTGTTATTATTAAGGTTCAACACACCCTTATCCGTAAAGAGGTTTGCGTGGCGAGCATTTCGGGAAGTTATAACGCAGTCAAAAAAGTCAACCCCACGGTCAACAGCTTCAAGTATATTAATGGGAGTTCCCACACCCATAAGATACCTGGGTTTATCCTTGGGCATATAAGGTTCAACGGCATCAATAATGCGGTACATTTCATCCGCACTTTCACCAACTGCCAAGCCGCCTATGGCATATCCGGGCAAGTCAAGCTTTGCAATTTCCTGCATGTGCCAGATTCGGAGGTCCTCATAAGTGCCGCCCTGGTTGATGCCCCAAAGCATCTGATGAGGGTTAACAGTATCGGGAAGAGAGTTAAGCCTTTCCATTTCCTTTTTGCATCTTTCCAGCCAGCGGTAAGTTCTCTCGCAGGAGTCCTTCACGTATTTATAGGGCGACGGGTTTTCAATACATTCGTCAAATGCCATTGCAATGGTAGAGCCCAGGTTTGACTGTATCTGCATGCTTTCCTCAGGTCCCATAAAAATCCTTTTGCCGTCAACATGAGACTGAAAGTGCACCCCTTCTTCAGTTATTTTTCTGAGCTTAGAAAGACTGAACACCTGAAAGCCGCCGCTATCTGTTAAAATGGGTCTGTCCCAGTTCATGAACTTATGAAGTCCGCCCATATCTTTTATCAAATCATCTCCGGGGCGAATGTGTAAATGATATGTGTTACTAAGCTCAACCTGACATCCAACCTCTTTTAAATCAAGGCTGGACACAGCACCCTTTATGGCAGCACTTGTACCAACGTTCATGAACACAGGTGTCTGGATTGTACCATGCACCGTTTCAAACTGTCCGCGTCTTGCTCGTCCTTCTTGCTTTAATAATGTATACATAATTATCTCCTAACTTATTATCATACAATCTCCGATGTGTACGACATATAGGATGCCGCACGATGAATAATGAATATTGAAAAATGAATAATTAAAAATTATTGAGGAAATCCGCTCACGGATTTCTTCCGAAATTGTTCATCATTCATTATTAATTTTTCATTTGATTATCCTTTATTGGATAATCATACAATCGCCAAAGCTTATGATTTATAGGATGTATTCCATAAACCAACGCAGGAATATAAAACTCCTGCGTCAATATCAGTGACCAATATTA
>CAZRZU010000088.1:0-7489 GCA_964604615.1 uncultured Oscillospiraceae bacterium
TGCGATTTCCGTCTCCTATTTCATGTGGGAAACCTTCTTTCCCACACCCTTCGCGATTGTGGTAAAAAATAAGTTTATCGACAGTCTCAAGTGACTTGCTGAGGCAAGTCACTTTTTATGTTGAAGTTGACAAAGCAAACGAGTTAGTGTAAACTAATCGTGAGAAGTTGAGGTGATTAATGAATGGAAAAATATAACGTTACAGGAATGAGCTGTGCTGCTTGCAGTGCCAGAGTTGAAAAAGCCGTTAAAGGTGTTGACGGTGTAAAGGAATGCTCTGTAAGTTTACTGACAAATTCCATGACAGTAGAAGGCGGTGACAGCGATAAAATTATAAAAGCTGTTGACAAGGCAGGTTACGGTGCCAGCCTTGCAAACGGTGAAACTAAAAGAGAAGAGCCTGTTAAAACTGATGAAATAAAGCCTATGAAAATAAGGCTTGGTACATCGTTGGTATTTTTGCTTGTATTGATGTATTTTTCAATGGGGCACATGGTAAATTTACCTTTTCCGCCATTTTTTGAGGGAAACCACGTTGCAATAGGACTTATGCAGCTTCTTCTCTCGGCAATTATTATGGTTATAAATCAGAAGTTTTTTATATCGGGTACAAAGGGACTTCTACACAAGGCTCCCAATATGGACACATTGGTGGCTTTAGGTGCGGCGGCAAGCTTTATTTACAGCGCCTTTGCCCTGTTTATGATGACAAAAAGCGAAGCTCCCCATGAACTGATGCATGAGTTTTATTTTGAGTCCGCAGGAATGATACTGACTCTTATTACCTTGGGAAAGCTTTTGGAGGCACATTCCAAAGGAAAAACAACCAATGCGATAAAGGGACTTATGGCATTAAAGGCGAAAACTGCAAGAGTTGAAAAAGACGGTGAGGAAGTAGTTGTTCCCATTGATGAGGTTAAGGTAGGTGACATTTTTGTTGTGCGCCCGGGAGAAAGCATACCTGTTGACGGTGTTGTGACAGATGGCGAAAGTGCTGTTGATGAATCAGCTTTGACCGGTGAAAGTGTGCCTGTGGATAAAGCTTGCGGTGACAAAGTATCTGCTGCTACAATGAATCAATCGGGATTTTTAAAATGTAAAGCCACACGAGTTGGTGAGGATACAACCCTTTCTCAGATTATTAAAATGGTGGAGGGTGCGGCGGCAACAAAAGCACCAATCGCAAAAATTGCCGATAAGGTATCGGGGGTGTTTGTACCCGTAGTTATTACAATAGCAATAATTACATTTGTTGTATGGATGTTGGTTGGTGAGACAGTGGGCTTTGCTTTGGCAAGAGCAATATCAGTGTTGGTAATCAGCTGTCCCTGCGCATTAGGTTTGGCTACACCTGTTGCAATAATGGTTGGCAGCGGTGTTGGTGCAAAGAACGGTATTTTGTTTAAAACGGCAGTTTCCTTGGAAAAAGCGGGTTCCTGCGACATAGTTATTTTTGATAAAACGGGTACCATTACAAAAGGTGAGCCTGCGGTGACAGATATAATAGGAGATAGCATTCTTAAATATGCATATGCCATAGAAGCAAAAAGCGAGCATCCCCTGGCAAAGGCGATTGTAAAAAAGGCAGAAGAGTTGGGCATTGAGAAGCTTGAATGTGAGGCTTTTGAAATTAGTCCCGGTAACGGATTGCGTGCAATAATAAATGGAGATGTTATTGCCGGAGGAAACAAAGCATATATTTCAAAAGTGGTTAAGCTGAGCCATGAGCAGGAACAGATGATTGTTTCTTTCGCAAATGAAGGTAAAACACCGTTGTTGTTTTCAAAAAACTCTGAGCTTTTGGGTATTATTGCTGTTCGTGACTCCATAAAGGAAGACAGCAAGGCTGCTGTTAATGAGCTTAAAAACATGGGAATTGAAACAGTTATGCTTACAGGAGATAACCGTCGAACAGCAGAGGCGATAGCGGCTCTGGCAGGAATAGACCGTGTTTACGCGGACACCTTGCCCGACGGTAAGGCTGAGGTTGTAAGCGCGGCGAAAAAACGGGGTCGTGTTATTATGGTGGGTGACGGTATTAACGATGCACCTGCACTTACAGTAGCAGATATAGGCATTGCAATAGGAAACGGAGTTGACATTGCAATAGATGCGGCAGATGTTGTGCTGATGAAGCCGGGTCTTCTTGGTGTTCCCCGTGCTATACGGTTAAGCAGACAGACACTGAAAAACATTAAGGAAAACCTGTTCTGGGCATTTATTTATAACATTATCGGAATTCCGCTGGCGGCAGGGGCATATATTGCTGCTTTCGGCTGGGAGCTTAACCCTATGTTCGGAGCGGCAGCTATGAGCTTGTCAAGCTTCTGTGTGGTAACCAATGCATTGAGACTAAACCTTTTTGATGTTAACAGCACAAAGAAGGACAGAAAACGAAAAGGGCATAAGGTTGGAACGGAAATAACGTTGCATATAGAGGGAATGATGTGTGCTCACTGTGAAAGCACTGTAACGGAAACACTTAACAAGTTTAAGGGTGTGCGAGTAATCCGTGTGAGCCACGGCGAGGAAATAGCGGTATTTGAAGCACCTGAAAATGTGAAGATGAATAAGATTAAGCATGCCATTGTGAAGGCAGGCTTCAAGGTGTGAAAAAGGGGATGTAAAAATAGTCCAGACTGCAAAAAGGCATAAACAGAAGCTAAAAAACCCCTAAGTGCTTTTAAAACTCTTAAATTCTTATCAATGTAGGAAACCATCGCATTTTAGCGATGGTTTCCTCTTATTATATGCCTTTTTGCTACCGACAAACCTCACCGCTCGCAGTACCCTTGTACAGCTTCGGGCAAAGCTCAAACGCGGGGCGGACACCGCGTTTTCATTCGGCTTGTCAATTCTGAACAATTTTCCCTATCCCCTCAAAAAGGGGTGTAAAAGTAAAAAAACAGTTAAAAATTTTATAACTTATTGATTTAAATTATAAAATATTATATTATAGTATGTAGAGAAATGTAATCAGGAGGTTGGCATTTTGAGACATTTTAATAATTTTATAATGGAAGCTTTAAGCTCGGTCCTCCCGATAGCGGCAATTGTTCTTTTACTGAGTATTTCCGTTGCACCTTTGAATTCGGGGGTACTTGTTTTATTTGTTTTCGGAACACTGCTTCTTATCTTTGGTATAAGCTTTTTTACCCACGGCTCGGGAGTTTCCATGGAGCTTATCGGTGAAGGCATCGGTATTCAGTTAAGTAAATCGAAAAAACCGTTGATTTCCGTTGCGGTGTGTTTTATATTGGGCATTTTAATAACAATTGCGGAGCCTGATTTGACGGTTCTGGCAGAGCAGGTGCCCTCAATACCCAATATGGTGCTTATTTTAAGTGTTGCATTGGGTGTTGGCGTTTTTCTTGCGCTGGCGATGGTCAGGGCGATGAAAAATATTCCCCTGTCAAGGCTTTTGATTATTTTTTATGGTGTGATTATTGTTGTGGCTTTGTTTGCCCCGGAGGAATTTGTACCTACTGCTTTTGACTCCGGCGGTGTAACAACAGGTCCCATAACGGTGCCGTTTATTATGGCACTTGGTACAGGTCTTGCAACCATAAGCGGTGACAAGCACTCAAGAGAAAACAGCTTCGGTCTGGTATCGCTTTGCAGCATAGGACCTATTCTTTCTGTACTTATTTTGAGTATTTGCTACAATCCAAAGCCTGAAACATCAACAACTGTTATCCCTGTGGCTGAGACAACCCTTGATGCTTTTAAAGAGTTTCTTGTGGCATTTCCTCACTACGGAAAGGAAGTTTTTAATGCGCTGTTCCCGATAGTTATTGTGTTTATTGTATTCCAGCTAATATCAAGAAGATTTCATAAGCGACAGATTATGAAAATATTGATAGGTCTTACATATACTTATGTTGGTCTGGTGCTTTTCCTGGTGGGTGCAAATGTTGGCTTTATGCCCGCAGGTCGCCTCATAGGTTCAGCAATAGCAGGAAGCGGCAATAAATATTTGCTGATTCCCATAGGCATGCTCATGGGTTACTTTATTGTTTCTGCGGAACCGGCAGTTCATTCCTTGAAAAAGCAGGTTACCGAGGTTACAAACGGTGCCATTACCGAAAGATCCATCGGGCTTGCGCTTTCAATCGGTGTTGGTGTATCGGTTGGTATTTCCATGCTCCGCGTTCTGACGGGTATTCCCATATTGCCTTTCCTCATAGTGGGATATACAATATCGCTTGTTATAACATTTTTTGTTCCGCCGATTTATACGGGTATTGCTTTTGACTCGGGCGGCGTTGCAAGCGGTCCCATGACAACAACGTTTATCCTGCCGTTTACGGTGGGTGCATGTGAAGTTTTGGGCGGAAATGTTATGACTGATGCTTTCGGTGTTGTTGCCATGATTGCAATGACTCCCCTTATTACAATTCAGGTATTGGGTCTTAGCGGAAACATAAGAAGACACAGAAAGCTTAAGAAAGCACATGACGAGTTCCTTCAGATTGAGGATAATATAGTTTTTTTTGATGAGGAGGTTGCATGATGGGAAACGATATGCCTGAACGCACTATGATGCTCTTGTCAATTGTGGGAAGAGGCAAAGGCAAAAAACTTATGAATGTACTGGACAAGAATGAAATACGTCTTCATGTTCAGACTATGGGCTTCGGTACGGCTCCCTCCGAAATGATGGACCTTATGGGTCTCACAAGCAATAATAAAGATATAGTTATGAGTTTTGGGTCAAATGCCAATGTTGGTGCATTGGTACAGTCTTTTGGTGATAATTTTGCGAGCTATTCGGAATACGGTGGCCTTTTGATGATATTAAAATTATCTGCGGCAAACCGTCTGATGGTGGAAATATTGAACAGAAACAAACCAGAAGATGTGCCGAAAGGAGATGTTAATACTATGAGTAATACGCATAAGCATAACCTGATTATGATAACCGTGGGTCAGGGCTTTGTTGACGAGGTAATGCAGGAAGCAAAAAAGGCGGGAGCTACCGGCGGAACTGTTATAAAAGGCAGACTTGCAGATGCCGAGAAGTTAAAGGAGCTTGCAAACATAGATATTGAAGAGGAAAGAGAAATTCTTCTGATAATGGCACCATCCAATATAACAGGTAATATTATGGAGCAGGTTAATTCAAAATTTGGATTGCGCTCTCCCGCAAGAGGAATTATGTGTTCAATTCCCATTGAGAAAGCCTATAAAATCTAAATGGCATGTCGACGCAGTCGACACGCGACCTCAAAGGCGGACTAACGTCCTTCGGCACTTTGTTCTATGGAAACTCTTGTTTTCCGTACCTTCCGCTATTGTGAATGACTTTAAGTTTTTCGAACACAAAAAGAAGCTGTTGCATTAAGCAACAGCCTCTTTTTGTGTTATGCAAACTTACTTACAAGACCTAATATGAAAATAACTAAAATAAGTGCGGGGAGAACAATTGTCATGTACCAACGCATCCAGGGTTTAATTTTAAGCCCTTTGCCGGTATTTGCTTCATTGGTAAAGTTCTTCCAGCCCCAGCCGAATTTAAACGTACAGAATAAAGTGAAAACAAGTGCGCCAACCGGAAGAAGCAGATTAGACACCACAAAGTCTTCAATATCCATAATGCCGCCAATTTTAGGAAGTGTTATATGTGAAAGAACACTAAAACCAAGAATACAGGGCATAATAAGTACAAGGATTAATATAGCATCTATAATTGATGCTGTTTTTCGGCTCATGTTGAACATATCCATTGTACAGGAGATTATGTTTTCAAACACTGCCAAAACTGTGGATATTGCCGCAAAGGACATGAAAAGGAAGAAAAGAGCACCCCAGAGTCTGCCAAATGGAATGTTATTAAAAATGTTGGGCAGTGTAACGAATATAAGGCTGGGACCTGAATCGGGCGAAACATTGTATGCATAACAAGCGGGGAAGATTATGAGTCCCGACGTGAATGCCACAAAAGTATCGAGCAATGCAACGTTAACACTTTCCCCCAGCAGTGCTCGGTCTTTGCCTATGTAACTGCCAAAAATTGCCATCGCACCTATACCCAGGCTCAGTGTGAAAAAGGCTTGGTTCATTGCTGCAACTATAACATTGACAGGACCTGCATTTTTAAAGTTTTCGACGTTGGGAACAAGATAAAACTTCAGCCCTTCTGCAGCGCCGGGGAGAAAAATTGAGTTAACCGCCAGAACCGCCATGATAAGTAAAAGTGCTATCATCATAAACTTTGACACTTTTTCCAAGCCTTTCTGAACCCCTGCTGAGCATATAAGAAAGCAGGCTACTGTAAGTATAACAGAATAAACAGTCATGGATTTATAATCGACCATCATTGCATCAAAGGCAGAACCTATTGCCTGAGGGTCAAGCCCTTGAAATTTGCCCATGCCCATGTCCATAAAATAGCGGAGCATCCAGCTTGCTACGGGAACATAAAACATTGAAAGCAAAACATTGCCCGCAACTGACATATAGGAATGAATTGTCCACGGGGTTTTGCCTTTTCCCAAGGCATCGTACATTTTTGCGGGACTGGTCTGGGCAGCTCTGCCCACTGCGAATTCCATAGTGAGGGCAGGAACACCGATTGCTAAAAGGAAAATCAGGTAAATAAGTACGAACATACCTCCTCCGTACTGACCTACCATCCAAGGAAATTTCCAAACGTTACCTACACCGATTGCACAACCCGCACTGATCAGAATAAATCCGAGACGGCTTTTAAGATGTTCTCTTTGCATTTTTAATCTCCTTTATAAGAATTATTACTCTACTATAATATCATTTATAAAAATTGGTGTCAACCGAAAGGAGAAAGACATATTTCGTAAAAATTTTTACATTTTATAAAAATATCCTTTTACAATTGCATGAAAGTTTGATATAATAATTCTTGGATTTTTTTAAAAGGAGTGGCGCACAAGTGAAAAAGATAGGATTTGACAACCAAAAATATTTGGCAACACAGTCTGAACAGATTAAGAGCCGTATTGAACAGTTTGGCGGTAAGCTTTATCTTGAATTCGGCGGTAAGCTGTTTGACGATTTTCACGCATCACGTGTGCTCCCGGGTTTTGAACCCGACAGCAAAATGCGCATGCTCCAGCAGCTTAAGGACGATGTTGAAATTGTTATAGCAATCAATGCTGCTGACATTGAATCCAATAAGGTGAGAGCGGACTTAGGTATCACATACGATGACGACGTGCTCCGTCTTATTGACACTTTCCGTGAACTGGGCTTGTATGTGGGTAGTGTGGTTCTTACTCGCTATACAAACCAGAGCAGTTCAAATGTGTTCCTTAACCATCTTGAAAGCTTAGGCATCAAGTGCTATCGCCATTATCCCATTGAGGGTTATCCCTACGACATTCCTCACATTGTTTCGGAGGAAGGTCTGGGTAAAAACGAATATATAGAAACAGAACGTTCTTTGGTGGTTGTTACGGCTCCCGGTCCCGGAAGCGGTAAAATGGCTACCTGTCTTTCTCAGCTTTATCAT
>CAZRZU010000089.1:0-7443 GCA_964604615.1 uncultured Oscillospiraceae bacterium
GCGAAGAAGGTCTCACATTTGACCAGAGAGTTGTCGGCGGTGCAGTTCCCAAGAACTTCTTCCCTGCTGTTGAAAAGGGCTTGCAGGAATGTATGCATGAAGGTGTATTGGGCGGCTTCCCCGTTACAGGCATCAAGGCCGTTCTTACAGACGGTAGCTATCATCCTGTTGACTCTTCTGAAATGGCATTTAAGATTGCCGCATCTATCGCATTCAAGGAAGGTACAGCTCAGGCTCAGCCCGTTTTGTTGGAACCCATCGGAACACTTGAAGTTACTATTCCCTCAAAGAAAATGGGCGACATCATCGGTGACTTGAATAAGCGCCGCGGCAGAATTCTGGAAATGAACGAAATTGGTAACAACCTCGGTAAGGTTGTTGCAGATGTTCCCATGAGCGAAATGACACGTTATGCAATTGACCTCCGTTCCATGACTAAGGGCCGCGGTCAGTTTGACCTTAACTTCGCTCGCTATGAAGAAGTTCCTGCACAGAATGTGGCAAAAATTTTAGCAGACCGTAACAGGTAAAGCAATTTAATAAAGGGTATCAATCATTACGGACGTTTCCTGAAAAGGGGAACGTCCTCTTTTTTCTTGCATATAATAAGAAAAAAAGATTGAAGAAAGAGTTAATATGTGGTAGAATAAAATATAATAGTATTCTTTTTTTAGACCGCATTTTATGCGAGAAGGGGGCGCACATGGGAATAACTACAAAAAGGTGGTTTTATCTGGACGAAAATACCGATGAAAACATGGTATATGCCTATTCAAAGATTCTTGGGATAAGCCCTTTGGTGGCGAGAGTTTTGATAAACCGTGGAATTACCGATGCAGGTGATGCGAAAAGGTTTATTGAAAGAGACATTGAATCTCTTCATTCGCCTTTCCTTATTAACGACATGGACAAGGCTGTGGAGCGGATTAATCGAGCAATTGAACAGAAAGAGAAAATTACTATCTACGGCGACTATGACGTGGACGGCATTACCAGCACTGCCATTATGGTGTCTTTCCTTAACAAGAGAGGCGCTGTTGTGGATGCCTATATTCCCGACAGGCAAAACGAAGGCTATGGTGTGAACATGGATGCCATAGAAAAGATTGCCGCTATGGGAACAAGGCTTATTATCACAGTGGACACGGGAATAACTGCCGGTGAAGAAGTTGCCTACGCAAAAAGCAAAGGTATTGATATTATTATCACCGACCATCACGAATGTAAGGAAGATGTTCCTGATGCGATAGCGGTTATAAACCCAAAAAGAACAGATTGTGAATATCCGTTTAAGGATCTTGCAGGTGTAGGTGTTGCGTTCAAGCTTATATGTGCCCTTAATAATGGTAACGCAGAAGAAATTTTGAAAGAGTATTCAGACATTATTGCTCTGGGTACAATTGCAGATGTGGTAAATCTTACGGGTGAGAACCGTATTGTTGCCGGGGTTGGACTGGAAAAGCTTAAGAATAATCCCAATCTTGGACTTCAGGAGGTTATCCGCACAATAGGCTCAACACCAAAGTGGAACAGCAGTGCAGTAGTAAGCTATTCAATAGCGCCCAGGATAAATGCCGCAGGCAGAATGAGTTCAGCAATGACAGCAGTTAATCTGCTCCTGACAAAGGACTCCTGCGAGGCAATGGAGCTTGCAATGGAGCTTGACAGGGAAAACCGGGAACGACAAAATCAGGAAAGTGTTATTTTTGCGGAAGCAGTTGAAATGCTTCGGGATGAAAAGTATGCCGATAAAAAGGTGCTTATTCTTGCAAAGAGAGGCTGGCATCACGGAATTATCGGGGTTGTTGCATCCAGAATTTGCGATAAGTTCCAGCGCAGCTGTATACTGATTGCCATCGAAGACGGAAAGTGCAAGTCCTCAGGCAGAAGCATGGGAGGCATAAACCTTTTTGAAGGACTTTCAGGCTGTGCCGACATTTTGGAAAACTTTGGAGGACATGCTTATGCGGCAGGTTTTTCCATAAAAGAAGAAAACATTGAAGAACTTGACAGAAGACTTAACGAATATGCGCTTTCAGTTCTTCCTGCAAGGGTAAGCCGTGACATTTTTATTGATACAAGGGTTGAGCTGGGGAATATTAACCTGGGGGCTGTTAAGGAAACTGAGATTTTAGGTCCCTACGGTGTGGGCAATAAAATGCCTACCATAGCAATAGAGAGTGTACATATATTGGATATCAGAATGCTTTCGGAGGGGAAGCACTGTCGCCTTCTGGTGGAAAAGGACGGCAAAAAACTGGAGGTTATAGCATTTGGCAGAAGTAAAATAGCTTCCGATTTTCTTGTTGGCGATATTGTTGACATTGCAGGCGAAATGAACATAAACATTTATAACGGGCAGTCCCGTGTACAGATTATTCTGGAGGATATTCGTCTCACAGATAGCAGCATACCTTCAAAAGAGGATTTTGTTATGATATATAAGCTCCTCAGAAGATGCGGAGACTGTGTAAACGGAGACATAATGCAGATTGCCCGCAGTATAGGTGAACAGATGGGCACTGTGATGGGACAGGAAAAGTTTGAAAATGCCCTTCTCGTTTTTGAGGATGTTAACATTTTAGAATATTCCGTAAGAGGCGATACCATAAGGATTTCGTTCCTACCCACGGAAAAAGGAAAAAAAATAAACATTGCTGAGAGTAAAGTTTATATTGAAATGTGTAAAAATAAATAACGGAAGGAGAATTGGGTATGCAGACAGAAAAGGCAACAATAGAAAAAATAATTGCCAGAGTAAAAGAATATAATGCTTCCGCTGACGAAGAACGTATTACGCGTGCATACAACCTTTGCGTAGAGGCTCACGGAGACCAGCTCCGTAACAGCGGCGAACCCTATTACATTCATCCGTTGGAAGTTGCCTACATTCTGGCAGACATGGAACTTGACACCGACACTGTGATTGTGGGTCTGTTACACGATGTTATTGAAGACACTCCTTATGGCTACGAAAAATTAAAGAATGAATTCGGCGAACAGGTAGCCTACATGGTTGAGGGCGTGACAAAGCTTGATAAAATCAAGTCGACCTCAAGGGAAGAGGCACAGATTGAAAACATCAGAAAGATGATTCTTGCCATGGCAAAGGACATTCGTGTAATTCTGGTGAAGCTGGCAGACAGACTTCATAATATGCGTACAATGAAGTACATGAGTGAGGAAAAGCAGAGGGAAAAGTCTCATGAAACGTTAGAGGTTTACGCACCTCTTGCTCACAGGCTTGGTATTTCAAAAATTAAGAGCGAGCTTGAAGACTTGTCAATTAAGTATCTTGACAGTGTAGGTTATTATGAAATTGTAGAAGGCTTAAAACAGAAAAAAGGCGAAAGAGAAGAATATGTAACTCTCATAAAGGAAACTTTGGGTAAGCGGATGGAGGAAATGAATATAAAAGCTCATATTTCCGGCAGAGCAAAGCATATTTATTCCATCTACCGCAAAATGTATTCACAGGGCAAATCTTTGGATGAAATCTATGATTTGTTTGCGGTCAGGATTATAGTTAACGACGTGGCGGAATGTTACAGTGTTTTGGGTATGGTGCATGAACTTTATAAACCCATTCCCGGAAGATTTAAGGACTATATTGCCATGCCCAAGCCAAACATGTACCAGTCTTTGCATACCACACTCATAGGACCCACAGGTCAGCCCTTTGAAGTGCAGATAAGAACCTGGGAAATGCATAAAATTGCCGAGCAAGGTGTGGCGGCACACTGGAAATATAAAGAGGGTATATCGGGAGAGAGTGCTCAGGACGAAAAGCTCGCATGGGTGAGACAATTGCTTGAGGTGCAGAGCGAAGCTACTGACTCGGAGGACTTTTTAAAGAGTTTTAAAATTGACCTTTTTGCCGACGAGGTGTTTGTGTTCACTCCTAAGGGTGACGTTGTAAGCCTGCCGTTGGGTGCCACTCCCATTGACTTTGCATTTTACATTCATACAGCAGTAGGTTACAGGATGATTGGAGCAAAGGCAAATGCACGTATCGTGCCTCTTGATTATCAGCTTAAAAACGGCGATATTGTTGAGGTTGTAACAACCGGGCACGTTAAAGGCCCCAGCCGCGATTGGTTGAATATTGTAAAAACAGCTCAGGCACGAAGTAAAATAAATGCCTGGTTCAAGAAAGAGAACAGGGAAATTCATGTTGAACGGGGTAAAGAAGCAGTTGAAAGAGAAATCCGGAAGCTTAATTTTGCACCTGGAGAGCTTCTCAAGAATGAATATATAGAACCTGTTATAAAACGTTACGGGTTTAACACTCTGGAAGATGCATATGCAGCTGTGGGATATGGCGGCATCACTGCCGTAAAAATTGCCGCAAGGCTCAGAGAATATGCTTCTGTTGACTTGGACATTCCCGAGGATAAAATACCTACTGTGGAACAGAAAAAGTCTTCTAAGCCATCCAACGGTATTGAGGTGGAAGGCATTGACAACTGCCTTATAAGGCTTTCAAAATGCTGCAACCCTGTACCCGGAGATGACATTATAGGATTTATTACAAGAGGCAGAGGAGTAAGTGTTCACCGTACAAGCTGCATCAATGTGCAAGAGGTTAATCTGGACGAAGAATCCAGGGAGAGACGTATTCGCTGCAATTGGGCAAGCGGTGTAAGCTTTAAATATATTGGCGAAATAAAAATTGAATGTGCAGACAGAAAGGGTATTCTGGCAGATATTGCGTCTGTTGTGTCAGAAAATCAGATTAATATTGTATCGGCAGTATCTCATGCACCTAAGGTAAAAGTTGCAATTATTACCCTTCAGGTGGAAATTTCCAACCGAGAGCAAATGAATGCGCTTATAAAGAAGCTGTATCATATTCCGGGTATATTTGACATCAGAAGTTAAAAGCTTCTTGTGAAGGATTTTGCAATTACCCATAAATTCAGATTGGTATGATATGTTATGAATATAAGAAAACTTGTTATAGGTCAACTGGGCACTAATTGTTATGTTTTAGGTGATAAAAATGTAGCAATAGTAGACCCTGCCGCTAATGCGGAAGGTATTGTAAAATACCTTGAAAAAGAAAATCTTACACTTGAATCTATTTTGGTGACACATGGGCATTTTGACCATGTGGGTGCACTAAAAGAACTGAAAGATATGACCGGTGCCGTAGTGTATATGCATGAGAACGACATTTCCATGTTGGGAAACATGGAAAAAAGCCTGGGGTTTATGACAGGCGAAACACCTGAGGCATGCGAAATTGATGTGGTGCTCCAAGGCGGAGAATCCATAGACATTGAAGGCGAAACTCTTACGGTTATGCATACTCCCGGCCATAGCATGGGCTCCGTGAGCTACAT
The DNA here is from genome assembly GCA_964604615.1 of uncultured Oscillospiraceae bacterium. Taxonomy (GTDB): domain Bacteria; phylum Bacillota; class Clostridia; order UMGS1883; family UMGS1883; genus RGIG1927. The sequence goes on from CAZRZU010000089.1 coordinate 5,346, forward strand.
TGGCAACAATTTTGTATGCAGCGGTGATTTGATTTTCCGAGGCAGCATCGGCAGATACGATTTTGGAGACTTCAATACGGAAATTAACTCCATTCATGAGCTTTTAGATGTTCTTGAGAATGACCATATAATCCTGCCGGGACACGGAGAAGCGACAACTGCAATTTGGGAAAGAGAGAATAATCCGTACATAAGATAGGTGGAGCCCGGATGGAAATAGTTACATATGGTCATGACAATGAAAATGCAGTTAGGCAGATAATGCAACTGTTTTTCTCTCTCAATGACCACATTAAAGTTGAAAGCCGTCTTGAAGAATGTATTGCGGAGGCAACAATAACCCTTGACGGAAAGGTATATACAGGCAGCGCCGAAGCAGAAAGCAATGAAAGGCTTTATGTTACAAACGCAGTTAAAAAATCTGTGTTTTATGCAGCTAAAAAAATCAGCAAAATGCCCACACCCTGGGGGATATCAACAGGTATTCGCCCTGCAAAAACCGCACGGAAAATGCTGGATGATTCCTGCAAAGAAGAGGATATACTCAGTCATTTAAAGGGCGAGTATCTGATGGAGGATAAAAAGGCGAAGCTTGCATTGAGTGTGGCAAAAAAGGAAAGAGCAATTTTAAAAAGTATGCCGTCGAATTCGGTAAGCATATATGTGGGTATACCCTTTTGCCCCACTCGTTGCTCTTATTGCTCATTTATAAGTCAGGCAACTGCTCATAATAACAAATTTACAGAGCCTTATACAGATGCTGTGCTGAAAGAAATTGAGCATACAGGGGAAATTATAAGAGATTTGGGTATGAGGGTAGATACTGTATATTTTGGCGGGGGAACACCCACTGCCATAAAACCCTGCCTTTTGGAGAAAATAATAACCAAGCTTCAATCAGCTGTGGATTTTTCCGCTGTGCGTGAGTTTACCGTGGAAGCAGGTCGTCCTGACACTTTTACAAAAGAAATGATGGACATGCTGAAAAGAACAGGTGTAGACCGGGTATCTGTTAATCCGCAAACAATGCACCAAAAAACCTTGGATAAGGTGGGAAGACGGCACAGTACAGAGGATGTTTACAAGGCTTTTGATATGGCAAAGGCGGCAGGTATTAAAAGCATAAATGCTGACCTTATTGCAGGTTTGCCCGGTGAAAACGAAGACATGATATCTGAGAGTGTGGACAAGATTCTGTTGTCAGAACCTCAGAGCATTACGGTGCATACTTTGTATATGAAACGGGCAGCAGGAATGATAGACGAGTTTGAAAAGCTCAGATTTACTGAAAATGTATCCGCAATGGTTGACAGGGCATCCTCCATGCTTACAAAAGAGGAAATTTATCCGTATTACATGTATAAACAGAGAAATACCTTGGGGAACCTTGAAAATGTAGGTTTTGCAAAAAACGGACACGAAAGTCTGTATAACGTGTACATCATGGAAGAAGTTCAGCCCATACTTGCCATAGGTGCCGGCGGCAGTACAAAAATGGTTGATGGAGACTGCATTGAAAGAGTTTATAACCCGAAGGATGCGGCGGATTATATAAAACGTATAGATGAAATGCTGAAACGTAAAGATGTATTTTTTAATTTCTATGATAAAAGGAGGAAATAGTATAGTATGGGTTTGTTTGATGATTTGAAGGACCGTGCCGGTGATGCTGTACAGATAGCCGGCAAAAAGGTTGGAGAGGCATACGGTGCTACAAAATTAAAGGTGCAGATTGCCGATAAACAGTCCCAGGTTCGTGCATTGTATCGTGAGTTGGGAGAGCTTGTTTACGAAAACAGTAAAAAAGATGACCCCGACATCACTCTTGTAGAGGACAAAATTGCGGAAATTGACCTTGCGCTGGAATCTGTGGCAGATTTAAAAAACCAGGAAAGAACAATGAAGAGCATGGTAATGTGCATAAATTGTAACGCGGACGTTGACTCTGACGCAAAGTTCTGCCCACAGTGCGGAAATTCGATGGAATAATACAAAAAGGGTTGTTGCTAAAGGCGACAGCCTCAGCATGTCGATAAAGTGTTATCGACACGCGACCTCAAAGGCGGACTAACGTCCTTCAGCACTTTGAGGTCTATTT
>CAZRZU010000090.1:0-7372 GCA_964604615.1 uncultured Oscillospiraceae bacterium
ACGGTGGCTGGAACTGGTATGTTGAACCCTCAGGTACACATATCCAGCCCGGGGACAGCCTTGCAACCCGTTATGAGTCAGGTCAGTACTCTTCCAATAACGGCTACAAGTTCAAGCACGATAAAACATACATGGGCTGGGTTGAAGACGAAGGTACTATCGTAGTTGGTGAATACAACCACGACACAGACGAGTATAAGAGAGTTGTTGTTCACGAATTTTTGGAAGCCGATGACCATAACAACCCTGCTGTTGTAGTTCTTCCCGACGGTAGAATTATGATTTTCTACTCCAAGCACACAACAGAAGAAAGAATGTACTACTGCGTATCCAAGAACCCTGAAGACATTACAGAATGGAACGACTGGCAGTACTACTACTGTTACACAGCTGTCGAAGGTTCTACATATAATGCAACATACCCCACCGTATTCATGGTACATGACGACGAGGGTATTGAAGGCAACGATGTTATCTATGTAGGTTGGAGAGGTGTTCACTGGAAGCCCACTTTAGCAAAGTTCTCAATGCCCGACGAAAACGGTGTTGTCGAGACCATTATGGGTCAGACACAGTTTGCTAACACATCTTACTATTCCTATGACGACGGAGGTCGTAACGATGGTGGCAGAAGACCTTACACAAAGTACGATTATGACTTTGACCGCAACAAGATTTACATCACATTCACATCAAACCACCCCGACAACGACGTAAAGAACCATATTTACTATGTAACACTTGACCTTGAAAACCAGAACCTTTACACAGCTAAGGGTAACCTCTTACAGCCCCTTCCCTTCGAGAACAAGACAGAATATGTTTCTCAGGGTGCAAAGGGCACAACAGGTCAGTGGGGTGTTCTCATAAACGAACTTATAGATGATTATCCCGAGCTTTTGGTATTTGATGCTTCCGAGCAGACAGGCGAAAGCTACGGTTCAGGCGGCAGCAACGAACGTCGTGGCTGGACATGGGATATCAAGGTTAACGAAAAGGGCGAGCCCTGTATTGTATACGTTGACGTAACAGCAACAGCTCCCGGCGAAAACGGCTCATTGCCCGATTGGTACGGTCCTTCCGTCGACGATTCCACACGTTCTCACCATTATTACTGGTATGCAAGATGGGATTCCGACACCGAAACCTGGGTTAAGACCTTCCTTACATACGGCGGTAAGTGGTGGCATGAAAATGCAACTCAGGAAAGATGCTACTCAGGCGGTCTCACATTTGACCACAATGCAACTGATGCTAACGTAATCTATCTTTCCATTCCCACCATGGGCGAACACGGTAACATCTTTGAAATTTACCGTTGGGAGTCTGACGACCACGGTGCAACATGGACAGTCCGTGAGCCACTCACTGAAAACTCAAAGATTAACAACGTACGTCCCAATATTATTTATAACTACAAAGAAAACGAAGACGGCACACACGCAGGCCCCAGACTTTTGTGGAAGAGCGGCGAATACCGTTACTGGATGAACTATGAATACAAAACAGGTGTATGGACAGACTGGGCTTCCGAAGGCTTTGTAACTCAGGACGACCCCGAAATGTTTGCAGATGCCGCTCTTTGGGTTGACGGCGAAAAGGCTGAAAAGCTTCCTGTCGGTAAAGATGTTACTGTTACAGGTAAGTTCAATGTTACAAATATCTCCATCGGCGACGGTGAAGCCCTCTTTGCTCTTGCTCATTACAACGCAGAAGGCGCACTTGTCTCCGTTACAACTACCAACGAATTAATCCCCGCCAGAAGTGTACCGCAGATTGGTATGGTAGGCGCACCCAAAACTCAAGACGGCGGTCTCTCTCCCATGGGCGACGAAGAGGTTGTTGTTGAAATTGAATACACAGGGGCAATTGCCGAGGGCGATTCTGTCAAGCTTCTTGCATGGAACACAGGCATTGAGCATCCTATGAGCGACATTACAACTGTCCCCTTTGAAATGAGCACATCCGGAAACAAGTATGCACTTGTTGATACATTCACATACGAAGGAACAGAAAAGCTTATCCTTGACGAAAACGGCGAAAACTATAACGGCTGGGTAAGTAAGGTTTATGGTGTAGACGGCGCAGCTATCGCAGATAATAACTATGCTGCAATTACAAAGGCTCCCTTTGGAAACACCGGCCTTCACCTTTACGGAATTTCCTCTGACGCAAGCGGTATTATGGCATCTCATGCACTTCCCGACACAGAAGGAAAGGACTATCAGATTAAGTTTAGTATGCGTTACATCGACGAAATGAGCTGGAACAATACATCAAATGCAGGTTTCACTCTTTCTCACGGTGTTCCCGTTTATAACAACGGTGATGCAACTCCCTGTGCTGTTCAGTTCCGCCACGGCACAAGCTGGGCACATTATAACGGTAGAAGCTCTACAGGTTATCTCCGCAACACACGTTGGTTTGACGGAGGTGGACTGGATTGGATTTTCGGCAACAGTGTTTATTCCGAACAGGGTCGAGGCAATGCATACGACGGTCTTATGACAGGCAGCAACTACGAAGTAACAATCAATGTTTCACCCTCTAATAAGACGATTGATTTCTCTATCTACGACGGTCACAGAACAGCATATCACTCCACGCAGTATGTTGACGCAAACACATACGATTGGGATTCCAATCCCATCGATACAATTACATTCAGTGTTTCCGGCGACAGATGGGGCGAAATCTACGTAGACGACCTTACGGTTGAAATTATGGAATAATTAATTTTTTACAAAAAACACGGCATTTTTGCCGTGTTTTTTGTTGCAATTATTTTTTTAAAACTATATAATATGGTTATAAGATTTTATACAGGAGGTATACCATGAAAAAAGTTTTATCATTCATTCTGGCTCTCGCTTTAGCGGTGTCGGTAATTACTGTTTTCCCTGCCTTGGCAGAGGACAACACAATTACTCTTATCGCAACTAAAAGTATGACGGCTAACTTGAACACAAAGTCAATAACAGACACATATTCCTCAAGTTATCCTGCATCCAGTCTCTACGTTTACCATTCCAACTGGAATCAGCGCAACGGCTATGTAGGCTTTGATTTATCAGATGCTTTTACATCCGAACAGCTGGCGGAAGGTCCCGTAATCAGAAGTGCGATCCTCACAGTTAACGTTGCACAGGCATCAAATGTTACACAGCCCGAGGTAACACTTTTTGCCATCGACAACACAGCATGGGACGAATCGACTTATCCCGAACCTTCCACACTTGTAGTTCCCGAGTATAACATAACGTCAACTACAACAACCGTTCCCCAAGAGGCAGTTATCGTTGACACTCAGTCAATTACTAAAACGGGCAAGGTTACCTTTGATGTAACAGACTACATGAACGAAAATTACCGCGCCCTTACCCAGAGCGGTGTTTCCTTTGCCATTGCCCATGTTAACACAACAACCACAGGCAACAGCGAAGTTATGAAGATTCTCATCGAGGGCAAAACCTCTTCCAATTCCCCCACACTTACAATCAAGTTTGGTAAAGATGCAAGTGTTTCAATAACAAGTGCAACAGATGACGAAATCTACGTTGACCAGATTGACATCACAGGTCTTTACGAGGGCGATACATTCCAAGTAACAGAGGATATTCTTCCCACAGTTTTATTTACAAGCCGCGGTTACTATGTTCGCGAAGAAATCGCTCCTGTTGTTCTTGAGGCAGGCTTAAATACAATTGTGGTTAAGTACAACAAAGTTTCAATTGCTTCGGCTGACACAAATTTTGAAACTTTCCCTGTTATCAGCGGCGGCAATGCTGCACTTCCCAAAAAGCTTTCCGTCACCACAACAGACGGAAAAACAATAACTGTACCCGTTGAATGGACAGAAACCTACGAAGGCAGCTACGGTGTAAAAATTGATAATCTCATTATCCCCAAAAAGCTTGACGTTCTCTCCTGCGACAGTAAGCTTAATGTTTTCAACTCCTCAGGCGAATCAAGTGACGGTGCAAGCTTTTCAACTTATAACGACTTAGCACTTTCCGTTTGCGGAGGCACAGCAATTTTCGATGCAGAATTTACGGTGACAGATGGCACAAACAAGCTTATCTGCTACGGCGACAGCACCACAGGCGCATTCTCAGGCTGCGGTGCGCTCATGCGTATGTTTGCAACAGAGGTTGACGGCAGCTACGTGTTTGAATATCATGACGGTGATTGGAAGCAGTCTTCCGTTCCTTGCGAATACGGTGTAAATTATGTTTTAAGAACCGAAATCGATGTTACAAATAAAAAATACTCCCTTTACATTTCCGCTGACGGTGACAGCTTTGTAACAGTATGTGAAGATGCCGCTTTCCGTAATTCTTCACTCACCACAATTGACAGAATGTTCTTCTCAGGCACGATGACAATGAAGAGTCACCTTGGTCACTGGGTTGACGGCTACAGCATGATTACTGTTTCCCCCATTAATGCAGAAGGCGAAAATGTAGCTGAAGACTACACTTTAAAGTGCACAACAGGCTCCACATACACAGCAAGCTATCTTCCCAAGCTTTTAGAACAGGACGGCGAGCTTTACATAATGGAAGACGTTAACTATGCACCCTCCATTAAGGTAACGGGAGATTCCACATTAAAAGTGCGCTACAACAGTGTTGCTCTCGCTTCTTATGATGACATTGTAACAGTGCTGGTTCAGGGCGATTCTACAATCAATCTCCCCGGAACAGTCCGTCTTACATTCTCAGACGGTCAGACAGTTACACCTTACATCACATGGGACACAACAAATGTAAACAAAAACCTTGTGGGCGAATATGAGGTAACAGGTGCAATTGAAGGTTTAGACGAAACCACCATTACAGCAACAGTAAAAGTAAGAGAAGTAACTCTCCTGCCCAAAACAACCGAAAACACTGTTGCTACAAATAACGGTGGCTGGAACTGGTATGTTGAGCCCTCAGGCACACATATTCAGCCCGGCGACGAGCTTGCAACACGTTATGAAAGCGGTTTGTATTCCTCCAATGGCGGCTATGTATTCCGGCACGACAAAACATACATGGGCTGGGTTGAGGACGAAGGTACTATTGTAGTGAGCGAACTTGACCACGTTACAGACGAATACAAGCGTGTTGAGCTTCACCCCTTCCTTGAATCCGATGACCATAACAACCCCGCAGTTGTTGTTCTTCCCGATGGCAGAATTATGGTGTTCTATTCAATGCACACAAATGAGCCTTACATGTACTACTGTGTAACAAAGAACCCCGAAGACATCAGTGAATGGCACGACTGGCAACGTTACTACTGCTACACAGAAGCAGACAGCAGAACATATAACGCAACATATCCCAGTGTTTTCATTGTACACGACGACGAAGGCATTATAGGTAACGACGTTATTTACGTAGGCTGGAGAGGTGTTCACTGGAAGCCCACCTTTGCCAAGTTCTCCATACCCGATGAAAACGGTGTTTGTGAAATGGTTATGAAGCAGACCCAGTTTGCAAACACAACCTACGGCTACTCCACATACGACGGTAACGATGCTCCCAACGCAAAGACCGACGGCGGTTACACCGACTCGGGCCGTCGCCCCTACACAAAGTATGACTACGACTTTGAACGCAACAAGATTTATATTACATTTACTGCAAACCACCCCGACAACGATAAGAGAAACCACATTTACTATATCTACCTTGACATTGAGGACCAGAATTTGTACACAGCAAAGGATAACCTCCTTCAGCCTCTTCCCAAGGAAAATAACGCATCCTACAAATCTCAGGGTGCAAACGGCACCAACGGTCAGTGGGGTATTGTAACAGTTGATTTGGTTGACGATTATCCCGAGCTACTGGTGTTTAATGCATCGGAACAGACAGGTCAGTCCTTCAACCCCAGATCCGGTGATGCAGAACGCCGTGGCTGGACATGGGACATTAAGGTTAACGAAAAAGGCGAGCCCTGTATTGTATACGTTGACGTAACAGCAACACCTCCTAATGAAGACGGTTCTCTTCCCTCCAAGTATCTTGCAGCAGTTGACGGCAACTCCAGAAGCCACCACTACTACTGGTATGCTCGTTGGGACAGCTCAACTCAAGAATGGGTTAAAACCTTCCTTACATACGGTGGCAAGTGGTTCCATGAAAACGCAACACAGGAACGTTGCTACTCAGGCGGTCTTACATTTGACCACAATGCGTCAGACGCAAACGTTATCTATCTTTCCATACCCACAATGGGCGAATACGGTAACATTTTTGAAATTTACCGTTGGGAAAGTGAAGACCACGGTGCAACATGGACAATCCGTGAGCCACTCACTGAAAACTCCAAGATTAACAATGCACGTCCCAATGCAATTTATAACTATAAGCAAAACGAAGACGGCACGCATGCCGGTCCCAGACTTTTGTGGATTAGTGGTGAATACCGTTACTGGATGAACTACGAATACAAAACAGGTGTTATGACAGACTATGCATCCGACGGTTTTGTAACACAGGACTCCCCCGAGATGTTTGCAGATGCAGCACTTTTCGCAAACGGCGAAAAGGTTGACACACTTCCCGTAGGCGAAGATGTAAACCTCACAGGTAAGTTCAACATTACAAATATTTCTATTGGTGACGGTCAGGTCTACCTGGCACTTGCTCACTACGACAAGGACAACACATTAAAGCGCATTACAACCGAAAAGGCAACAATCCCTGCACGAAGTGTGCCTCAGATTGGTATGATAGGTGCACCTAAGATGGAAGACGGTTCACTTTCTCCCATGGGCGATGCTGAAATTATCGTTGAGCTTGACTACACAGCCGACGTTGAAGAGGGCGACAGAGTAACGCTTCTCGCATGGAATGCAGGCATTGAACACCCCATGAGCAGTATTATTTCAGTTCCTTTCGATACAACAACAGAGGGCAACAAGTACCTCATGACCGATACCTTCACATATGACGGTACAGAAAAGCTTATCCTTGATGAAGACGAGTCCAATTTCAATGGCTGGATAAGTAAGGCATACGGTTCAAGCAGTGCTTCAATCGGCACGCGCAACTATGCAGCTATTACAAAGGCACCCTTTGGCAACACAGGGCTTCACCTGTACCACATGCCAAATGAAAGCGGCACAGGCTCAGGCGGCATTCTGGCTTCCCATGCACTTCCCGATACTGACGGACGCGACTACACAATCCGTTTCACAATGCGTTATATTAACGAAATGAGCTGGAATGACACTAACAATGCCGGCTTTACACTTTCTCACGGCACACCGGTATACAATAAAGGTAATGAAACACCTTGTGCACTCCAGTTCAGACACAAGGTAGTATGGCAGGAAGAAAACGGACGAGGCACATCAGGTCATGTACGTAACACT
>CAZRZU010000091.1:0-7239 GCA_964604615.1 uncultured Oscillospiraceae bacterium
TGAATAAAAAGTTTTCCATGCACGTGGATATTGAAAAATTTATTCCTGCTTCCGATAAGGATAAGGAATACCTTGTAAAAATGCGTCCTTCTTCCACATTCTTTAAAGATGGTGTGAAGAGGCTTCTCAAAAATAAAATTGCAACAATTTCTATGTTTGTTGTAATTGTTATTGCACTGGCATCAATAATTCTGCCCATGCTGTGGCCCTATTCCTATGACCAGATGTTGGGCAATATCCCCGGCAAGCCCGTGGATAATTCCTTCAGTAATCTTGCTCCCTTTGAATACGGAACAACTGAGCTTAAGCGCATAGAAGCCGGCGAGGATGTGTTCCCTCACATTTTCGGCACCGATAAACAGGGCAGAGACTATTTCATTCGCGTTGTTTACGGTACCCGTATTTCTCTTGCAGTAGGCTTTTTTGCAAGCCTTATCGTGCTTGTTATAGGTATGACAATAGGCTCCATTGCAGGCTACTGCGGCGGCAAGGTTGACCTTGTTATAATGCGTATAGTTGATATTATATATTCGCTTCCCGACATGCTTATTGTTATCCTTCTTGCGGCGGTGCTGAAGGTATCGCTGGGATCTGTGATCGAAGGTACGGTACTGGCTAAAATCGGCAGTAATATCATAAGCTTGTTCATCGTATTCGGTGCTCTTTACTGGGTATCTATGTCCCGTCTTATCCGCGGTCAGATTTTGTCCTTGAGAGAACAGGAATATGTTCTTGCGGCTAAGAGTATGGGCGCAAAAGGCGGTTGGATTGTGAGAAAGCATCTCATACCCAACTGCATAAGTGTGGTTATTATTTCCACAGCACTTCAGATTCCCAATGCTATTTTTACAGAAAGCTATCTTTCATTCTTAGGGCTCGGTGTTAATGCACCCATGCCCTCGCTGGGTTCATTGGCATCTGATGCTTTGACAGGTATTTACACATACCCTCACCGTCTTGTTATTCCTGCGGTTGTAATTTCTCTTATTGTTCTTTCGTTGAATTTGTTGGGAGACGGTTTGAGAGATGCTTTCGATCCTAAGTTAAACGGTTAAGGAGGCTATGAAATGGCTTTATTAGAAGTAAATAATTTAAGAACCTCCTTTTTCACTGATGCAGGTGAGGTTAAAGCCGTAAACGGTGTTTCCTTTGAACTGGAAAGAGGTAAGGTTTTAGGTATAGTAGGCGAGTCCGGCTCAGGTAAGAGTGTTACAGCCTACTCAATTATGCAGATTCTTGCACCTGCCGGTAAAATTGTAGGCGGCAGTGTTAAATTGGATGGAGAAGAACTCATCGGAAGCGGCGAGGCTGTTATGAAAACTGTTCGCGGTAATAAGGTGTCCATTATTTTCCAGGACCCCATGACTTCTCTTAACCCCACATATACTATCGGTTCTCAGCTTATGGAGGCAATTCTACTTCATACTGACCGTAATAAAAAACAGGCATATGACCGTGCTGTGGAAATGCTCAAGCTTGTTAATGTTAACGAGCCAGAAAAGAGAATGAAGCAGTACCCCTTTGAGCTTTCCGGCGGTATGCGCCAGAGAGTTATGATTGCAATGGCTCTTGCTTGTGAACCCGACATTCTCATAGCGGACGAACCCACCACTGCACTGGATGTTACTATCCAGGCGCAGATACTTGAGCTTATGCAGTCACTTCAGAAGGAATTGGGTATGGCTATAATTATGATTACTCACGACTTGGGTGTTGTTGCACAGATGTGTGATGAGGTCATTGTTATGTATGCAGGTAGCATTTGCGAACAGGGCACTGCAGATGAAATTTTCTACAACCCTCAGCACGAGTATACAAAGGGCCTCATGCGCTCGTTGCCCTCAGCATCAACTGCAGGCACACACCTTCAGCCTATCTCGGGCACGCCTATTGATCTTCTCAACATGCCCCAAGGCTGTGCATTTGCGCCCAGATGTGATGCGGCTATGAAGATTTGTATCGAACAGGCGGCACCGAGAATTGACGTTAACGACGAACACAGGAGCGCTTGCTGGATGTGTGTGAAAAATCAGATAGAAAACGGCACTATTGAAGTTAAAGGCGGTGAAGTGAATGAATAAAGAACAGAGGCCTTTAATTGAAGTCAACGGACTGAAAAAGTATTTTGACATAAATACGGGTATGTTTAAAACAAAACAGCTCAAAGCTGTTGACGATGTTTCTTTCTCTGTTAATAAGGGCGAAACATTGGGCTTGGTTGGTGAATCCGGCTGCGGTAAAACTACCGTGGGCAGAACACTTCTCCATCTTTATAAGCCTACGGCAGGCGAGGTTATATACGACGGAAAAGCTCTTAAGACAAAAAATGACATTAAGGAGTTCAGAAAGCATGCAACAATGGTTTTCCAGGACCCTTATTCATCTCTCAACCCTCGTATGACAGTTTCCGACATCATCGGCGAACCCTTGGACGTTCATAAGATGTACGCAAACAAAAAGGAAAGAGAAGAAAAGATTCTTGAGCTTATGGGTCATGTAGGACTCAACAGCGAACATGCGTCAAGATATGCTCATGAATTTTCCGGCGGTCAGAGACAGAGAATAGGTATTGCCCGTTCCCTTGCACTCAATCCCGACTTTATCGTTTGTGACGAACCTGTAAGCGCATTGGACGTTTCCATTCAGGCGCAGGTTATCAACATGTTTGAAGAGCTGCAGGCAAAGATGGGGCTTACGTACCTCTTCATTGCTCACGACCTTCTGGTTGTAAGGCACATAAGCGACCGCATTGCGGTAATGTATCTGGGCAGAATGGTTGAGCTTGCAGACGCAAAGGAAATTTATGACTCACCCCTGCACCCTTACTCAAAATCTCTTTTGTCCGCAGTTCCCGTTCCCGACCCCAAAATTGCCCGTGAAAACAAGCGAATTGTTCTCCAGGGCGATATTCCTTCTCCTTTGAATGCTCCCTCAGGCTGTCCCTTCAGAACAAGATGCGCTTATGCAACAGAGGCTTGTGCTGAATCAATGCCCGAATTTAAGGAAGTGTCAAAGGGTCACTTTGTGGCATGTCACAGAGTGGACGAAATCAACTGATTTTTAAACCCATCAGGGTTTGAAATATATAAAAGAAAGGATGTATATTCTTATGAAAATCAAAAGAATGTTAGCTTTTGCATTAGCTCTTGTTATGGCTCTTGCAATGGCAGGTTGCGGCAACGGCGACGCAACTGACCCCACAGCAGTAGCAAAGGAACAGGTACTTAATGTTTGTATCGGTTCTGAACCCGACACACTCGACCCCGCACTCAACGCAGCACTTGACGGTGCTACAATGATTGCACACCTTTTCTCGGGTCTTGCAAAGTGGGATGCAGACGGTAAGACAATCCTTCCCGACTGCGTTGAAGAACTTGTTGAAGGTGTAGTAAATGAAGACGGTACAGTAACTTACACTTACACACTTAAGGAAGGTCTTCTCTGGTCCGACGGTCAGGCTCTTACAGCAGGTGACTTTGAATACAGCTGGAAGAGAGCAGCAGACCCCGAAACAGCAGCAGACTACGGCTACATGTTTGAAGTAGTTAAGGGTTACAATGAAGGCGATCTCGCTGTAACAGCTCTTGACGAAAGAACTCTTGAAGTAACACTTTACAACACAATCAGCTACTGGAATGAACTTCTTGCATTCCCCACATACATGCCTGTACGTGAAGACGTTGTAGCTAACGAATCCTGGGCTACAGACCCCTCCACATACGTATGTAACGGTCCTTACACAATTACTTCCTGGACACACGATTCTATCATCGTTCTTTCCAAGAATGAAAACTACCACGGTGCAGCTGACGTAACAATGCCTGTTATCAACTGCTATCTTTCCGATGATGACTCCAACATGCTCGCTAACTTCAAGAACGGTTCTTGGCAGCTTATCGACTCCGTTCCTGCTGACGAAATGGCATCACTCGAAGCTCAGTACGGTGATGAATACCAGGTAATCGGTCAGCTCGGCACATACTTCATCTGTTGGAACGTTAACGAAAATCTTCTTCCCAAGACAAGCACTCTCACAGGTAAAGATGCAGAAGCAGCTCAGGCTGAAATCCGTTTCGCTCTCGGTCTTCTCCTTGACCGTAACTATGTTGTGGAGAGCCTTTCTCAGGCAGGCGAAGTTCCTGCTTCCACATTCGTTGGTATGGGTATGACAGATGCTGACGGCACAGAATTCCGTGCAAACACAGGTGTAAGCGAAGATTTCGATGGCTACTTTGACGTAAACGATGTTGAAGGCAACTATGCAAAGGCTCTTGAAATTCTTAAGAAGTACTACACATTTGATGAGGCAACAGGCAAGTTTACAGACATGCCCTCCCTCACATATATTTACAACGTAACAACTACTCACCAGGCAATTGCTGAATACATTCAGAACTCTTTCGAAAACATCGGTATGAGCATTCAGCTTGAAAACCAGGAATGGAACACATTCCTCAACACACGTAACAAGGGTGACTTCTCCGTTGCAAGACATGGTTGGGTTGCTGACTACAACGATCCCATCACATTCCTTGACATGTGGGTATCCTTCTCCGGTAACAACGATGCTCAGCTTGGTAAGGGCGCACACAAGGACCTCAAGGCTTACTCCATCGACCTTACACCCTACGGCTATGATGTAGTTGTTGAAAACGGTACATGGGCTGAAACATACGATGTTGTTATCGCTAAGATTAAGGCCTGCACAGACCCCGAAACACGTTATGCTCTTATGCATTATGCAGAAGATCTTGTAATGTCCACAGGCTGTGTTAACCCCATCTTCTACTACACAGACGTGTATATGATCGATGACTCCGTTGAAGGCTTCTATACTAACCCCTTGGGTTACAAGTACTTCATGTACACAACAATAAAATAAAATTCAAACAAAAAAGGCGCACTTAAGAGGCATACTCTAAAGGACAGTAATAAAGGCTGAGCGATTTGCTCAGCCTATTCTAATTGATACAATTTAATGACTAATTTACCCAAAAATCAATTCTTTTTTGGGGATTTTATCTTCTTTCGTAAAATCTATCTCTGATACTTCTTGAAGTTTTCTGCCATCAATTTTACCACCAAGATTTACAGGTAAAGTATCTACAAATACATATCCATAGGGAACAGAGGTTTCTTCAAGGTTTTTATAACATTCTTCCTGTATATATTCTTCAATTTCTTCATTACTTTTCCCGCAGTCTTTTTCTGCAACAATAAAAGCAATTGGTACGCATTGTTCTTGAGGATGTTCAAATCCAATAACATGACTGTTTTTAACAAATGGAATTGTATTTATAAACTCAGAAATCGAAGAAGGATGAACATTAAATCCCGTTCTCATAAATATATTTTTAATACGCTCTAAATGGAATACATGTCCGCTTTCGTCCATGTAGCCAATATCTTTTGTATGTATCCATCGTTTCCCATCTTTGTGAATGTGAATTACGTTCTCCGTTTCTTCGGAATTATTAAGATAATGTTGCATTACCATGGGTCCTGTCACACAGATTTCTCCATGTTTACCATATTGTAATTCCTCGTCTGTTCCTGGAGTGAAAATTGATATGATTTCATAAGGGATAGGGATACCAATACTTCCGAATTTATATGCACCTCTTTTAGAGTATGTACCTGTTGCAACATTTTCTGACAAGCCAAACCCTTGTCTCACATAAATGTTGTCATTTATACCATTTTCTTCATAACCAGTTGTAACACCGTTTAGTTTTTCTTCAATTTCTTTAGGTAAGGATGCTCCCCCAGATATCATATTCTTAGTTTTAGGTAATATGCCTTCTGAGAATTCTTTACTCTGTGATAAATTAATGTAATGAACAGGACCACCAGGAAAATTATCAGGTTTTGTCTTGCATACAACTTCTGCAATTCTGTCCGTTACTAATTCAGGAATCAAGTATACCTTTGCACCTGCAACTGTCTGATGATGAAGCATAGATATTCCATAGCCTATAGATGGAATTAAAGCATCAAGAAATGAGCCGCAAAAGCATTTACCCTCTAAATAAGCCAATGCTGCTGCATTGATATTATCATCAGATAAGCACACACCTTTAGAAGTTCCCGTTGTTCCGCTCGTGCCGATAATTGCTGCAATGTGATTCTTAGAATATTCGACAGGAGTTATGTGTTTAACTTGTTTGCTTAGTTTAATATACTGATTCCAAGAGAGCACTTTGTCAGAATAATTTATTAATTCATTTTTGGTACATTTAACAGAATCTTTTATTCCTTTAACTACTTTGAGTAATTTGGGCATAGATTCTGTTCCATCCAATAAAATCACATGTTCTAAGGTTGTATTAGTTAGTACGCATTTATACTTATCATAAAATGCTTCAAATAAAACTATATTTTTGATATTATTTTCCTTGATAATCAATTCCAATTGATTTGCTGGAAGAAATGGAGAAATAGGGTATGAAGTAGCGCCCAAAATACTGTTAGAGTAAATAAGAATTCTTGCTTCTGGTACATTCGGTAATATAATAGGGATAATTTCATCTTTTTTTATACCAAGTGCACTTGAGGCTTTTGCGCTTTTTTCAATGCGGTCAAAAAACTCTTTATATGTTATCGTAATTCCAGCGTTGAAATCATTTGCACTCATTCTTACATCAATTGCAATATCCGAAAGATTAGTCTTGTTTCTGTCATATGCTAATTCAAACATTGTCTTATGTGGCAAGTTTTTTTCGTCAAATGTCGTATCGTAATACTTTAGCCACGGCCTATCAATTGACGGATATCCGGTCATTTGTTTTTTTACAGTCATTATATTTCCTCCTAAAAATAAAAAAATGCGCCTACCGAAGCAGACGCATAAAAAACGCAAACTCCGATAGTCGCGAAACCAATTTATACAGCATGAGATATACACATACACTGATAACTGAAATTTGCGTTTTTATCAAATTCAAACATCAGCATATGCAAAGATAAGTATATTATCCCAAAAGAAAATATACCTCAACACTGTATAACATATTAAATTGGTTTCGCATTTACTATTATACTGCGATTTTTATGTTTTATCAATAGCTTTGGTGAAATTTGTTAAGTTTTTCAATAAAAATCTTGTCCGGTGCTGTAACAAGCAGGGAAGATGTATCGCATCTTCCAATAATTTAGGATAATCCTAAAACCTTATAAACGGGCGATTCACGAATCGCCCCTACGAGAAAAGGGAGCAACGAACTCAATCGTTTCTCCCTT
>CAZRZU010000092.1:0-7236 GCA_964604615.1 uncultured Oscillospiraceae bacterium
GACGCAGGTCACAAGAGAATGTGTGAAGCATTGGCTGCAGGTGAACCTCTTCCATTTGACCCCACTGATGCTACAATCTACTACGTAGGTCCTACTCCTGCTAAGCCCGGTCAGGTTATCGGCTCTGCAGGTCCTACAACAAGCGGCAGAATGGATGCTTATGCTCCTACAATGATGTCGGTTGGTGCAAGAGGTATGATTGGTAAAGGTGCTCGTCTCCCCGAGGTTGTGGAAGCTATGAAGAAGTATTCCGGTGTATACTTCGGTGCTATCGGCGGTGCAGGCGCACTCCTTGCAAAGTGCATTAAAGAATGCGAGCTTATCGCATACGAAGACTTGGGTGCAGAAGCACTCAGAAAGCTCTATGTAGAAGATATGCCCCTTGTGGTTATTATCGACTCTGAGGGCAACAACCTCTACGAAGAGGGTAAAAAAGCTTATTTAGCTGCTCATAATAAATAAGTATATATAGAAAAAAGACTTGGGAAATCCCAAGTCTTTTATTATATATTTCTATGTTACTACACTGTACAGCCCTCCACGGTCCGCAGAATAATTTTTACCAAATGGGGTCTGACCCCATTTGGTAAATCATTTTCTTTATTACTTTTAATACCTCTTCATCATTCTTAGCCAAGCTTTCCATTGTCCATTTAATACAAGTACACATACCGGCTTCCAAGCAGTCCCATCGCCGCTCTCCCCAGTCGCGGCAATCATGCAATGCTATTATTTGCCATTGCTGTTCAAGCGACATCTTATACCAATAATCTATCTGCTTGCAATATTCATCCAAACGACTATCTCTTAACTCAGGCAATATTCGTTTACGAAATGTCTCAGCAAAATTGTGACAGCGGTCAAAATTCCACGCAACATTCTTCACCGCCTCAAATCGAGACTTTATTTCCTCGAAAGTCATATCTTTCATATTTTTGTCAAAATAGTCAAAATATTCAGCAGAATTAGTCCATGCCCCATATTGAATACTTTCTTCTAATGTGTTCTCAATATTCTTTAGACCATTCAACAATGTATATTCAGGCTCACACTTTTCATCAATAATGTATAAACATTCAATCTCTTCATACATAGGTGCTGTATCCGACGGTTTTTGTTCACTACCGCATGGAGGTATAATAATTTTATCGCAATCGTATCCAATTAACACCCTTGATGCACCGTATTCTGCATTTTTCATCTTTGCAATAACAGGATAGCCTCTATCAATTGAGTCAACTAAAGCTTTCATCAGGTTTTCCTTAACCACACGATAGGAATATCCGCAGAATTTCATACAAAAATCTACAGTTTCAATATCCTCAGAAGGATCTTCACGGTTTTGCTCCATATTCTGCAAAAATGAGTTGCAACCGGATAAAGTACCAAATAAAAAGTAATACATTTCCTGATACCACCTCAAGTCCTTATCACTTGTTCCTGTTGGTATCATCTCGGTAATATATGTATGAACTGCTGCAAAATCGCTTAAGAAGCTATGGCAGCTATATCCGGTAAAAGGAATATTAAAACGCAATTCTTTCATTCGCTTTTGCCTCCCCGTATATCTTTCTTATAATTGAATTATATATTATTCATAACCTAAAATCAATAAATACTATACATATGCTTCGTTTATTTGGACGATAGCATAGCGGTCTGCGCCGTTTCTTCAAAAATGGATGCAGAATTGTTGTTGCTAACCCGACCGCGTACGTGTTGTACGCCGAGTGGTTTGCAACGGCGATTCTGCGCCATTTTTATAAAAAAAATAGGGAAAACACTCATGCTTTGTGGTTAGTCCAAAGCATGACTGCTCTCCCTGAAAGGCACTTTTAGTATAACCTATATTGCAATATATTTCAATAGAAAAATGTGACTTTTTATTACCAATTTGTGTGGTACTTGTTTAATTATGGTTTTACACTGACCTTTGCCTCGCCGACAGGCTTCAGCTTGCCCTCTGTCCAGCAGAACACCTTAATTTTGTCGCCTGTAAGGGTTACTGCATCATTAACATTTAATGTAACAGCCTTAACTACACAGAAGGCAAAACAACAAAGGAGATTATGGCTCTTTTAACCATAAAAGAAAACACCTTAAAATACCATAATAAAAACATCTACAGTAAATTGGGTGTTTCCTCACGAAAGGAATTATTGTATTTTGCAAAAATGATGCAGCACTAAAAAAATCCGAACGGTTTTTCCGTTCGGATTTTTGATTATTTGTTGATTTTTTCCGCTTCCTTCAAAGGTGCCATTGTATTAATTCCGTCCCATTTGAAAATTTTGATATATGCCATGTTCTTCACATAGGGAACAGTTGTTGTACCGGTTGCCGTTATTGCCTTCAAAAGAGTACCCTCATTGTCATATATGCCTATGACACAGTCTTCCTCGCATTCAACAACTATGCTCTCACCCTCAGGCGCTGTGTAAATATCAATTTCCCACATGCTCACAACATTGTTTGAATTTGCCGTGGTGTAAATTGTCACATATCTGCCCTCTGCATATGTAAGGTCAATAACTTCGTTTGTTCCTTCTCCGCTTGTGCCGATTGATTTTAAGTTTTCCTTTGCGTAGCCGTCGGGAACGGTAAATGTACCGTTTACAACTGTTGGCTCGTCTGTTATGTAAATATTATACGTGCTCTCTCTTGAGTCGCCGTACCAATAGGAGCCTACCGCAGTAACCGTCATCTCTTCACCCAGGTCAATACATATCGCCTGGTTTACGCCCTTGTTGTATGCACTCCAGCGGGTTGAATTGTCTCCATCAATTACATTGCTTGCTGCATGTGTGCTGTTTTCGGTGTATGTTGCCGTTGCAGAAACCGCATCTTCGTACAAATATCCTTCCGTAACGGTATAAACCGCCTCGTTAACACCATCTTCCGCAACTACGCTGACAGTATCGCCGTGATTTATAAATCCGTCTTCATTTGTATCGGTATATACCACCTGAGCATTGTAACGGTTACGTACAAGAGATGTAAAATTCTCTGCCTTATCCTCACCTGTTACAAGCAAAAGCTTTTCTGTATTGTCAACAGTCATGTTTTCGGAAACTTCAAGGTCTGTGTTATAGTTATAAAGTGTTATAACTGTGTATTCTGTTTTTACCCCGTTCTGGTCGGTCACAACAAATTTTTCTCCCTCGTTGACCCAGGTGTCGTTTTCACCCACAAATTCCATTGTAGCAAGCCCTGACACCTTCAATTTGCTCACTGCGTCACTTGTTGTATCGCCCTCCCATACGGCAACGGTTTTATTCTCTTCATTTATTACATATTCATCGGATTCCAATTTCCAACCATAAACCTCAAGTTCCCACAAGGTGGGGCCAAATGCTCCCTGAGAGCCTGTTGTTTTAAGGTTTACAAAACGTGCATATTCATTCACGTTATCGGAATGGAGTATTGTATATTCCGAATCTCCCGATGCGGCAAGGGTATAACCCTGAGATTCAAAATCACGGTCTTTGTTTTTGTCGCTCCAGTATTTTTCCGCAGTGCTGTCTGCGGTGTAAATCTCATAGGAATATGTTCTCTCAATGCCCTTGTAGTAGGTTACATCAACACGTGTTATATGATAGTTCTCACCCAGGTCAACTTCAATCCAGTCGCCCCAAACATAGTTTGCCGAAAATCCCGACCAACGCGTATCATAGCTTCCGTCAACTGCGTTGGCTTCAGGGTAACCCGACTGTGTATAGGATGCTTTTACATTTTTGTTCAAAGCAAGGCTCTCGCCCGATATTTCAAACAGCTTTTGTGTTACTCCGTCCTCGGCGGTAACCTTAATGTTCATACCAATTTCAAGTGTTGTGCTCTCGTCGGTAATGGGGGCACCCTTTGCATCAAGCAGAACATAGCTCTGCCCGTATGTTGCAGAAAGGCTTGCCAGAAATTCGCCCCAGGTAACAGTGTCCGTAAGCTTAATTTTTGTATCGGAAACGCTCATCTTGTCAGAATTTACGCTCACCGTAACGTTATAGTCAAAATCCTCATTTGCAAGAAGCTCTGCGTCTTCTGTTTTCAACACAAAACGAAGAACTCTTTCCGCACTTCTCAAAACCTGCCAGCGCTCCAGACTGCCGGAATTCAGCGCACTGTATACATTTTCGGGTCTGGGAGAATCAGCAGGCGCCTTAAGGTCGTTACCTGCAAAAATTTCCTGAGAATGAGAAACATTCTGTGTTCTGAAGTCTGTCATTACAAAGCCTTCATATCCCCATTCGTTACGGAGTATTTCCGTTAAAAGCTGATAACTGCCCGAGGTTTGTGTGCCGTTAATGCGGTTATACGAGCTCATTATTGACCAAGGGTTACTCTCTTCGATTGCGATTTCATAACCCTTTAAATAAATTTCACGTATTGCTCTTTCACTTATACGGCTATCGTTCCCCCATCTGCCTTTTTCCTGGTTGTTAAATGCAAAGTGCTTGAGCTGAGAGGCAAACTTCCTACTCTGCACACCCCGTGTTATAGCCGCACCGATTTTACCTGTTACAAAGGGGTCCTCTGAGAAATATTCAAAGTTACGTCCGCACAATACGTCACGGTGTATGTTCATGCCGGGTGCCTGCCAGAGGCTCATACCAAAGTATCTTGCCTCGTCTGCCATTGCCGCACCAAGCTGTTCAATCAATTCTTCATTCCATGTAGCGGCTTGCATTGTTGCACAGGGGTAGAAAGTAGATGTTGTTTCCCATGTGCTCTGGCTGCCGTTGTACTGTATGCCGGCCGGTCCGTTTGATGTACCTATAATGGGTACCCCGTAGGCATCTAAGCCTGCAATGCCTGTTCTATGGCCTTTGCCGCTAGCAGGTGTTGTACAGCCTGTTAATTTAACAGCTTCTTCGTCTGTAAGACGAGCAACAAAAGCCTCAAGCAATTTAGTATCCTCTTCACTTTCACCGTCAAGAAAAGCCTTTGCAAGCTCATTAAAGGTTATGAACTTATCCTCATTCTCCGCAACGGATTCGTTTGTATAAACCTCTTTATATCTTGCGTCAACATCCTCATCGGGATTAGTTGACACAGGAGCAATTTCCTTTTGCTCAATTGTTTCGTATGTTCCGTCGCTTGTAAGTCTCTGATTGAAATTTGTTGTGTCGGGCACTAAGTGGTGCTCTAACTGTTTTACAAGCTCAGTTTCGGAAAGAGTAAAGCTGTCTGTAAAATCTGCCCTTACGCTGTTACCAACATAGAACTTATACTCGCCCTCCTCCAGCACATATGCCGCCTCATAAGCTGTCTTGCCAACATCGTCGTAGCTTGCCATATCGTCAAATGGGAATGTTATTGTAACAACCTCGCTCTCGCCTTTTTCAAGCTCTTCTGTCTTGTAAAATCCTGCAAGCTCACGTGACGGCTGTGTCATGTTGGTTTCGGGCGCAGAATAATAAACCTGCACAACCTCTTTGCCCGGCATTTCCCCGTTGTTTGTAACTGTAGCAGTCACATTAACCGCTCTTTCCCTGCCCTCACCCGTTACAGTCACTTCTTTATCCGTAATTTCAAAATCAGCATAGCTTAAACCGTAACCAAAGGGATAATTAACCTTTTCGTTTGCGTTTGGTATGGTTTCAAAATATCTATAGCCTACGAAAATATCTTCCTTGTAGTTTGTATAGCTGCTGTTGCCAAAGTTAGCGCTGGAGGGGTAATCTGTGTAGTTTGCCGCCCATGTGTCAACAAGCTTGCCCGAGGGGTAGCTGTCGCCCATGAGAACATCTGCCATAGCGCTACCTCCCACCATACCCGGGAGCGAAACATACAAAACTGCGTCAATGGCATCGTCCTTCAACCAGTCGGACTCAATAACCCCTGTTACGTTAAGAATTACAACAACCTTTTCAAAGTCTGCTGCCTTAACGTAATTAATCATGCTTTTTTCCTTTGCGCTTAACTTAAAATCCCCCTCGGAATTACTTCTGTCGCCGTCCTCTCCTGCGGGTCGACCAATGGTGATAATGGCTGTTTTTGCTTCTTTGGCTGCGGCATTCACCTGGGATTGGGTTACCTCCATTTCACCTGCATACATAATTACAGCACCTTGTTTTGTACCGTATGCATAAGTACGTCCGTCATTGGACCAGTAGTTGTTGTAATATGTTTCATATGCCGAAACCAAATCTTCATAAAGCTCAATTTCGCCCTCTTCCTCTTTTGCCTTAAGGGCATCGTATAAGCTTATGTAATCAACCAACTCGTTTTTGCTGTTAAAGTTACCGCTACCTCCGCCGCCATAGATAAAGTCAATCTGGTTAATTCCAAACAGGGCAATCTTCTCCCCTTTTTCAAGGGGCAATGCACCGTTGTTCTCCAAGAGCACCATGCCCTCCTCTGCAACGGTTTTTGCCATGGTAAGCCCGTCCATGTTTCCCGTTAAATCACTTGGCTGTGCGTTGTATGCAGACGCAGGAAAGGCAGACAAAATCATACCTCCTGCCAATAGTGTTGATAATATTTTTCTGAAAACCTTTTTCATGGTAATTCTCCTTTTGGGCAATGTATATATCCATTATACAGCGCTTTCATCCTTATTGCAATCACCAAAAATGTGCGATATAATAGTTTAAAGGAGTTGGTATTATGTTAAATACACTGTATATTCCCGTATATATTCCAATATTTTTAGCACTTATTATTTGTATTATTGCATGCATTGTCACATATGTAATCAAAAAAACTGTTCCTATCACTTTAAAATACAGCACCGCTTCTCTTTTCTGCATTGCATTGCAAATATTCAATTTTGGTTTTTTCAGGATTATGTTTTGTATTCCTATTGCATTATTAGGTGTTGCGTTTTTATTAATCAACAACTACTGCGCAAACTATTTCACACCAAAAACAAAAAGGCTCAACCGCATCTTATATGCTGCATATGCTCTTCACGGCATTATTCTGCCTGACACAAACATCCGCGGATATAACTACATTTTTTGCGGTCTTGTAGGGCATCAATCATCTGCCCTCGACACCCCGGGCACATACCACCCTTTTACCTATTATTTAATGGAAAGGGTTATATACTTTTTGTATTATTTTGCCGCTGTTTTAATAATTGCGGTTATCGTTCTTCTTATTGTTCAATTAATACTTTGCAAAAAACAGCAAAAACTGAATAACATGCACGATTAACCAATGGGGACAGGTTCATTTGGTCGAAATCCGATCAAATGAATCTGCCCCCATTGGTTATAGATTAAGTTTACCTAAAAC
>CAZRZU010000093.1:0-7172 GCA_964604615.1 uncultured Oscillospiraceae bacterium
AAGGAAAGTGCAACAGAAATAAACCGCCGCATTTGCGGTAAGGGTGGAAAGGCGGTGTAAGAGACCACCGCTCGGAAGGAGACTTCCGAGGCTCTGTAAACCCCACTCGGTGCAACATCGACAGGATTGGCTTTTGCCAAGGGTTGGTCCGACCTATATCCGAAAGATGGCTGGAGTTATGTAGAAATACATAGCGTAGATAGATGACCGTTTTAAATGACAGAACTCGGCTTACAGACTTGCTCAATAAAATAAGCGATTGCAATTGCAATCGCTTATTTTATTATATAATGTTGGATTTTATCAAATACTCTTTAAGCTTTTTAAAGGTTTCTTCGCTTAAGTCGTGTTCAATCTTACAGCTGTCTTCCATTGCGGTGTCTTCATCAACTCCGATGTGCATAAGGAGCTTTGTAAGTATTTCATGACGTTCATAAATTTTAGCGGCAATTTTTTTACCCTCGTCTGTAAGAGTTATATGCCCCTGTTCGTCAACTTCGATATAGCCCTTTGCACGGAGAGATTTCATTGCCACAGAAACACTTGGCTTTGAAAAGTTGAGCGCATGAGCAATGTCTATGCTGCGGACATAACCGTTTTCGTTGTGAAGCATAAGTATAGTTTCGAGATAATCTTCAAGTGACTGATTGTTTCGCACCACATTACCTCCTTATTCAAGGAAATCCTTAAGCTGTTTGCTTCTGGAGGGGTGACGGAGCTTACGGAGAGCCTTTGCTTCTATCTGACGTATTCTTTCACGTGTTACGTTGAACTCGCCGCCGACTTCTTCAAGAGTTCTCTGTCTGCCGTCCACTAAACCGAAGCGGAGACGAAGAACCTTTTCTTCACGGGGGGAAAGTGTGGAAAGAACCTTTGTAAGCTGTTCCTTAAGAAGCATAAAGCTTGCCGCCTCGGAAGGTGCGGGAGCATCGTCATCGGGAATGAAGTCGCCAAGATGGCTGTCTTCTTCTTCGCCGATGGGAGTTTCCAGAGAAACAGGTTCCTGAGCAATCTTCATGATTTCACGAACCTTTTCAAGGCTCATGTTCATTTCCTTTGCAATTTCTTCGGGAGTAGGTTCACGGCCTAATTCCTGCAAAAGCTGACGGGAAACGCGGATAAGCTTGTTAATTGTTTCAACCATGTGAACGGGGATACGGATAGTTCTTGCCTGGTCGGCAATGGCACGGGTAATTGCCTGACGAATCCACCATGTTGCATATGTGGAGAACTTATAGCCCTTTGTGTAGTCGAACTTTTCAACTGCCTTAATAAGACCCAGGTTACCTTCCTGGATAAGGTCCAGAAAAAGCATGCCGCGGCCCACATATCTTTTAGCGATACTTACTACAAGACGAAGGTTTGCTTCTGTGAGCTTTTGGCGGGCTTCCTCGTCACCTTCTGCCATGCGGCGGGCATATTCGTGTTCTTCTGCGGGGGAAAGAAGGGGAACCTTACCGATTTCCTTAAGATACATTCTTACGTGGTCATCGATTGACACACCTTCGGGAACAGATAAGTCCTCGGTGTTTTCTTCGGAGCTGGACTCGTCGATTTTTGCAAGCTCGGAGTCCATATCGCCTACGATAGTCACTCCCAACGAATCCAGATGCTCGTGGACTTTTTCAATCTGGTCGGCATCAAGTTCAAATTCGGAAAGAGCATCCTCAATGTCTTTTAAAGAGAGAAAACCTTTCTGCTTGCCTGTTTCCATAAGTTCTTTTATAACTGCTTTTTTGTTGGGTGTAGTATTTTCGCTCATTGATATCATCCTTTCAATGATTTTTGTTTTTTTAATAGCTCAGAAAGAAGATTTACGTCACCTTTGGCTGTTGCTTCAGCAATTTGAATATTTAACGTTTCTTCTTTGATTACTTTTATAAAATCATCGGCTGCCTGCCTGGGGTCGGTAATGCTGTCTGACTGGAGGAACACACGGGAAAACTCTCCTTCGCGGCCTTGGAAATGGGCGGAAAGCTCGGTTACACCGAAGGCTGAACCGCTTTGGAAAAGCTCTGTTGCTTTAATAAAAATCTCTTTATGAAGGTCATGGGTGAATAAATCCTCCGTGACCTTGCCTTGGAGCTTTTCAAATACCGATTTTGATGAAAGTAAGGTTGCCAACAGCCCGCTTTCCGCACGGATAAGCCTTTGATTGCTCTTTTTTTGAGGAGTGGGAGCCGTCTGAACACCTGAGGCTCGTCTCATTTCAGAGTTCACGTTTTTGTACTGGCTGTTTTTGCGAAGCTTTTTAATTTCGGTTAAAAGTGCCTCCTGAGAAATGTTTGCCTTAAGGCTTACATATTTTATGTACTCGTCCTGTTCAACTGCGCTTCTGAGATTAGAGAGCAGCATGGCAATTTCCTTAGAAAATTCAACCTTTTGGGAAATGTCGTCCAGGTCGTATTTTTGCATGATAGAATCTATTTCATAACGTGTGGTTGCCCTGGCAGAGGTAAGAAGCTGTTCGAAAGCCACACTGCCGTGCTTGCGAATAAAATCGTCGGGGTCTTTGCCGTCGGGAACCTTTAAAACCTTTACATTGCATTCCACGGAAGAGAAGATTTCAATGGCGCGCTTGGCTGCCTTTTGCCCTGCCTCGTCAGAGTCGTAACAAAGATAAATGTTTTTGGAATGCTTTGCGGCGAGCCTTGCCTGGTCTAAAGTGAGAGCCGTGCCGCAGCCTGCAACAGCACTTGTGAAGCCTGCCTGATGAAGGCTGATAACATCCATGTATCCTTCGGTTAAAATAAGATAGTTGTGCTCGCTTTTCTTTGCAAGATTTAACGAGTAAAGGATTTTGCTTTTGTTGTAAACTATGCTTTCAGGAGAGTTTATATATTTTGCACCGTCTCCGTCCAGCTTTCTTCCGCCAAAGCCTACTACGTTGCCGCGGGTGTCAATAATGGGATAAATTACACGGTTACGGTAACGGTCATACACATGATTTTTTTCGTTACGGATGCAGAGCCCGGCTTCAACCATTAAATCACGGTGGTACCCTAAGCCTGACAAATGCTTCAGAAGCCCGTCCCAGCTGTCGGGAGCTGCACCTAAGCCAAAGGTTGTGATAGTCTTTTGGGTTAAGCCTCGCTTTGTTAAATAGTCAAGGCTTTGCTTCCCCTGAGGGGAAAAGAGCACCGAACGAAAGAAAAGAGCTGCATCACGGTTCATTTCATAAATGCGCCGTTTGCGTTTGTAAAACTCTTCTGTTTCTGATTCTGTCTTGCCAGTTTCGGGAAGGGCAATGCCTGCTCTTTCCGCTAAAAAGCGCACAGCATCGGGAAAGTCCAGATTTTCGGCTGCCATTGCAAACTGAATGACACTGCCGCCTGCGCCACAGCCAAAGCAGTGATACAGCTGTTTGTCGCCGCTGACGTGGAAAGAGGGGGTCTTTTCACGGTGAAAAGGACAGCAACCCATATAGCCGCTGCCGCTCTTTTTTAAATGAACATAACCCGATACAAGAGAGACTATGTCGTTAGCATTAATTATTTCCGAAATAAGCTCGTCCGGATAAAAATTAGCCATATAACAACCTCCATAAAATTAAGCATCGTGCCTAGTATAAAACTGTGATTATACAAAAAACACACATGTCTCTCTAAAAAAATAATGTTCAATGTATTTATTCGACAAGTTAAACAAAAATCCTTTTTAAAAATTTAGAAAAAATATCTCTTGTTGAAGTTATACCCAAAAAATGCAAAATTATACATTTTCAGTTTTGCTCCCAGGAGGAGGGGATATAAATCTTCCGGAACATGTAGATTGCGTAGCGGTCGCTCATGCCTGCGATGTAGTCACAAACGGAACGCTCTATGTCAAAATTACTCATGGAAGTGGTGTCCACGTCGGGGAGCTTGGACGGGTTTGTTATATAATATGAATACAAGCCCTCTATAATGCTTTGAACCTTTTCTTCTTCCCGCTTTGCGTTGCTGCCTATGTACACGTTTGCAAACATAAAGGTTCGCAGCTCGTCCATGGCTTCTTTTATTTCGCCTGTCATTTTAACGTCGGCAGAATTCGTGCTTGAATCGATGCAGTTTTTTATCATGGTTCCTATGCGTTTGGAGTGGGTGTCGCCTAAAATGGCAATCAGATGCGGAGGTAAGTCCTCGGTTTTTAAAACACCTGCACGGATTGCGTCATCAATGTCATGATTTATGTATGCAATGCGGTCGGCATATTTTATGATTTTACCCTCAGGGGTAGATGCAACACCGTCGCCTGTGTGGTTAAGAATGCCGTCCCGCACTTCGTATGTAAGGTTAAGCTTGTCTATAAAATCTACCACGCGGACACTTTGTTCGTTGTGACGGAATCCGTTGGGAGAAAGCTTGTTAAGGGCGGCTTCTCCTGCATGACCGAATGGAGTGTGACCCAAATCGTGCCCAAGGCTTATTGCTTCTACCAAGTCTTCGTTAAGTCTTAGGCTGCGCGCAATTGTTCTGCCTATTTGAGAAACCTCAAGTGTGTGGGTTAGTCTTGTGCGGTAGTGGTCGCCTTCGGGAGAGATGAAAACCTGGGTTTTGTGCTTAAGGCGGCGGAATGACTTTGAGTGAATAATTTTGTCACGGTCCCGCTGAAACTCGGTGCGCATGTCGCAGAGTGGCTTAGGGATTGCCCTGCCCTTTGTGTTGCGGGATTTGGTGGCATATTCAGATAAGATTAAGTATTCTGTTTGTTCGATGTGTTCGCGGATTGTCAAGGTTATCACTCCGTTCAAATGAAAAAATAGTGAATAATTGCGGTGAATTTTTGCAGACAAAAATCTTTTACTAATATATTCGGGAAATGTTGGGAAAATCCTTTTTTTAGGTTCGTTTATTTGAACGGGGGCAATAGGTGTCGGAGCAGTCCGAACATGAAATTTTTTTGGACGGATAAAAACAATATGTGAGATAATTGCATTCGTCACAGCAGCATTCAATGATGTTGCCGGAATTGTCCGTATGTGTACCGTTGCAAATACAATCTATGCCGTCATTGCCGGGAGTGAGCATGAATTCTGAATTGTTTTTTGTCATGAGAAAACTCCATTCGTTAAAATATAGACTTTTACATTATATAATGCAAAAGTCTATATGGTAAAGGAAATAATTAAGATATTATCTCATTAAAAAATAAGTTATGAGGACGTATCTTATGATAAAATTAAGAGTTTTGGAATTGTTGGAAAATAACGGTAAAACAAAGTGTTGGTTATATAAGCAGTTGGGAATGAGTTATTAGAATTTTAATAAAATGATAAATAATGAAACTAAGTCAATAAGATATGAAAATATTGAGACTTTGCGCTTGTTGTTTGAATGCACTCCTGACGAATTGTTTGAGATAACAGAAGAGTGAAAAATTAAAGTGAAATCCCCATCGTAAGGTGGGGATTTTTTAGCAACTGATATTAGCCAAGAAAAAGATAGGATACCACCTGAAACAACATCAAACCAGTAGGGACGGGGCAAAAATGGTTCGATTTCGAGCCAAAAAAGCCCCGTCCCCACTGGCTTACTGTCTTTGATGTTTGTTGGTACACTTTAGCCACACTGCTGTCCGAGGATATTGAATCTAAAAGTGGACAAACATCACAAGAGAAAAAATCAGAAAACGAAGGAGTTGTAATGTTTTGTGAGTTCTGTGGAAAAGCTTTTGTTAGAAAAAATAATCGTGCCATTACCTGTGGCGATATAGAGTGTAACAGGGCGCGTAAAAGAATGAATCAGCGAAATAGCCGAAGAAGCAGAAAATATAAATTAAATACATAATAGTTAATATTTATCTGGACTTTCTCAAAAATCTACGGTATAGTGTCGTGCGACAAGGAGGTGCAACACTATGCCAAAGACTAAAAATAATGCAAAATTAAAAAATGACCGCAGTGCCGGGAATACTCTCGGTGTTGCGGTCGTTTTGTTTTTGAAAGGAGGATTGTAATGAGCAGATTGCTTGAAGAATTCTGGTACGGGAATATCATTCCACATGAACAAAGCTATCAATAGCAAGGTTTGCCTTGCCATAAGGTGTATTTTGTTGTTTGGGGCAGTATCTGCAAAAGAAGGGTATTTTATTGAGTTTTTGTAAAATTGAAAGATAGGACAATAAACATAACAGAACCGTCCCCTTGTGCTCTTTGGGATTTGTTTAAATGAACAAAAAATAATAAGACAAATCGTTGACAACTTTAAAAAGTATATTATTGTGCAGTGGTAAAATAATATAATCAAAGGAGTTGTCATATATGAGAAAAATTACTATTGATTTAGTAGAAAACTATAAAAAACATTTAATCAATGAAGAAAAATCCAAATCAACACTTGAAAAATATGTTCGCGATATTTCTGCATTTACTGTTTGGTTAAATGGCAGAGAGTTAAAAAAGGAAACTGTTCTTGAGTACAAGGCTTATTTAACAGAGAATTATGCCCCTGCAAGCACTAATTCAATGTTATCATCAATCAACAGTTTCTTTGAATACAATGAATGGTATGAGCTTCGAGTTCGTTCGTTGAAAATTCAAAAGAGAATATTCGCAGATAAAGACAAGGAATTATCAAAGGCAGAATATGAGAGGTTGCTGAAAGCAGCAAAAAGAAAAAATAACGAACAGCTTAATTTATTAATGCAAACTATTTGCAGTACCGGCATAAGAGTGTCGGAATTACGAGCTATTACCGTTGCTGCAATTAAGTCCCGTCAGGCAACAATCAACTGCAAAGGAAAAATGAGAGTTGTTATTTTGCCAAATGAACTTTGCAAGATGCTTATGCGTTATATCAAAGAATGCAATATAATAAGCGGCCCCGTTTTCGTGACACGAAACGGAAGACCGCTTGATAGAAGCAATATTTGGAGATTGATGAAAAATCTGTGTGATGATGCAGGTGTGTCAAAGAATAAGGTGTTTCCTCACAATTTGCGTCATCTTTTTGCACGAACTTATTACTCAATAGAAAAAGATATTGTTCGTTTAGCTGATATACTCGGACATTCAAGTGTTAATACTACTCGCATCTACACAATGGAAAATGGCGATGTGCATCGTCAGCAAATTCAAAAACTCGGATTGCTGCGATGTTAAAAACATAATTTGTATTATGTAGCTTCGTACATACAGCATAATTTGTATTATGTTGTTGATTTGATAATTGTTTCAAAAATTATAGCTATAA
>CAZRZU010000094.1:0-7006 GCA_964604615.1 uncultured Oscillospiraceae bacterium
GTCTTACATACACAGCTGACGGTATCACAGTTGAAGAAGGCAAGTACACAGGTGACGTATTCTTCACAGTTGAATCCACAGTTAACGAAGACGGTAGCATAAGTGTTACAATTACTCCCGATGCAACATGGGAGACACCTGCTTCCATTGCAACATGGTGGACAGATTATGTAAGAGTAAACAACAACCACAATGTTGCTAAGACATATATCTCTGACGCAGCAATTGATGAAGAAACAGGTGTTCTTACATTTACATTTACAGTTCCCGCTGCTGAATAATCAGCATGCGTGACATATATATAGAGAGGATTGATACCCATGAGAAAGAAATATATTTCCCCTCTTTTTGCAGAGCTTGAACTCGTACTTGAAGACGTTTTGTTCAGCAGTGAAGAAGATAATGACTGGAACGATGCTGACGATCCTGATTATAGTGGAGAGTTTGATAATGACGAATTCGACCAGGAAGAAGACTTCGACTTCTAATATCTGCTGAAAGAGGCAGAACTGAATATTTCAGTCAATTAAGGCGACACTTTAGTGTCGCCTTTTTTTGCACATCAACAAAAAAATTTACCAAATGGGGACAGACCCCAAATGGCAAAAATTTACCAAAAGGGGTCTGTCCCCATTTGGTAAATTTTAATTGACAACACGAAAGATATAATGTAATATATAACCAGAGGTGATTTTATGAGCAGAGCCCCAAGAGAATATTGTGATAGCGGTATTTATCACGTTATGTTCCGCGGACATAATAAAAACGATATCTTTATTTCAAAGTCAGATTATCGGAAGTTTCTGGAGTTGTTACAGAAGTTAAAAGAAATGAAGGAGTTTGAGATTTACGCATACTGTCTCATGACAAATCATGTTCATCTGGTTATTAAAGAGGCGGTGTTAAGAGATATTTCCGATATAATGAAACGATTGATAGGTGAGTATACCCAATGGTTTAATTATAAGTATGGGAAATCCGGAAGTCTAACCGAGAGCCGATATAAGAGCAGAATAGTTGGAACTGATGAGTACTTTATGCACTTAGTGCGATACGTGCATCAGAATCCGCTGAAAGCCGGGCTGGTGGAATCAATTGATGAATATGCCTGGAGCAGTTATAATTGCTACCTTAATGATAATCCATCCATAATAAAAACTGATTTCCTTTTTGAATTGTTGCCTAAGCATACATATGAGGAATTTCATAAAGAAAATGAAAGTAATGAGTTCACGTTATATCACGAGGATGAAATTAATGTTACGGAACTCATAATGGAACTTAAAAGTATGGGGATTGAGGATGCGTCAACCTTAAAATACATGCCTCCTGAAAAATTGAATCCCATAATACAAAAATTGAAGGAGAAATTTTCGCTGAGGCAAATTGAGCGTGTGACGGAAATATCGAGATATAAAATTAAAAAGATATAATTTACCAAATGGGGACAGACCCCAAATGGCAAAAATTTACCAAAAGGGGTCTGTCCCCATTTGGTAAATTTGGCGGAAAGAAAGAGCGGTGGATTTTTCCACCGCTTATAAATTTATTATACCGAATGAAGCTGTTCATTTGTTATGTTACTTGGAATAAGGTATAAGTTCCAGAACACTTGTCCAGTTGTTTTGAGTGTTGCCGTGGCCAACAATTTTAATATATCTGACGTTTGCTTTAATATTTGTGTAGTTAAACTGTTCGCCGCGAACAGAATCGCCCTTAAAATATTCTGTGTAGTTAACTCCATCCTTTGATGCGTGGATTTCGTAGCTTGTGGTGCGTTCCGCATATTTCCAAAATGCTGCGGCAACCTTTTCAACGTAGTAAACATCGCCCAAGTCAAATATAATTTCGCAATCATCCGTTGATGCCCAACGAGTGGAAATGTCGTCATCGAAGGCATTTGTTGGTGGATTTTCAGGCTCCGGCGAATGAGAAGCCGTGGCTGATTGGACGATGATTCTGTCTTCGCTTTCAAATTCGGGAACAGAAATTTTAAAACTCCATTCTTCCTGCTCCGGGCGAGTGGGTAATGTACCTGTTGAAAGAATGTCAGAAAGCATTTTTACAAGTTCATTATGGCAGGAATAGAAGGGCTTTTCTTTCTGTCCGACCGTTATAAGGTCGTATTCATCGTTCCAATACACATTTTTGCCCAAAGCCTCACTTGCCACTCTAAGGGGGATATATGTTCTGTCGTCACGGATAACAGGAGCAGTATCCATCGTAAATTCCTGACGTGACATCTGATATTCTTCATGGTCTATTCTTATCGTATCATCTGTGCCGGGATGAAGGGTGTATACATAGTAGTTTCGTTTGCCTATCATAAAATTTACAGTTTTCAAGCCTTTTTTTATTGAAACAAGCTGTTCTTTTTCATCCCATGTAACTTCCGCACCCAAAGCTTCGCCAAGTGCGCGGAGAGGCACCATTGTACGGCTCGATTCGTCTATATAAGGTGCGGCATCAAGCTCTTTAACGGTAATACCGTTGTAAATTTTGTTGCTGCCGATTTTGAAAGATGCCGTTCCCATTGTTTTGCGTGTTAAATAGGGGTATATATCGCCTTTAGCACCTCCGTAATAGCGAGCTGCTTCGCAAAGTGCTGAAATAGTCGCCCCAACACCGAAGTTGTAGTTTGAGGTTGAGCTTGTGGCAGTTGTTGCCGCCGAGCCGATGGGCTGAATGTACCCAACCAGTCCGTCGCTATGGATTGCCACCTCTGTCAAATACTTAATGCCGCCTTCAGCAGTGGAGAGGTATGTTTCTTTATCAAGGAGATTATTATTTATTCCATAATACAACGAATATGTTATAAATGCCGTGCCGCTTGTTTCATAGCCCTCGGGGTTATAGTCTGAGAGCGGATAATTGGCAAGCATGCTTTGCGTCCAGAATTTTCTGCCTTGGTAATCGGTTTTTGCGCTGTTCATACAAGCCTGTGCCATTTCTCTGTAAGTGTTAAGAAAGTAGTCGTAATGCTCCCAATCTTCGGGAATATATTCAAAAATGCGGGTAAATGCAGCCATAACCCAGCCCACTCCGCGCGCCCATATATTCTTTTCGCCGTTGACTTTGCTCTTTATGTAGCCCCCGTCGCGGAAGAAAAGATTTACAGGTTCTCCCTCGTAGTTAATGCCGCCCTCGCCGTCGTACATTGTTCGTTTGGAGTAGTCAAAAAACCTGTAAAGTGAATCAAGATATTTTTCGTCTCCGGTTAAGGCATAAAGCTTTGCATGGACCGGAGCTGCCATATGGATAGCATCACACCATGTCCACCAGGAATCTCTTCCTGTTGCAATCTGTGTGTCAATAACTTCCAAAGTGCGGGCAATTTTGTTTTCGTCTGCCTGACCGTCTAAGTGATAAAGGTCAATATAAACCTGAAAACAGGTCTGGTTATCTGCGTGATAAACGTTGCCGTTGTTCCAACCGGCTACGTCTGTGGAGGTGTGCCCTTTCCACTTGTTGCGTTCTGCCCATTCCGTGGCATATTCGCGATATTTTTCAATCCCGGTCAAATAGTATGCGTCCATGCATCCAATGTAGTATGCGGCGGTGTCCCACTCGTAACCGGGAACCCATGAGCTGTGCTGTGCAATCCAGTAATCATTTACCTTGGTTGTGTAGGCATAAAGCTCGTCGTAGGTGTATGCTGCGTCTTGGGCAAATGCAGGAATTGCTGATAACAGCACAATGATTGCCAGAACTAAGCTTGTAACTTTTCTCATGTTATTATCTCCTTTTAAAATTTATCTTATAACCAATAGGGACATGACCTATTGGTTATAATTCCACCAACGAAACCTGTCCCCATTGGTTATAGGAAGCGAAGCTCATCTATCATCCGTGAAAATGCTGTCAGAAACTGTTTTGTTTCCGGGTTTTTCATAAGCTCTATACCAACGCGGGACACAGCATCAACAAATTTAGGCTCAAAGTCCGATACGTAAAGCGCGCTGAGAGGGCACATCCCTCTTGCCCTCGGGTCTACTATAACAGATAATTCTCCTTCCGGGGATATGTAAGGCGAAAGCGGAAAAATGCGGCATGATAACGGGCGCATATCCCTGTCACAAACACCGTCGCAGGAAAAGAGCGGTGCAAACTTGCCTTTTGAATATTCAAAATCTGTTTCGCTTATTGCCGCCCATGAGGGAAGAGAGTCATACAATTGCTCCTCTCCCGGGAAAAGATACATTCCGTCACCGTCCTTGTCCCCCTCACAGCATGCTTTGTTGCATGCCTTTCCGCAGTCGCCGCGGAGAGGAGTGTGAGAAGAGAGGATGGTGTATATTTGGTTGTAAAATTCGTTCATGGTATTCACCCTTTGAATGTAGAATGCAAAGTGCAGAGTGCAGAATAATGGAAAGAATTCCGTTTGCGGAATTCTACCAAGCCTATTCCCTTTACTCTATTACTTATTATTTTCCGTATAATCTCACAGATTATACGGTGTTGTCTGGTAAACAAAATAGTTCAGCCAATTGGAAAAGAGTAAGTCGTTATGGGCTCTCCACGTAACAAGGGGAGTTTTATTCGGGTCATCGTCAGGATAATAGTTCTTTGGGAGAGGTACGTTGTCCATGCCTTTTGCCATGTCGCGCTTGTATTCTTTATCTAATGTGTCAAATTCATATTCGCTGTGGCCTGTCACAAACACCTGTGAGTCATCTTCGCTTTTAACCAGATATACCCCGGCTTCGTCACTTACTGCCAGAATGTTCAGGTCGGGGTGCTTTTCAATGTCGGATTGAAGTATGGTTGTATGGCGCGAATGAGGCGCTTTGAAAACCTCGTCAAAACCGCGCATGAGACGGGATGACTTGTACAGGTTTTTATGTTCAAACACACCAAAAACCTTTTTGGGCAAAATTACCTTGTTGATACCGTAAAAGTAATACATCGCTGCCTGAGCTGCCCAGCAAATGAACATGCTGCTTGTAACATTGGTTTTTGACCACTGAAAAATTTCACACAGTTCATCCCAGTAGTCAACCTCTTCAAAGGGTATCATTTCCACCGGAGCACCTGTTACAATCATTGCGTCATAACGGTTTTTCTTAATTTCAGAAAAGGTTGAATAAAATGTTTTAAGATGCTCTTCGGAGGTGTTCTTAGACTCATGAGAGTCCATACGGATAAAGATAGGCTCAATCTGCAAGGGTGTGTTTGAAAGCGCACGCAGAAGCTGTGTTTCAGTTGCAATCTTGGTGGGCATTATGTTAACAATAACAATCTTTAAGGGTCTTATATCCTGGCTGAGAGCTCTTGTTTCCGTCATTACAAATATATTTTCACCCTGAAGGGTTTTTGTTGCAGGTAAATCATTGGGAATTTTAATAGGCATAAAAATCAGTCCTTTCTATTGTATTTATTATACCGAAAACAACGTAAATAGTCAACAATATGTGGTTGACGTAATGAGTGATTTGATATAAAATGAATGTATCAAATTTTGGAGAAATGTGTATGAAAAAAGCAGCATATTTTTGTATAGATGATGTTTCGACCCCCCGTGATGCATCGGATGTGCTTTCCTATGCAAAAGGGGCAGGCTTTGACAATGTTCTTGTAATGCAGGGGAGAGATGCCAATCTCTCCAAAGCCGCATACAGAGAAAAGCTTTTGGCTGTTTTCCGCGGGGCTTTGCGTCATAAGGTTAACCTTTATCTTTATGATGACAATTTTAAGTTTTCGGGGACAGGCATGGGGCAGGTGTGCTCCGTTAAAGATGTGTGGCAAAAGGCTATGGTTGTAAAAAACACTGCCGAGCTTAGCGAGGATGATGTTGTTCTTTGTGAAAAGGACAATAAAGCAGTTGTGCTAAGCTACGGGGAAGAATGGGACGAGTGCCCGTACAAGCATTATCCCGACCTTACAAACCCACTTTGTGCCCAAATGGTAATAGACTCTGTTTATGTGCCTCTTGCAAAGGAGTTTGGCAAATTCAAGGGGTACGAGTTTAAGGGGTTTGTATGCAGCAGCCCTTTATACGGAGCAGGTGATTGGGTTTGTTACTCGGAGGAGGCAATCAAGAGGTTTAAAAATAAGCCTGACTTATTCGATATTGCCAATAAAGGCAAGGAATATGGGGAATACTCAAGGCTTTTAAGGTTGTGTCTGGAGGAAAACTTTATCCTGCCGTTGAAAAAGTTTTGCCGAGATAACGACATGGAGCTTATTGTGTGCGGTGGTGAGGGTTCTGTGTCCCATGAGTTTTGCAATAAGGAAAAGCTGGTATATTTGTCCTATGAAAAAGAAGGTATTTATCCTCGGGCAGAGGACGTTCATACTGCATTAATGGCTTATGCTCAACGTCGCGATGCAGTGATTGGCATTATGCCGGGAATGGATAAAATCAGTCGAATCGGTGAGTTCTTTAAAGACAACTCACAAGGGGAGATTGTGGAAGTTACAAGTTTTGCCTCAGCAGACAAGGACTGTTACATTTTAGTAAACAGCAGCTCGGAGGTGAAGTCCCTGGGCTTTTTACTTGAGGGTGAGTGGTCTGTTGCAGATTGGGAAAAAGACGAAGTTTATACCTTTGAACAAAAAAAGACCTACACCTTTTACCCCGACAGTTTTTTGTGCCTGAAAAGAAAAAGTGATGCCCTCTATGAGGAAAAGCTTCCCGCCAGAATTGGCGGTGTTGTATGCGGTGAGTGGGAAGAGGCTAAAAAACTTTCTTTTAACTATGACGGTAAAACCGCTGAGTTTAAATTACCTGAGAACAGCCTTAAGGGCAAGTGCGTTGAAATTATTTCCTCGGGAGATTATTTAAAGGTGAAAATGGGATATAACGAACATATCCTTGTAACAAAGCCCTGCATTATACCTCTGTACGACTTTTTGTGCGGAAGCCGATGTGTGGCTGAAGGAGACATAACACAAATAAGGATACTTGAACAAAAACGAGACAGCTGAGGCTGTCTCGTTTGAGCATGTCGGTAAAGTGTTATCGACACGCGACCTCAAAGGCGGACTAACGTCCTTCAGCACTTTG
>CAZRZU010000095.1:0-6866 GCA_964604615.1 uncultured Oscillospiraceae bacterium
TCCTGACCTTCGGGTTATGAGCCCGACGAGCTACCAAGCTGCTCCACCCCGCGATATTCAACTGCATTCGTTTCAGCTCTATTAATATAACACATGAGAATGCTTTTGTCAACACTTTTTTTCTGTTTCAATAAAATTATATGCAAAACAAAAAATTTTATTCAAAAAAATTAAAAGCATTGTCGGGATGTACCTAAATTGTGCCACGGTGGAGAGGTAATGAAAGCAAGAGAATTGGTTAAAATGCAATATGGCAACTCAGGTAAAAGGTTTCAAGTGCTTAGCTGTTTGCCCGCTTAATTATTCCGCGAGTTTTAAATAAATATTAAAAAGCGGTGGCTTTACACTCAGAGCAACAGCAAAATTTAAGCCACATAAACAAAATGGCAACATGCCTTGCGCAAGATTTTAACCATAATAAAATAAACCTTTTAATTCGGACAGACACAAAAACTGCACCTTTCAAATATAATGTATTATATTTGGGAGGTGCAATTGTGTTTTTAGAATTGCTGTACACTTTTTTATCTCAGCTTTTTCTTTCGGGAGTTGTATCGGGAGGGAATTTTCCTGAACCTTTGAGCGAGGCAGAAGAGCTGGAATGTCTTGCAAAAATGAAGCAGGGGGACAAAGAAGCCAGAGGTAAGCTGATAGAGCATAACTTAAGGCTGGTGGCCCATGTTGTAAAAAAATATTCTCAGTCGGCAGAGATTGATGATTTAATAAGCATCGGCACAATAGGACTGGTTAAAGGTGTTGACACGTTTGACGGCGATAAAAACACGCGCCTAGCTACATATGTGGCACGATGTGTGGAAAATGAAGTTTTAATGTACTTAAGGCATGAGAAGAAATTTAATGCGCAGGTGTCTTTGTCGGAGCCTATCGGGTATGACCAGGAGGGCAATGAAATAAGCCTCATGGATATTTTGGTGGGCGACGGAGAAGATGTTTGCGAAAAGGTGGACAGAAGCGAAAACATAAAAAAGCTTATTGAGAAGGTAAAGAACATTAAAGACAAAAGAGAAAAAGAAATTATTTACCTCAGATACGGATTGTGGGGAAGAAAACCCCTGACGCAAAAGGAGGTTGCCAAAAAATTAGGCATAAGCCGCTCGTACGTTTCCCGCATAGAAAAAAAGGCAATTGCAAATCTGAGGGAATTTTAAAATCCGGTATTGACAAATGAAAAAAATGGTGCTATAACAAAATTAATCAAACCGTTGACGGGGAGTAAGTAGGTTATAATCCTTCATTCACAGAGAGCTGCAGGCGGTGGAATTGCAGTATTGAAGCTATAATTGAATGGACCTCGGAGGGCAATCAGAAAAGGGAAACCTTAGTATGTGCGACGGAGTATGGCACTTCGTTAACAAAAGTCTGCGTATGTTGGTACGTGAAGGTGTGTTTTATATGCCGTTAAGTGGGTGCATTGCACCAAGCCGGGTGGTACCGCAGGATATATGTATCCTGTCCCAGCAATTTTATTATTGCGGGACAGGATTTTTTGTTTTGTCTCGCGAAAAAAATTGAAAGGAGACATTACAATGTCAAAAGAAAAAATCCCGTACAAAATCTACCTTGAAGAGAGCGAAATGCCTAAAGCATGGTACAACGTTCGCGCCCACATGAAAAACAAGCCCGCGCCTCTTCTGAACCCGGCAACAGGTGAAAAAATGACAGCCGAAGAATTGGGCGCAGTATTTTGCGAGGAGCTGGTTTCTCAGGAACTGGACGATACCACGGCATATATTCCTATCCCTGAGGAAATATTGAATTTTTATAAAATGTATCGCCCTGCACCCTTGGTGAGAGCATACTGTCTGGAAGAAAAGCTCCAAACTCCTGCTAAAATTTATTACAAATTTGAAGGCAACAACACCTCGGGAAGCCATAAGTTAAACTCTGCCATAGCTCAGGCCTATTATGCAAAAAAGCAGGGGCTCAAAGGTGTAACCACAGAAACAGGAGCAGGTCAGTGGGGAACGGCACTTTCCATGGCATGTGCATACCTGGGGCTTGACTGTAAGGTATACATGGTAAAATGCTCTTACGAGCAAAAGCCCTTCCGCCGTGAGGTTATGCGCACCTACGGCGCAAGTGTGACACCTTCACCCTCCATGGAAACAGAAATAGGCAAAAAAATACTTGCCCAGCATCCCGGTACAACAGGCAGCCTGGGCTGTGCCATAAGTGAAGCTGTTGAAGCAGCCACAACCCGCGAAGGCTACCGTTATGTTTTGGGAAGTGTTTTAAACCAGGTGCTTTTACATCAGTCGGTTATAGGGCTTGAAACAAAGGCAGCGCTTGAAAAATATGGCATCAAGCCCGATGTTATCATTGGCTGTGCAGGTGGCGGAAGTAACCTTGGCGGACTCATTTCTCCCTTTATGGGCGAAATGCTCCGGGGCGAAGCGGATTACAGAATCATTGCAGTAGAACCTGCAAGCTGTCCCAGCTTAACCCGAGGCACATATGCTTATGACTTTTGCGACACAGGCATGGTTTGTCCCTTGGCAAAGATGTACACATTGGGAAGCGGATTCATACCCTCCGCAAACCATGCAGGAGGCCTTAGATACCACGGCATGAGCTCCACTCTTTCGCAGCTTTATCACGACGGATACATGGAAGCGGTGAGTGTTGAGCAGACAGAAGTCTTTAAGGCGGCGAAGATGTTTGCACAAATTGAGGGCATTCTTCCTGCACCTGAAAGCAGCCATGCAATAAAGGTGGCAATGGACGAAGCCTTAAAGTGCAAGGAAACAGGCGAGGAAAAGACCATTGTGTTTGGTCTCACAGGCACAGGCTACTTTGATATGACTGCTTACGAAAGGTTCAATAACGGTGAAATGACCGACATTATTCCCACCGATGAGGACATTGCGGCAAGTATAGCAAAGCTGCCAAAGGTTGACAAGTAAAAACTAAAAGAGTATAATCAAAGTGGCTATAAATAAGTCCCTAAAAAACTTAAAAACCAGTTGGGACAGTCCCCCTTTTGGTTTACTTCCTCAGTCACTTCGTGACAGCTCCCTCGAGGAGGGAGCCTGAGGAGATAATTTTCCAAAGAAACCTTGCGAGGTTTGGTTGGGACAGTACCGATCTGGTTTTTTATTTGAAGAAAATTGACTTTTTACAGCCACTTTATGGATTTTCCGGAGGTGAAACAATGGACGGACTTTTAGTAATTGTAGAAAAAATCGGTTATATTGGTATTATGATATTAATTGGATTTTTATGCGAAAAAACAGGGTTTGTGAAAAATATAGCAGGCAGTGTGTCGGGTATTATAAAAAACATTACCTTGCCTTGTTTACTTTTAACTTCTCTTACGAATAATGTGCTGGATGCATCAAAGGCAAAAAACGGTGCACTCATTGCAGTGATTGGTCTTTGTTCGATTGTTGTCATGATGGTTATCGGCAACATGACCGGTAAAATGCTTAAGCTGGACAACCGCAAAAGGGGCATACAGCTTGCCATGGGCAGCTTCGGTAATGTGGCATTTTTGGGTTATCCCTTAATTCAGGCACTGCTTGGAGACGAAGGGCTTTTATATGCAGTGTTCTATAACCTTGTTAACGACGGTCTTTTGTGGAGCTTTGGCTTAAGTGCAATAAGCGGTGAAAAGGGCTTGAAAAAGCTCAAAAACATGTTCAACATATGCACAATGTCCTTTGCGGTGGGGCTTGTTATGCTCATTGTGGGAGTCAAGCTTCCCGGGGTATTAAATTCTTCCCTCACAGCTGTGGGCAGTGCGACAACACCCTTGTCCATGCTTTTCATAGGTGCAACAATGGCGCGTGCTGATGTGGTAAGTGCTCTTAAGCGCCCGGCTGTATATTTGCTCACTTTTACAAAGATGGTATTTATGCCCTGTGTGCTGATTTTTTTGCTGAGCTTGCTTCCCGCAGGCTTTATGAGCACTGTTGCAATGCTGGCATTAATACTTCAGGTAGCAATGCCTGCACAAACAATGGTAGCAATACTTGCCAAGGAATATGACCTGGACGAAAAGTATGCTGTTGAGGTTATATTCATAACAACTTTGTTTGCTCTTGTGAGCCTGCCTTGTATTTATCAGCTTGCATCTGCATTCCTGTGATAAGGCTCGATATAAATCCCCAATGGGATTTTCGATATATTTTACCTTCGGTAAAATGAGAAAAAAGGAGAATTGCCATGAAATTATTACTTATTAACGGACCTAATATGAACATGCTGGGCATTCGTCAGCCTGAAATTTACGGGCACGATA
This sequence comes from uncultured Oscillospiraceae bacterium, assembly GCA_964604615.1. Classification (GTDB taxonomy): domain Bacteria; phylum Bacillota; class Clostridia; order UMGS1883; family UMGS1883; genus RGIG1927. The sequence goes on from CAZRZU010000095.1 coordinate 4,262, forward strand.
CATTGGAAACAATTGAAAGCCTCACGGTTAACAAGGCAAAGGCGCTTGGCTGTGAAATGGATTGTTTCCAGTCTAACCACGAGGGAGCAATTGTTGACGTAATCCACGGAGCATATAAAAAGTATGACGGCATTGTTATAAATCCTGCCGCATACACTCATTACAGCTACGCAATTGCAGATGCCATCAGCGCTGTTGGCATACCCACTATTGAAATTCACATGTCGGATATTCACTCCCGCGAAAGCTTCCGTGCCAACAGTGTAACCTTGCCTTACTGCATAGGTCAGGTGGCAGGCTACGGCAAGGAAAGCTATGCTATTGGTGTGGAAAAGCTGGTAGAACATCTTAGAGGATAATTAAAAAGAGGTTTGGTAGTGTCCAAACCTCTTTTTTTGCATATAATGAACAGAGGTGGCTTTATATGCGGCTGAGCATGGTTCCGCTTTATGAAAAGAAGCGCGGTACAGCAGTTTTAAAATACATATTAATCCCGTTGATTGCATTGGTTATGATTTTTGTATGGACTAATATCAAAATCAGACCGTTCATAATATCAATTGCAAAGGGCTATGCAGAAAACGCAGTGTCAAACACGTTAAATGGTATTATGGACGAAGCAATGAAGGAGGGTGAATATGTTTTTGTAAATTTAATAAAGGACGGCGAGGGGAAAATTGCTGCAGTTACAATGAACAGCGCAGATGTTAATCTGCTTATAACAAAAATAACAATAGGGTTAAAAGAGCGCATTGCAGACATGGAAGAAATTGAGGCAAATATTCCGGCAGGCAATTTTGTGCCATACCCTTTTTTTGCAGGTATGGGCCCCAATATTCCCGTTAAATTTTTAATATTGGCAAACACGTCGGTTACAGCCGAAGAAACCTTTGCCGCACAGGGCATCAACCAGACTGTATATATGCTTTCCTTCAGGGTGGAAACAAAGGTGGGAATATACATACCTACCATGCATTCCTCCGTTACGGTTGAAAATAACGTGCCTGTGTCCCGTACTCTCATTGTTGGCAATGTGCCCGACAGTTATACAAATGTGGAAGGACTGGAGGGTACAGCTCAGGATGCTGTCATGAATATTGACTGAATTGCGGAGAAAGTTCACAGCTAAGGCTAAAACACCTCTTGACATATTAGAATAAAAGTATTAAAATATGTTTAATAAATATAAATATTACTGTTAGGAGAAATAACTATGGTAGTTAAACAGGTTGTTGTTCAGAACCAGGTTGGTCTTCATGCTCGCCCGGTTACATTTTTCATTCAGAAGGCAAACGAATTTAAGTGTGGTATCTGGGTTGAAAAAGAAAACAAAAAGGTTAATGCAAAGAGCTTGCTTGGTGTGCTTTCTTTAGGTGTTGCAAGGGGAACGGAAATTACAATCAGTGCTGAAGGCGAAGATGAACAGGCAGCGGTTGATGCATTGGAAGCATTAATTGAGTCAAATTTTGAAGAATAAAAATAGAGGCAGTTTTGTATGTTTTCAAAACTGCCTTTTTAAATAATTGCAAGGAGGAAATGAATATGAACAGAATTAAAGAGTGCTTTGATGCAAACTGGGATTTTTATGCCGGGGACATCGAGGTTCAGTATGCTATTAAGGCAGGTTGCACAGGCGGTGTCACTGTGTGTGACAAGCGCCAGGACGGCGAATGGCTTGCCATTGCATATAACGATAAAGAAGTAGAAATAAAGCTTGATAAGAGCCTTCTAAAAAAGGTTAATTTGCCTCATGACTGGGTTGTGGAAGGTAATTTTTCGAAAAATGAATGGGATGCTCAGGGTTACCTGCCTCAGGGCATTGGTTGTTACAGAAAGGAGTTTGACCTTCCGGAGGAATATCTGGGCAAGAGTGTGTCTGTTGAATTTGACGGCATTTCCAGAAATGCAACAGTCTGGGTTAACGGTCACCTCATTGGCAGTCATTTTTCGGGCTATTCTTCTTTCTCTTACGATATTTCCCAGTATCTTAAATACGGCGAAGAAGGTACAAACTGCATTTTCATAAAGGTTGAAGCGGACAAGTACGAAGGCTGGTGGTATGAAGGCGCAGGCATTTATCGTCACACATACCTTACCGTAACAGACAAGCTCCATGTTAAAAAGTGGGGTACGTACGTGACAACACCATCCGTTAGTGAAAACGAAGCGGTTGTAGATGTTGAAACAACAATTGTTAACGAATACGCAAATGGCGAAAAGGCTGTGCTTGAAACAACAATTTACGACAAGGACGGCAATGAGGTTGCCCAGGTTTCGGATGAGTTTGAAGTAGCCATGATTTCTGAGGGTGTTGTAAAGCAGAGCATGACTGTTAAAAATCCTCAGCTGTGGGATATTGACAACCCTGTGCTCTACACAGCGGAGACAATTATCCTTCAGGGCGGCAACGTAGTGGACACTTATACAACAACCTTTGGTATAAGAACACTTGCATTCACAAAGGAAGGCTTCTTCCTTAACGGCAAGCATGTTGAAATTAAGGGTACTTGCAATCATCAGGATTTTGCAGGTGTCGGTGTGGCGCTGCCCGATTCTATTAACGAATTTAAAATTAAAAAGCTTAAGGAAATGGGCTCCAATGCGT
>CAZRZU010000096.1:0-6817 GCA_964604615.1 uncultured Oscillospiraceae bacterium
TTTGCGGCACAGAAGCTCGCTCCACAATCCTCGGCCATACATAGCGCGGCGGTACAACAACAGGTCACGACAGAGTTCTTTCTTCTCGTTACGGCTATGCAGCTGTTAAGTTGGCTATGGAAGGTAAGTTTGGTAACATCGTTGCTCTTCACGGCGATGAAATGACATATGCTTCCTTGGAAGACGTTATCGGTCAGAAGACTAAGAATGTTGACCCCAACGGTGAACTTGTGCAGATGGCGAAGGCTATCGGTGTTTGCTTCGGCGACTAAATGACGATATAAAATGGTTAAAATCGTCCAAACTCACCGCAAGGCATACCTTTGTATAGCCTTGGGTTCCTTTGAACAATTTTACCTCATTTTCTATTCGCCATTTTCAATAGCAATTTAAATCGCGCAGAACGCACAAATTAAATTCATAAGTAACGGAGTGCCTCGGCACTCCGTTTTTATTGTACATATTTGTGCTACTGCCCGAACTGACCACTCGCAGTACCTTTGTACGGCTTCGGGTCACTTCGAACAGCTCTGCATCGATTTTCCTTGTCTAATTTATTGTTTCAATAAAACATGCAGAGCGTGCAGTTTTTCAGATGATAATACCCCTTTGGATTAGCCAAAGGGGTATTTTTTATTATAGCACTATTTCCCGAAAACATATACGGCATACCCTCGTATAGCCGTACATGTTTTCAGAAAATTCTACACCGTTTTCCTCTCGCCATTTTGGCTACATCGGGTTCCTTTGAACAATTTTATCTCATGTTCTGTTCGCTATTTTCAACATCAAGCCAGTGGGGACGGGGCTTTTTTGGCTCGAAATCGAACCATTTTTGCCCCGTCCCCACTGGCATTGCATTCTCCCTTGATAAATGGGCAAAACATATTGAATCCTCCTTTTATTTAATAAAATTATATTTTACCACGTATAACTACAACTCTCGCACTTGAAACTCTTATTTATCTTCTTGCTAAACAGACCAAAAGCCCAGATAGAAGCACCTCGCTCTACCCCACCTATTTTTCTGATGTTTGTAGATTGACAAGTTGGGCATTTGGGGGCATTTGAGGTTTGTTGTTGGACTGCTTTGATTTTTTGTAGATTGCTATGAGAACGATTATTAAGTTCAATTTCCCAATAGTAGCGTTGATTAAATAAATCCTCGTTATAGTTTGGCGATGTTTTGACAAGTTCTTCTCTGAGTAGTTTTTTTTCATTAGCATCCATGCCAGCACTAATTACATAATAACCTTGAGGAACTATTGATAGGTTATTGTGGCAAAATTCACACATGTGTTCTAACTTTTCATATTGACTTCTTACAAGTCCACACTTATTACAATAATAAAGCATATCATAGCCCCCAGAATATTTTTATCATATTATATCACAAACGCCTTATAAAAGCAATAGTGATGTTCTCCACAAACATCTTAAAGCAATAGTACGATATTCAAAACATTCGATGGTGATATAGATAAATGGACGGCTAAGATAGGCGTATTTGGTAGGTCGTTTAACCAAATAGGGCAAGCAATTTATGACAGACATGTAGAAATACAAAAACTCACTAAAGAAACGGGCAATTTAGCCCAAGCCTCCTTGCAAGTGGATAGTGTTTGGAAGAGGTTGTACGGGAATAGAGAAAATGCTGATTGGCTCACTTTCGGCGCGGACAAAATTCGAGTTGATAGCGGCAACATTGACAACTACATTTTTGATACATCAACCGCTGAAGTAGGAGAATTAGATGATTATTTATCCGCCTTAAACGATTGGGATAAGGCGGTCAAGACAGGTTCAAAGTCATGGCAAGATTATTCGGATTCTTTGGATGAAAATCACAAATGGATTGCTCGATGGGGACAAGAGACAGAAGGGCAAATTCGCACAACTGACGACTTAGTTCAAGCCAATCAAAAAGCTCGCCAAGCCGCAATTGATCACAATGCCGCTTTAAAACAACAGACGTTGGGTGCTAAGGCTGCAAGCGTAGCTATGAAGGGATTGGCGTTAGTTGGAAACATTGCTTTGTCGATGTTGGCATCGTTTGTTGTAAGTAAAGTTATTGAGGGTATTGATAATTTTATTCATAAGAGCGAAAAATTAAAAGAGACGCTTGAAGAGTCTGTTTCTGCATTCGATAAAACTACAGATGAGGTTAAGGATTTAGAAGAACAAATTGATGAATGTACAACTAAAATCGAAGAACTTCAAAAGCTTGCAGACAACGGCACTATCTCTATTATGGACGAAGAACAACTTCGTTTGTTAAAAGACGAAAACGCCGAATTAGAAAAGAATCTTGCTTTAAAAAAAGATAAACAAATAAGAGATGCACAAGATGTATTAGTTGGCGCTGAAAATAATGCTAACCAAAAGGTTCGTAGTCAATACGAATACGATTATAGCTATGACAATTTCGGGGAAGCTTTTGGCGACGGTTTTAAATTATGGATAGCTGGCACCCCAATTGCGGAGCAAATTACACCAGAAGAAGAACTCGCAAATGCAGTCAATGCATATAAAAATCATTATGAAAATTATGGCTGGGTTGACGAGACAGCAAGCGACAGAGCTGCTGAAATGTATGCCCTTATATCTCCATCCATAGAAGCATACGAAAAACTAATAGCCACCGGCTATGAATTGACTGACACAGAAGAAGCAAGGTATAACCAGTTAAAAGAAGCACAATCAGCATATCTGGAACATCTATATCTTGTTAGAGGTACGGCTACAGAGTTCAAGGCATTAAATGCCGAACAACAAAGGAACATATTGCTTAATAGACTCACCAAACAAGGTCTGTCCGAAGATGTTGGCAAAGCAATCATTGGTTCTATTTCTGATGAAGACTTGGACAAATATTGGGATAATGACTTCTCGTTTGTTCCGCCAGAAATGAAAGACGGCGAAACTGCCGAAGAATAGAGCCAGTGGGGACGGGGCTTTTTTGGCTCGAAATCGAACCATTTTTGCCCCGTCCCCACTGGCACAAATTAGCATTGGAACGATGCGTAGCCACAGATGAAATCTGTGTTAAAGGGGTTCGGGGATGTTTCCCAGACAAGCGATTTATAAGCTCCTGCTTCGGCAGGGGCTTATAAATTTTGCACGAGTGGGTACCGCCGTGCCCTGCTTGCCAAGTATGTTTCGCTTTATCTATGCTTGAACGGCTCGGTAAAAATTCCGTTGGTATCTATGTAAGAATACAGAGTGATTGCTTCGCAGTTTTCAGCACCAAATCCATCCTCGTCCTCAAAATATCTGCCATCGGGTTGCAAAGTCCATTCAACCGAGGCTTTTCCATCCTTGTAAGCGTAAATCCAAAAACGAAACTGCGTTTTTTTACCAAGTGGAAATTCCAATTCTTTTATCCAATCACCTTTCTCAACACCGGGGAAGTTTTCAATCATGCCACTTTCATCGACAATGCGACACTTGAAAGAAGGATCATCAATTTTTAAGAGATATACATTTATCTTACGGTATCCGCCCATCCCGTTAGATACCTCATCAAATTCAAAATAAAATCCTTCGCCGAGCTTGAACCGAGGTTCTTTGCGAGCTGGAAGATCGAATGTTTACTTCAAAGATTTATTTTCTGGGATTACATCTTGAAAGTATTTTTTGAGAGGCTCCGGATATTGATATACCTGTGCATACCCTTCGACATGGGCAACCCGGTATCCGCCCTTGCAATAAACTGCTCGGAGGATTCCGTTATGCTCCTGCAACAGAAATAAATCATGCCACGAATCGTACTCTCTGTCACCCGAATCAAAAGTAGGAATACTAAGGCTGAGACGCACGATGGTTTTGTATTTTGTGCTTTCAAAGATTGCAATATTAGTCCCGCAATATTTCTCCTCGATGTCATGCCGAGAGCCGCTTGTAAAAAAATCAACTTCACGTTCGCTCACTTGCATCGCTTCTGGAGAGAATAGGAATCCATTACCAAATTCTCGCTTTATATGTTCATACGAGACAGCATCTTTATAGGAGATAGGGTCTCCCGCTTTTTCCAGACTCTCTTTTACAGAAGAACGAATAGGTGAAGAACCCACTTTCTGTGTAGCAATTACAGTTTCTTTATTTCCAAGCAATTTATCAAGTAAGTCACTAAGAAAACCCATAATAAATACCTCCCGCACATGAATAATGATTATCTCTTTCTGTTCTTATAGTCTTTCTCTATGTCGTCCTTCCAGTTGTCTGCTACGTTATTACCTTTTCTGACCGATGTGAACATTTTACCAACAGCCATAAAATTAATTGCCGTCCCGACACCATCGGCATGATAATTAGCTGCTCGGCTTGCATCAATTCCCATGCTTCCTGCGACAGAAATGGCATCAATGTTAGCACCCATAAATACAAATTCCCAACCAAACTCATTTTTCTGCTTTTCAACCATTGATTTTATAGTAGAAAGATTGTATTCCTTGCTTGCGTTTTCCATGCCATCGGTGATAATAACCACAACAGTTTTGGCAGGAACAGCGCTATCAACGGAGTTACTATGTCTCGCTGCAACTTGGTTGATAGTCTTGCCGATTGCATCCAAAAGTGCGGTCATTCCTCTGGCATAGTATTCTTTATCCGTAAGCTCAGGTACTTTCTTTATGTCAGTATTTTCAAAAAGAATGTCATACTTATCATCAAACAATACTGTTGTAACTGATGCCTCGCCGTCTTCGTTTCTTTGCTTATCAATCATACTGTTGTAGCCGCCAATTGTATCTGACACCAAGCTCTGCATAGAACCACTACGGTCCATTATAAAAATCATTTCGGTTAAATTGTTGTTCATTTTATTAGTTCCTTTCAAAATTATTATACTATTTTCCATAAAACCTTTTCGCTTTCATATCTTTCGGGCAGCACGAGCTTTGAAAGCATATTTTCGATCACGGCTGTCGGCACCTCCGCTTCTCGATCCCTGTTGCGGTTGATTTGTTCGCCCCATTCCGTTTCTAAAAAAACGGTTTCTACACAAGCGCCGTAATCTTCGAAAAGCGATATCTGCATATCTCTTGTTTGCGTCGTTATATTCGTTGCGTTCCAAACAAAAGGTTGCTTTTTTCTCAAATATTCTCGGGCTCTTTCGCGACCGATGGCGGCAACCTTTCCTTGCTTGGCAGAGGGCGATATATTGAACTCTTTTCTGATCTCGTCAAGCGAGATCACAGGGAGATGAGAATAATTTTCTTTTATATACGTATCTTTTCCTGTACCCGGTAGTCCTGCCATCAAGATCACCGTTCCCCAGGAATCGTTAAACACATCTTGCTCTTTCCACGAGGTCTTTCCTTTAAAATATGCACGCTTCGAAAAATCGTTGGCAAACTCATAAGACTTTTTCAAGCATTTCAGATCATCGGCAAGTACCTTACAACACTCTATTTTATCTAACACATCGTCCGTACTCGAATAAATTCTTCCAAGAGCATCCGCTCTTTCTAATGCGCATAGCTTTTCAATTGAAAAGTTCCTTGCAAGTTCTCCGTTTGCCGCAATTTTCAACAATCTTAAATCAGCATTTTCGTAACTTAGGGCATAAGGCGGGAAAGAGTGATGGCGTATCAAAGTACAAATCGCTTCGCGCAGCTGCTGTTTTTCAAAGCTTCCGCAAAGCCCAAAATCTCTCCAGAGCAGCGCTCTTGCCATCACAGCACCCTTAGATGAATGATAAGGTGATTTTAGCTCACCATCACACTCTTTGGTACAAACCGTTTTTCCTATATCGTGAAGTAATGCTGCCCAGAAAAGGATCGTCTTGTCCTTTTCGCTTCCATTCTTATATTCGGGTTGCTTGATAATTTCTTCGCACACCATCTTAGTATGAGTGAGTACATCAATTTCACCATGATATGCTGGATTCTGATTAGTTTTTCCCATTTTGTCAAAAACAGATTTCAGACCTGTATTATAAAAGCCTGTCCAGTCAATATCATAGGTGTTTATTGGAATAATATCTGTTATTTTTCTAAACTCATTATGTCTATTCATTTTATTCACCTTTTTTACTGAGTTGATTTGGAATGATCGGTCTTTGCTGCCAATGACTGCCCGAAGCGTTCACGCATTGATAGAAAGAATTTCTCACATATTTTACTCTCTGCTTTACCTCGCCCCCGGCCTCAACCTTTATATATAAGCCTTCCATTGTCAAAGAAGGATCAGTTTCTCTGACTTGCCGTTCTACATCAAGCCCCTGCTTTTCTGCTAAACTCCTGAGCACCTCAATATGGTTTTCGGTTATGTAGTTTGAGTTTCCCAAAAAGGCAAGTATACTTTCCTTTGAATTAAAAACTCCTCGTGAAAGCACGGGAACGGAGTGTACCACCATCATTTTTTCAGTAAATTTCTTACGGGAATCGGTATCTAAAAAAATGGCCTTTTCTCTGTCATAAATGTCAAACTCCATAAAGTAGTCAGGAAGTGCATCATAAAAAACCGTGTGTTTTGCATACATCCATTCTCCGTACATTATATATCTGCATCCAAGCACGGAATAAAATAAATCTTTATTATTGTTAGCCCATTGCTTCATCAAATTATAGTGTCGTTCACTGTACCCGCCTGTCAGATAATGTCCTCTGCTCTGCAGAAGCAAATTTCCTTTATCATCAAATGAAACGGCAGAATTCGCACCATCTATTTTTTCTTCTATCACAATGTTTTTTCCAAAAATATCACTAAAGGGAATCTGCCTTAAATCCTCATCGCCTTCCTGCAGTCTTGATCCTTGAAGATGCTGAGTTCTCGGATATTTTACAACACTGTAATCCATGGCTATTTTCCCTCC
>CAZRZU010000097.1:0-6763 GCA_964604615.1 uncultured Oscillospiraceae bacterium
ACAGACCTCAAAGTGCTGAAGGACGTTAGTCCGCCTTTGAGGTCGCGTGTCGATAGAGTGTTATCGACATGCTCAAGGCAGCTTTTAAGCTGCCTTGAGCATGTTTGATTCAATTATCTGTAAAGAATCCAAACTTCGTCGTACTTAAGCTCTGCAACAATTGCAATCAAAGTATTACCCTTGTACATATATACCGTGTATGTAAAGTTTACATCGTCGGATTTTGTGTCATAAATCTTCCAGCCGTAGTCATCTCTGAGTGCATAGATGTAGGAGTAGAATGTATCAGCATCGACATACTCGTATGCTGCGATGTTGAAGTCATCAGCATCTTCAGCCGGATAGAAGTTCTTATACCTTGAACCTGTTACGGAGTCATATGTGGGGAAGTCAACTTCAGCATCATAGAATTCGTAATCATCGCTGCTGTCGGATTCTGCGTAATAGTCGGGAGCCATGTAAAGAATCCAAACTTCGTCTTCGGAATACTGAACAATAATTCCAATAAGACACTCTCCGTTTACATAGTAGTAGCGCTGTGTGTTGTCAGAAGAATCGTAATCGGAAGAATATTCAGCCCAGCCTTCTTCTACAAGTGCATCCAAATAAAACTCAACGTCAGCATCATCTGTATATTCGTAGAAAAATGCATAAGTTTCATCGCTAAACGCATAATCCACATATGCTGCACCTGTTACGGAGTCGTATGTGGGGAATGCAACGAGAGAATCCTTGTAGTAGGAATATTCAACAGGAACAACGACTTCAGTAACGATTTCAGTAATAATTTCAGTAGGTTCTTCTGTTACTTCTTCAACAACTTCAGTTGCTATTTCAGTAACAACTTCCGTGGGTTCCTGAACAGGTGTTGTAGAAATGTAAACTATGCGGTTCACACCGTCCCATTCAACTGTGCAAGCAAAGGCTTCGGAGATAAATCTTACGGGAACGAGAGTTCTGGAATCAACAATCTGAGGAGCAACGTCCATAGTCTGAGCTACACCGTTGATTGTAATTGTTGTAGAGTTGATTGTTACAGTAACAACAGTTGTTTCTGTGGTGCCTGTTGCTGTCTTTGTTGCGTCATCCCATGTTACGGTAGCACCGAGCTGTTCAAAAATAGCACGCATGGGAACCATTGTTCTGTCATTGATAAGCTGGGGAGGTACATCAAAAACAACAGGTTCGTTGTCGATATACACCTGAATGTCGCCTTCTGCCGCAGAAACTGCTGTTGAGAAAACAAGGCAGATCATAAGCATAACGGCTGAAAAAAGTGTTAATTTTTTCATGTTTGTTTCCTTCTTTCATAGTGTTTTTATGGGGGAATTATATCACATTAAATCTTTTTTGTAAAGGAAAATGTGCAGCCTGTCGACTACACATTACTTTCGTTTGCATATTTTGCGGCTTCTTCTCCTGCGATTGCTCCGTCGCTTACTGCGGTAACAACTTGTCTCAAGGGCTTTTGGCGAATGTCGCCTGCGGCAAACACTCCCGGAATATTTGTTGCCATGGTTTCGTCTGTAATAACAAAGCCGTATTGGTCGCAGTTGATTTCATCTTTAAAAAGCTCGTTTGCAGGGTTTATGCCAACTGCGACAAAAAGCCCGTCAGCATTAACAGTGCGCTCTTCGCCGCTCTTTGAAACAACTGTAACGGAAGAGAGAGCATCCTCACCGGAAACCTGTGTAACTTGGCTGTTTAAGACAAATTCCACATTTTCGTGTTTTTTGAGTCTCTCCACCAAAACAGGTGATGCGCGAAATTCATCTCTGCGGTGAATTATATAAACCTTTTTTCCTATAGGCGCAAGATACAGCGCATCTTCAACAGCGGTATTACCGCCTCCTGCAACACAAACGGTTTTGTCTTTAAAAAACATTCCGTCGCAGGTGGCGCAATAGCTCACACCTTTTCCCGTAAACTCGCGTTCTCCCGGAACATTCAGTAATGCAGGAGATGCACCTGTTGCCAGGATTATGCTCTTTGCCGTAAACTCTTTTTTTGCTGTAATTATCTTTTTTTCGTCGCCGTGGAGCACAAGCTCTTTAACGGCATTATACCTGAAATTTACACCAAATTTTGACGCATGGGAAAACATTTTTTCGGCAAGCTCGATTCCTGTGGGAGCATTGTCAAACCCCGGGTAATTATCCACCTCGAAGGTTGTGGAAACTTGTCCGCCTATAAATTTCTTTTCGAAAACCGTACAGCTTTTACCGCTTCTGGAAACATATATTGCGGCGCTTAATGCCGCAGGACCTCCGCCGATAATTGCTACATCAATCATGACAATCACCTTTTTTGAATATATTACCTACATTATAATATCAAAAAAGTGCAATGTCAACCAATCAACTCCAGTGGGTCTGTGTATTCGCCGTAGTGGCGCATTTCAAAATGAACATGTGCCTCGCCCTTTTCACATGCGGCAGATTGCCCTGCTCCTGAAATTTTTTCGCCGCGTGTAACACTGTCGCCTTCTTTAACCATAATAAGTGTTGAAAGGTTTTTGTAAATACTTACGTATTCGCCGTGGTCAATTTCAATCACATTACCCCACAAAGGGTCCTGATAACAGGCGGTGACCGTGCCGTCTTCAACTGCAAAAACGGCATCCGTCAGTGAAGCGGTAATATCAATTCCTGTGTGGGCTCTCCAGTCGTCTGTGGATGGGTTGTAAACATGCTTAAGGGAAAAATTTTTGGTAACCGTGCCTTCCGCAGGGAGTATAGGTGAAAAGCCCTCAAAGGTTGGCTGCATGCTCGGCTCCTCAGTGGCAACGGATGTGGGAGCGTCTTCCTTAGGGAGAATTTCTGCCACATTTTTTTGAATTGTTACTGCCTCACGAACAGTCGGTTCGGTAACTTCGGGTGGAAGGTCAAATTCCTCTTGGACGAAATAGGGTAAGGTTTCTTCCACTGTGTTAACACGGCTTATGGAATTTTTTACAATAAAGCCGCAATATGCCGCTACTGCACACAATGAAATAACAGAGTATAAAAGATGCGTTTTTTTATTCATAGTCACTCCTCCTCATATGTGAGGATTGACAAAGTTGCGAAAAATTATTCAGTCAGGGTTGTACCCGGATAATAATGAGACAGAATTTCTTTGTATGTTTTGCCCCCTTGGGCCATGGCATTTGCTCCGTATTGGCTCATTCCCACACCGTGGCCGTAGCCGGTAACAGAAAAAATTACGTTGTTGTCTGCAAAGGAAATGTCAAACTTTGTGCTTCTCAGGTCAAACATTGTGCGCATAGCTGAACCCGTTACGGTAACTGAACCTATGATTATGCTCTTAACGTGCCCTCCTTGGGTAAGCACAGGTGCCGAAACATCCAAATAGGAAGAAACTGTTGCATTGGGGTATTGGGCAAGAATTGTGTTTTTAAAGTCTTCAAATGTAACAATTACCGTTGAACGGTAATTGGATGCAGTCTCTTCTCCGGGGCTGGGAACGCTTACAAGGTATGGAACCTCTGTGCCCCACACATCGGCGCAGCTCTCCGTCTGACCTCCGCCCATGGAGTGAAAAACCGCCATGATGGGTTCTTCGTTGTAAGTGAGTATTTCTCCCTGTGTAGAATACACGGCGGAATTTATTTTTTCGTAATAAAAATCATAATCGCTTCCCCAATTGGTACGCATTTCGGTTTCTGTAAAAAATGCCTGACAATGATTGTGGTCTGTGCATACATCCGCCGGATGGTCCACGGATGCTGCTTTGTACAAGGCATATGTCCGCGCTGCAACTGCCTGAGCTTTTAATGCTTCCTCTCCAAAAGCGGCAGGCATTTCCGCCGCGACTACTCCCGTAATGTAATCTGTTGTATTCATGGTGTAGGTTGTTCTGTCTGTGTGGTTAAAAACAGTGATGGTGTCCTCATGGGGGGCATCTGCAACAGAAGGCTCATTTGGTATAAACAGAGTGGTAATGAAAGGTATTGTGAAGCAAGTCACTATATAATATATAGGTAAAAAGAAGAATAATTTCATTTTTTCACATCCTTTACCCTATGTATATGCGTTGACTAGGAGGATTATTTGTGATAATCTGTTAGCGGTGATTAATATGAAAACGATTTTACTTTCAAATAAAGACTTTGACCTAAACCACACCTTTGACTGCGGTCAGTGCTTCCGTTGGGAAGAGGTTGACGGAGGGTATGAAGGTGTGGCGGGAGGTTTCTGGGCAAGGCTTGTAAACACTCCCTGTGGTATAGAGCTCACCACAGACTGTGAGGATGAAAGTTTCTGGATAAAATATCTGGACATGGAAAGGGACTATGCTCTTATTAAATCAAAGGTTGCAATAAACCCTCTGATGGAGAAGGCTGTGGAGTACGGCTCGGGCATACGCATACTTAAACAGGAATTTTTTGAAACTCTCATGAGCTTTATTATATCTCAACGTTCAAGTATTCCTAAAATTAAATCCACGGTGAAAAAGCTTTGCGAAAAATACGGCAGAAAAATAAACGTTCCCGGGGATTTTTACACTTTCCCAACCCCGGAGGAATTGGCTGATTTGTCGGAAGAGGATTTTCGCGCTCTTGGTGTTGGGTACAGGGCACCTTATCTTAAAAAGTGTGTTGAAGCTGTTCTGGAAGGAGAGCTTGACGGAGCTTTTTTGGAGACCATGCCAACCCCTGATGCAAGAGGGCATCTTATGGCTCTTTACGGAGTGGGGGACAAGGTGTGCGATTGCGTTATGCTTTTTTCTTTGGCAAAGTACGACCTTTTTCCCAGCGATGTGTGGATAAAAAGGGTTATGTGTGAAGAGTTCGGTAGCAGGGAAGCGGACGCAAAAAGCGACGGAGAAAAAATATTTGGAAGCCTGAGCGGCTTTGCTCAACAATATCTGTTCTACTACAGGCGCAATATGGAATAAACAGACCTCCTTGTGCATACAAATTGCCAAGGAGGCGATTTTTTGAACGAGGATTTTGTATATATAATGTACCCTGTAAAAATTGATAAGCTGAAAGAGCTTGGATTACCGTTTGCAAAAGAGGAGTCCCCAAAGATGGAAATAGTAGACGAGGAAAACTTTATGCCGCTGTGGTACGGCAACGCAAGCTTCCCCGAAGACGACATCTAACTCCTTCAAGCCAGTGGGGACGGGGCAAAAATGGCTCGATTTCAAGCCAAAAAAGCCCCGTCCCCACTGGCTTGAAAGTTGTTGACTTGCGAGCAGGACGGTGGTATAATCAATTTGAGGTGGTAAAAATGACCAGAACAGCGCGCGAGTTTAGCAACAGTGGAATATATCATGTTATGTTCCGAGGGCTGAATAAACAAAAAATTTTTCTTGAAAGCTATGACCGCAGTAAATTGCTTGAAATTTTGGCGGAGCTGAAGGACAAATTCGGATTTGAGATTTATGCGTATTGTCTGATGAGTAATCACGTACATCTCATAGTGAAAGAAAAAAACTTAAAGGATATTTCTGACATAATGAGGCGACTTATCGGCAAATATGCTCAGTGGTTCAATATTAAGTATGACCGTAGCGGGGTTTTAATGGAAAACAGGTACAAAAGCCGTGTTGTTGAGGTGGATGAATATTTTGTTCACGTCATACGTTATGTGCATCAAAATCCTGTGAAAGCAGGCATTGTGGAAAATATAGCGGACTATCCGTGGAGCAGCTACGGAGATTATTTGTCGGATAAGCAAGGCTTGACAGACACCGAATTTCTGTTTGATATGATGCCAAATGCCGAATTTGTGCCTTTTCATAATGTGGAGGAAGAGATAGATTTTGAGCTGAACGACAACACAAAACCCACTGATGATGAAATGGTTGAGGTTCTCACGAAATTAGGAGTAGAAAAACCTGAAGATACCCTTTATTTATCACCCGAAAGACTTGAAAGTTTGTTAAATGAATTGAGAAAAACGTTTTCTGACAGGCACATAGCCAGAGTTACAGGCATATCAAGGTATAAATTGGGTCAGATTAGAAGGAGACGGTAATACCTTTTAATCAAGCCAGTGGGGACGGGGCAAAAATGGCTCGATTTCAAGCCAAAAAAGCCCCGTCCCCACTGGCTTGAAGGGTGTGAAAAAAGGGGTTGACAATTGATGGTTGGAGTGGTATTATATCTCTGTATAATAGGCTAAGAGTGGGGTTTTTGCGCCCTTTTTGCCTATAATAATAACTTTAATTTGTGGAAATGCAGACTCAAAAAATACCACTGAGGTCGACAGAGGTAGAGGCGGTTTTCACGTTCATCTTGCCGAAAGGCGAAAATTTAATAGTGATTCCTATTAAATATGCGCAACTTTCCGGGAGTGGTAACTTGGGGAGAAGCGGTTCAGATTGTTTCGGAGTGGTAACTGAAATAATGCGGAATTTGGAGTTATACCAATTGACTTGATTAGGTGATTGCAACAATGGAGTGTGCGAGTATTTGTCGCGCTCCCTCAGTCAGCATAGCTGACAGCTCCCTCGGCGAGGGAGCCTTGGTTGTGGGCGTTAGTCAAAGTGGTGGTAACCGACTTATATAATAGGAAAATAATTTATTGGAGGAAATTAAAAATGAAACTTAAACGTTTTGTGGCCATTGTAATTTCCCTTGCAATGGTCCTTTCTATTGTTCCGGCGTTTAGTTTGTCTGCAAGTGCGGCTGATATGACAGATGATGCGCTTTTAGCTTATGCTAAGACACAGAGTGCATCCTTTGACATGGAAAACCCTGCACCTACAGGAACAAGCGATACAGCTGTAGCAACAGCTTATCCTGATTCCG